>JBAXUW010000495.1:0-1521 GCA_037129495.1 Planctomycetota bacterium | reverse complement strand
GTCCTCATCTTCTGCCTCACCGCCTTCGCCGCCAGCGGTGAAGAACCGGCCGCGGGACGGATCGACGCGGTCCAGCAGGAGTTCTACACGCAGCTCGCCACCAAGGGCGTGAAGGTGCTCGACCTGGCCGACGCTTTTCGCCAAGGAGAAGGCCAACGGGCCGGCCCTGTACTGTAAGACCGACACCCATTGGTCGCCCTATGCCTGCGAACTGATGGCGAAGCTGCTCAAGGAGCGGCTCGGCGCTCCCGCGTGGCTGCCGGCCAAGCCCGACGCCTTCACGACCGCGGCCGAAAAGCGGACGATCGTCGGCGACCTCACGGACGGCAAAGAATCCGAGGAACTGCCGATCCGGGTGGTCACCGGTGCGGACGGCGCCGCGCTCGAGGACAAGGCAAGCCCGATCGTGCTCATGGGCGACAGCCACTGCCTCGTCTTCCACGCCGGCACGCGTCAACCTGCTGCGCCGCGCCAAGTCCGATGCCGGCTACTTGGCCGGCAAGAAGCTGATCATCTCGTGTTTCGCGGCCCGTGAATTCACCGAGAGTTCCGGCTGGTCGCTGGTGCCGTTTTCGTCCGTCGCCAAGCCGGCTGGTACAGCGGCCTAATCTCGATTGAGCATAGAGTCAAAACCTCTTGGAGTTATAGATAAATATGAGTACAGGAAAAATTCTGATAGTAGGCTGCATGGCGGCGATGCTCGTGTCCGCCGGCACCGCGCTGGCCATTGAGCCGACGGCGGGCAAAAACGCGGCGGCACCCGTTCAGAGCATTGCGGCGAAGGTGCTGGCACTCACCGGCGCCCAGACGCGGATCGTGTGGCTGCGCAACAAGCGATGGCAGACGGACAAGAGCAGTGTCGACGGGGGTGTCGGCTGTTCGATCATGGCCTTCGATACGGAAGGCAAAGGCGAGCGGGAACTCGCGCCCGAGGGCGAACTCTACGACCCGCTGATTTCCCCGAGTGGCCGCCACATGATCTACACCGCGAAGACCGAAGGGAAGCTGCGGATGCATTGCGTGGACTGGAACGGCGCGAACAGCCGCGCGCTGGGCGAGTTTCCGCATCCAGCCACCGGCATGTTTTACCTCCGCACAGGCCAGTTGGACCGCAAAGACTATCGCGCCGGCTGCAACACCTACATCTCCCCCGACAACTCCTATTTCGTCACGATCATGGCCGGCTCGCACGACCTAGTCACGCTCTACAAGCCCGACGGCAGCAGCCGCGACGTCGGCCTGATCCCGCCCGGACTGAGGCCCGTGACGGACGTCAGAAAAGGATAGCCCGGTCAATGGCAACTTCACAGGCGTTGCCCTCCTGCTGAGCGACTCGTGAGCCGGTTGCTCCCGCCTCCCGGGCTTGCCCCGGCCCAGAAAGGCTGTGGATGTCGCCATCAGCTTGGCCCAGGCAATCCGGGAGGTGTCGTGGGAGCGAGGCTTTTGGTTCGCGTCACCACAGCCTCCCGTGGCGTGGTCGTCGCTCGCATGCCCGCCCGTCGCGGCATCGCGCTGCTTCCC
>JBAXUW010000494.1:0-1522 GCA_037129495.1 Planctomycetota bacterium | reverse complement strand
CGGATGTCCGCCGATCGCGGCGTCTTGCCGCTTGCCGACATTCCCGATTGCCAGCGCCGTGACGGCCCGCCTGAGCTTGTGGTTAGGTGCAAACACCCCGTGGTAGCGATGCCGGTGCTTCCGCGGCGGCGGCACGAGATCGGCGAGCCGGTCGAGGAACTCAAACGGCGAGAGGTCGACGACGCCATTGGCTCCCGGCCGGGTGGACGTTCGGCCGCGGCCGGGCCCGACCCAGTTGGCGGCTTTGTGTCTGGGCAGCCCGTAACGGATGCGGGCGATCCGGCCGTCTGGGCCGCGGATCACGGAGAGTCGCTCCAATGCGAAGGGGGGGCGGGCACAGTACCGCAGCAGGTGTTCGAGACTCCGAAAATAGCTGGGCACGTCGCGGTCGATGAGCGCGATCCGCACGCTCGCGTCGATGGAAAACCCGCTGTTCTCCCAGGCGAGTATGTCGGCAGCCGGAGAAGCGTCGAGCAGGTGAGCGAGCCTGAACCAGCGGATCACGCGGCGCCGTACCCGCTCGGTGACCGTGGCCAGATCAGGCTGCGTGATCGGTCGTGCGGGCAGGAACGCCGGCGGGGCGTCGCCGCCTGCTTGGTCAGCAGCCGGCCTGAAGACGCCGTCGGTCACGCACGCGTGGAGATGCACGTGGTGGTTGAGCGCCGAACCGAAGCGGTGGAGGAAGGAGACGGCGCCGAGCCGCGGGCAGGCGGCCGTGGGTGTGTTGACAGCATCGGTGACGCCTGCGGCAGCGCACAGCAGTCGCTCGATCTCATCAAGGAAGATCTTCGTGAGGGCGTTTACAGCTGCGGGCCGGTCGGCAAGCATGCCGCGCAGGCGCTTGGGGACGGAGATCACCCACTGCCGCACGGGCACCGGCGGGATGACGTGATCGACAAGATGCGCGGCGGTCTCTAGCCATGTGGCGGCCGTTAGAGGACGGGCAGACGCCGCGGCCCTTGCAGGAGAATGCCACGACGAATCCCGTGCGGCACGTCATGCAGACCGCGCGGGCAAAGCCGAAGCAGAGGAGCCCGCACTCGAGATAGCCGCGGAGCTCCTCCTCGACGTAGCCCGGCACGGGCCGCTCGGCGGCTTCTCGCCACTCGAGCCAGCTCTCGAGGTTCTCAGAGACCACTCTGTGGAGCGGCGTCTTCTCTGGGCGGCGGCGCTCGTAGCGGCGTGCGGGACGGCGAGCCCACGGGGTGCCGCCGGATCGCCCGGCGACAGGTCTGGTGGCTCTTGACGGCGTGCACAACGTGACCAAGAGAGCGGCTCGCATCCCGGTGGTGTCCCACTAGGAATGGCGAGCGCGGCGGCCTCGGGGGGCAAAGCTTCCCCCGAGGATGGCACCGCCGGCGGGGCGGCCGGACCGATGTCAGCGACCTCGCGGGCCCCGCTCGACGGCCGCCTCACTTTCGGCCGTGATCTCCCAGTCGCCGTCGTCCTCGGCCGCCGTGGCTGCGGACTGGGCGCAGACGACCGCACAGGCAGCCGCCAGCGCGAGGAGGCCGAATCCGTA
>JBAXUW010000493.1:0-1527 GCA_037129495.1 Planctomycetota bacterium | reverse complement strand
ACGGATACCGCAGAATTACGGCTCTATTGCACTGGGAGGGATGGCGGGTGAACCATAAGCGAGTGGAACGAATCTGGCGTGATGAGGGGCTGAAGGTGCCTAAAAAGCAGCCCAAGAGAAGGCGGCTGTGGTTCAATGACGGGTCGTGCATCAGGCTGCGGCCGACGCATCGCGATCACGTCTGGAGCTATGACTTCGTGGCCGACCGCACATCCGATGGCCGGCCGATCCGGATGCTGACGGTCGTGGACGAGTTCACTCGGGAGTGCCTGGCGATCGATGTCGCCAAGAGGCTCACGAGCGAGGACGTTCTCGAGCGGCTGAGCGACCTGTTCGTCCACAGGGGTGTGCCGGAACACATCCGCAGCGACAACGGGAGCGAGTTCACCGCCAAGTGTGTCCGGGAGTGGCTGGGGCGAGTTGGCGTGAAGACGTTGTTCATCGAGCCGGGTTCACCGTGGGAGAACGGCTATGTGGAGAGCTTCTTTCGTGTTGCTCCGGGACGAGCTGCTGGCACGCGAAGCGTTCGACACGCTGCTCGAGGCCAAGGTGCTCATCGAGCGGTGGCGGCAGCACTACAACACGATCCGGCCACACAGTGCCTTGGGATACCGACCCCCGGCCCCAGAGTCGCTGCAGCCCTGTGCGGTTGCTACGGCTGCGCCTCCGCAACCGCACAGGGCTGGTCTGTTGGAGGGCAAAACCCTAACTTAGAATCTGGCGTCATTCATGGGGGCAGGTCACCGGCCGGCGCGCGGGACCTCTCGGTCTATGCGATGCGAGATGAAGACGACCGTGAGAATCGGTGTTTTCATCGCACGATCGCGCGGACGACAACCAAGGGACCGGGGCGGGAGTGCAGGCCGCTCGTAAGGTGGGCGTTGATCCGAACCGCGGCGGGACGATCCGGGCGACCAGTCAGGATTGTTTTGCGTCGAATTCCGACACGTTCGACCTGATCTTTGTGGACGGGCTGCACCACCACGAGCAGGTGATCGAGGACGTCCGCAACGCCCTGGACGTCCTGCGACCCGGGGGAGTGATCGTCTTGCACGATTGCCTGCCGCTGTCGTGCGTGGCGCAGTATCGCGAGCAGAGTCATTTCATCTGGAACGGGGACGTGTGGAAGGCACTGGTGGAGATCAGAACGTGGCCCGAGGTCGACACGGCGACGTGTCTGATCGACCACGGGCTCGGCATCGTGGTGCCCAGGGCCAACTACCAGCGGATGCTGCGCACGATCGACTACGATGCCGGGCTGCGTTTTGCGATGAGCGCGTCGTCCTGACGAACGAACGGCCGGCGTCCTATGACGGGCTCTTCGAAAAACGACCTGCCCCCCTTCAACGGCACCGCTCCCAGAGAGAGAATCTGGGGGTGGAGCAAACCAAGGGAGGCAACCAATGCCACGCGGAAAGAAGGAACTGGCGGAGCAGATTATCCCCAAGCTTCGAGAGGTCGAGGTAGAGGTGGGTAGGGGCAAGACCGTGCTGGAGGCGGTCAAGAAGATCGGCGTGACGGAGCAGA
>JBAXUW010000492.1:0-1539 GCA_037129495.1 Planctomycetota bacterium | reverse complement strand
CGGCGGTGCAGTGCCACAGTTGGTAGCAGAACGCATTGGACACGTTCGAAAACGTATCCCACCAGTTCGACTCTTACTGCAGGCTCGCCGACTGGCCGACGACGGCGGCGGGCTGTTCAACCGTGACCTGCACCGTGACCATCGGCACGGCACCCTCGCCGAGATCAGTCGAGATTTTCAGCTGCCGCTCCACCTTGCCCGACATTGTGCCCGCCGCAAACGTCACCGGGAGGATGTGCACGGTGGCGGCGGTCGTCTTCGGCTCGCATGTCAGGCAGCCATCTGAGCAGGAGACGCCGGTCACGCAGAACGGCCGGTTTGCCCGCACAACGATGTTCTTTGTCACGCTCGCTCCTGGCTCCACTGTGCCAAGCGAGAGCAGTTGCGGACTCACTGTTACCTCGGCCACGATCCGGCCCTCAACGTCCATCGGGATCTGGGCGGCGCGGGGATCATTCGTGACGAGGATCAGTTGTCCCTTCACGTAGCCGGCCGCCGTCTCTGGCTTGAGCCGCACATTGAGGTCGTAGGCGGACTGACTCGAAGTGTGGGTCGGCTTTGAAAGCGAGACTTCAAAACTCGGATTCGCGCTTCGCACGTCCTTGATCTCCCAGGGCGTGCTGCCAACGTGGGTCACGCGGACCGTTCGGTCAACGCCCTTGCCAAGATCGACGTTGCCTAGGTCCACAAACGGCGGGTCGAAGGTCACGTCGCCGCGGATGTTGCCGGCGATGCGGAGCTGCACTTCTGCGTGGTAGGGCTTGTCGAATGTGACGGTGAGGGTGGCGCCATGCTGGCCGAGAAATGTCCTCGTGTTAAACTTCGCGATCACTTCGCCTGTCTCATGCGTCTTGAGGGTGCTGACTGTCACCTCGGGCGAGGTACAGCCACAGCTGGTCCGCACGCTGACAACGTGGAGGTCTTCCTTGTAGACATTACGAAAGACGAATCGGTGCTCGGTCTTCGAGCCCTTGGCGACGGTGCCGAAGTTGTGGCTCGTCGTGGAAAACATCTTCGTGGCCCACTCCTGCGCGAAGGCGGCATCCAGTGGAGCCAAGGCGAGCGCCAGCGTGCCAACGGCGAGCAGCGTGTTTCGGACAGTCACCAATCCTGCGGAAAACATGGTTGTCATACCGGGGGCGATGCGGGCCGCCATGCTAAAACGGTGAACGAACTTAAGAAATCGTACGGAGGGCATGGGAGGGCCGTCAATCTTTTCTGAGACGAGGGGGGTAGGGCGGGGTACGGATCCGCCTTCAACCCAAGTATCCGCTCCGGAAAGTGTCGGATCGGAAAACTCTGATTTTCCCTGTAGAAAAATGGCGTTTCGAGTGCGACACGACCGATACAGCCCGGGGAGTTTTCGACACCGGCAAGGTCAAACGGCTGGCGAGCGGGTATACTTTACAGCGGCCGCAGGGCCAGCCCGACCGTGATCTTCCCAAGCACGTTCCAAACCGGGTTTTACAGCAGATTTCGAGATTGGGGGCGTACTGGTTTCGACCGGATGACAAGAGGTTCAGATTGCGTGTCGTGGTT
>JBAXUW010000491.1:0-1539 GCA_037129495.1 Planctomycetota bacterium | reverse complement strand
CCCCCCTCCGACCACCAGTCGCAGCGTACGAAGGAGCTCATCGCCGCCGGCCGGCCCATCGATGCGGGCAAACTGGAGATCGAGAGCCGCTTCCATCTGGCCAGAGGGATGTGGAGCTACGACGGTTTGGAGACGCTCAACGAAGCATGGGCCGAGGAGGCGACTGACGAGGCGGAGCAGGCCCGCCTGAGCGCGGTGCGGGAATTCAGCCGGGCTTGGTGGCGGGAGATGCTTCTCCGCTATGGCCTGCACCCGCCGGTGCCGGAAAGCCACCAAGATTTCACCGTGGCGCTTGGGCTCATCCGCACGCAGGCGAACGTCGTCGGCGGCAGTGCTCCCGGCATGGTCTCGAGTTGCCGGCTCTGTCATTCGACGATGCTCTTTACGAATCCCGATCCCCACAATCCCCAACCGCGATTTGCGGAGGGCATTCCAAACGCGTTTCTCGACTTCGAGCGATTCCATCAGAACGTGGCGACCAGCGGCGGAACGAGCCCTGGCTTCCTGTTTGCAAAAAACCTCCCGCGGTTCTTTGTCGACTCCGCCGACTTCTTCGGAATCCTCGTGCCCGTGGTCCGGCCCGACGGGCTCAAGCCGAGCCTGCTCCGCTACGACAAGTTTTTCGTGGCCGACCACGGCAGCAGCTACACCAAGAAGATCGAGGGGCAGGTGCCGCTGATTCCGTTCCTCAAGCCCCTGCCCTGGACCAACTACAAATACAAGACTGCTGGCACAGAGGGTCAAGGACTCTATGTCGACGGCGGCTTTACCGGCAACGTTGCCGATGTGACCTATGCGATGGCCATCAGCCGCGACCACCTCGGCGCCGATTACGCCGACGCCCGCGAGGTGTTTAGGCAGTGCGTGCCCGAGTATTTCAAGTCGCTCACCACGCCCCGGTATCCGTTCATCGGCGACGTCAGTGAAGAGCAGGCCGACGCGGGGCACGCGGTCTTCGTGGAGACCTGTGCGCGCTGCCACGGTGACTTCAAAAAGACCGGATCGAAAACCTACGACCTCGTGAGCTTCCCCAACACGCTCGTGGACCAAGATGAGCTCGGCACCGACCCGCTGCGGATCACGGGAGTATTTGACATGGACGCCGAGGAGAAGAAGCGATTCCTGAGCGGCACTGTGACGGTGACGCACAAGTATGTTGCACCACCCTTGGTGGGCATCTGGGCCCGCGGCCCCTATCTCCACAATGCTTCGGTGCCCACGGTCTACAATCTGCTCAAGTCATCGACCCGGCCGCGAAAATACTCCATGCGGCCGACCAGCACCGATCCAAATAACTACGATCAGGCCCGCATCGGTTGGAAGTTTGTTGACGAATCGGCAAAGAGCCACCAGCAGATCCTGGAGCAGATGGAACAGGAGCCATACGTGCGGATTTTTGATCCCGACTGGCGATCGCCGGAACAATTGGAAGCGCTTCGACAGTCGCTGGCCAACGTCAAGAACGTGAAGGTCGACCCCACGAAGCCGGAGCTCTACACCGGCATGCTCAACACCGGTCACACCTTCGGCGACGATCTT
>JBAXUW010000490.1:0-1543 GCA_037129495.1 Planctomycetota bacterium | reverse complement strand
GCGGGCCGCGGTGCCAGCGGGCATTCTGATGATGCTCGCCTTCGTGGCGACAACGCCGGTCGTGCTGCCCACAATCTCTGCTGCCTGCGGTCGGCTCATTCCAAAGCGGTGGCGGATTGAGCGGACGCTGGCTGTCGAACAGATCATCCGGCAGCCGATCCGCACGGCGCTGACCACCGGCGTGCTGGTCGTGGCCGTGAGGAATGGCATCGGCCTGGGGCATGCCATTTGCGATAATGTCGATGATGGAATTGGCTGGTATACCCGACTGATGCGGGCCGACTGGATGCTCACCCATGCGGGCATGGTGAGTGGCGGGCTTGATACCGCCGCACCGCAGACGCGCCTAGCCGAGGATGATGTGGGGCTCCTGCCGGGTGTGCGGCGGGTTGAGGGAATCGGTGTGGCGACGGGCCGCGTGGCCGGCGGCGCCTGTGTGGTCGTGGCCCGCGATGTGCCTGACGACATGCCGCTGCCGATCGATCCCGTGGGCACGTCCGAAGCCGACCTGCGGCGGGGGCTGGCCCGGCGGGCCGGCATCAAACCTGGCGACGAGTTAGACGTCGAGGTTCATGGCCGCACCTTCCGCGTGAAGATTGCGGCGCTCGTCGTCGATTACACATCCGGCGGCGCCTCGCTCCTGCTGCGGCGTGATACGGCCAAGCGGCTCTTTGGCCTAGAGTCGGCTGATATCGTGCTGGTGACGGCCGAGCCCGGGAAGGCGGCAGAACTTGAGGCTGGGCTCCAGAAGATCGCCGACGGGCACGGCATGCTGCTGCGGTTCAGACTGGGCTGACCCTGCGGGCTGCGTCGCTGCGGTTTATTCCGGTGGTAGCGGTTGGCTCTGATCGTGCCCATTCGCCGAGCTGTGAGCGTCGATCTCCCTTCGACTCGCGGTCTTTCGTGGCAAAGCCAGTCTGCCACTGCAGATATTGTGGGGAGAAGAGTATGCGAAGGTGGGAATGGCAGTATCTGATCGCCTTGGCGGTTGTCTTCACAGTCGTAACTGACGGCCGGGCTGAGGACATTGCCTCGCTGCTCGGGCAGAGCGACGCCGCGTTTCGTGAATATCCGATCAACCTCTGCGGCAGCGATAACGAAGCGGCCGAAGCTGTTTCTGACGCACCCGACGCCAGTCTGTGCAGCGACGGGGGAGACGAGCCCGTGGGCGGCTGCTGCGGTGCGATCGACGAAAGTGCTGCAGACCGCCGGTTTTATATCACCGGTATTATCGGCGCGTCGTTCGCCACGCTTCAAAGTGGTGGGGTGAACGCGGATCCCTTTCTCAACACCGGCCGGGCGACTGACAGCCTCCTGACGGCCGGCGCCGCCGCTGGCATCGCGCTGGATTGCAATCGCGGTCTGCTCCGCATGGAAGTCGAAGGCCGGGGCCGGGATGCCCTGTCGGGGTATACGAATAGTTTCGAGCCGCCGAACCCAACCTTCTTCTACAACGTCCGGGCCGTCGATGGCTGGTCGGTGATGGCGAATGCCTGGAGAGACTGGGATCTTACCGACCGGTTGGGTCTCTATGGTGGCGGTG
>JBAXUW010000049.1:0-16092 GCA_037129495.1 Planctomycetota bacterium | reverse complement strand
GCTTGCTGAGCTTCGTGCGGCTGCCCGGCTCGGCCACCAGCGGCAGGTGGGCATAGGCAGGAAGTGGGTAGCCCAGCGAGAGCGCGATGAATGCCTGCCGGGGCGTATTGGAGAGATGCTCCTCGGCGCGGATCACATGCGTGATCTCCAGGTCGTGGTCATCCACCACGCTCGCCAGATGGTAGAGGCATGAGCCGTTGGCCCGCTGGATGACGTGGTCTTGCTCCCGCTCCCAGGCGAATTCGACCCGGCCGCGGACGGCGTCGTCGATCACGAGCGTTGACTCCCTTGGCATCTTAAGCCGCACAACGCTCTGTCGGCCCTCGGCCGCAAACCTTGCCGCTGCGGCATCGTCAAACGCGGCGAACCGCCGGCTGTAGAGAAACGGCTTGCCGGCCGCCTGAGCGGCCTGACGTTCTTCGTTGAGTTCGGCGGGTGTGGCGAAGTCGCGGTAGGCCTGGCCCGAAGCGAGTAGCTTTTCCACGGCGGCGCGGTGGCGGTCGGCCCGCTGCGACTGGAAATAGGGTGCATGAGGACCGCCCACGCCTGGTCCCTCGTCCCAGTCGATGCCCAGCCACTTCAGGCCCGAGAGGATCGGCTCGAGGGCCTCGTCTACGTTCCGGGCTACGTCGGTGTCGTCGATCCGCAGGATGAACTGGCCCCCTCGCTGCCGGGCAAAGAGCCAATTGAAAAGCGCGGTCCGGACGCCACCGATGTGCAGATAGCCGGTGGGGCTGGGGGCGAAGCGGGTGCGGACAGTCATGGCGTCACTCCGACGAAACGATTCAGACTTTCAAAGGACTGCCGCCCGGGCGGCCGCGACACTCTTGTGAACGCACTATCGGGCATGCGGCCGTCGCCCGTCAAAGCGGTCACGCGGCTCGGCTCATGCGGGTGAGCTTCTTCAGGCGTTTGCGTTCTGCCTTGGAAAGGTGGCGGCACTGCCCGGCCTCGTCGTCCGCGCCCGTTCCTGCGGAACTGTCGGCAAAGAGTGTCTGGCCGGTCTGCGGATCACGGTCTTCTGAATCGTCGCGGCGCGGCTGGGCGTCATCGGCATCCTCGTCGGTCGCCACGGCGGCCGGCTTTCGCTGAGCCACGGCGGCTGGCCCGGCTGGAGATGCCTTCGCCTCTGGGCGAGCGGCCTTCCGGGCCGGCAGCCCCCGCACCTCCCGGATCACCGTCCGCGCGGCCGCCAGCATGGCGATTGCCGCCAGGGCCGTTCCCACGATCCAACACGCATTGCCGACGATCAGATGCACCTCCCGCCCTCTGCCGATCCAGCTACACGTGGCCGCAGCCGCCCAAGCCAGATAAGAGAGCGACAACCAGACGCCAGTGCAGGCCCGCTCATGCAGTGGCAAAACGGCCCAGAATCCAACCGCAGCGTAGAGCAGGCCCGCCGTCAGCACCCACCAACCGATGCCCGCGGGCCCCAGCGTGCAGCCGGTGGCATCCGAAACGACCGCGGCGAGCACTGCTCCCAGCGGCACCTGCCCCGCGCAGGCCGTGATCGTAAAGAGACCCGCCAGCCAGCCCCAGGCTCGGTAGCGGCCACGATAGTCGTCGCGGCGGTGCCGCCGCATAAGGCGGACCACAATCGCTGCTGCGGCGGCAACGACCAGGCAGACCTGCCCCAGCCAGCCGCCCAGCGAGAGGAGCGAGTGAAGATCAAGACACCGCCGGACGGCGATGAGCGTCTCCGCAAAGCGGGTGTCGGCGTGGCCAAACACGGTCTGCCCCGTGACCGCCTCCCACACGCCGACCCCGACGGCGGCGGTCACGGTCGACAGCAGGCCGACTGCGGCCAGTGCCAGACCGCCGAGGCCCGTGGGCAGGATCGTAGCGACCGCCGGCTGATGCTCTGGCAGAGCCGCTGGTGAATAGTCGGCCAGACCCCGGGCTTCCGGCGCGGTTGCCGAAGTGGTGGAGCCCGAACGGTTCCACGATAAAACCAGCCGCCGGCGTTGATCTTGGCGTTGGCTAGCAGCGAGCGACATGAAGACAGATTCCATCCAAAGAACCGCGGCTCCGCCCGCCAAGGCGGCCCACTCTTGTTTTCGCGGCCGGCATCCTGCCGCACCTCAATCGAATCATTCTTTGGTCTATTTCGGCGTCATCCGACCCGTGGATTCACTGGTGGCGAGTCAGACAGGTTATGACGCACACGCGGAAGGTTCGACAGAGTCGGCACCGCCCCCATTTGCCGGTTATGCCGCGCTGCGGTACCATCCCACGATCTTCTTCTGCAATCCTAGCAACCGTAAATCTGGAGACTTGTCGCCATGGCCTTCACGCTTCCCCCACTCCCATATGCCTTCGACGCCCTTGAGCCCTCCATCGATGCTCGGACCATGGAGATCCACCACGACAAGCACCACGCCGCCTATGTGACCAATCTCAACAAGGCGCTCGAAGGTCATGCCGACTTAGCGGCTCTGCCGATCGAAAAGCTGATCGCTGACCTTTCCAAGGTGCCAGAGGTGATCCGGACGGTTGTGCAAAATAACGGTGGCGGCCATGCCAACCACTCGATGTTTTGGGAGACGATCGGTAAGGGAAAGGGCGGCGAACCGGCCGGCCACCTTGCCGAGGCCGTTCGCAGCGTGTTTGGCGGCTTCGACACCTTCAAAGAAACGTTTACCAAAGCCGCCATGGGCCGGTTCGGGAGCGGGTGGGCGTGGCTCGCGGCTGATCCGCAGGGCAAACTGCTCGTCGAGAGCACAGCCAATCAGGACAGCCCAGTCATGAAGGGCAACACCCCGTTGCTGGGCATCGACGTCTGGGAGCATGCCTACTACCTTCTCTACCAGAATCGGCGGGCCGATTACGTGAACGCTTTTTACAACGTCATCGACTGGGATTCCGTCGGCAAGCGATTTGCAGCAGTCAAGAAATAGTCCGCCACAAAACGGCGGTACGAGTCGGTACGAGCAGACAACAGCCCGTGGCCTTCCCATTTTCCCCGGTCGCTTGCGGCGGGGCCAAAATGGGAGGGCTGGGCTTTTTTGTTTTGCTGCCGTTGACTTTTCTTCGCGCAAATCCTTATCTCCCCCCCAGCCGTTAAACCGATACTTTTGCCATTGGTTCACGGCAGGAGGTATTTGCATGACTCCGCAGAAGAGGCACCAAGCCATGGTTTTAACCCACAATTTCCGGACTACTCAAGGCGAATGGTCGTTCTCGGCTGTCATGGCGGTGGCTACTTTGGCCTGTCTGCTCGCCTCCACCGGCTGCAAAACGGGCACCACATCGTTTGCCAAGCCCTCCAAGCCCTCATGGATGAACTTCGGCGGAACGCCGAAAGCCGATCCCACTGCGCTCGCCTCCGCCCCGCCCTACTCCGGCGACATTCCGAAGCCGTCGGATTCGGCCAAGCCCTATCCGACCACGTCGACGCCGAATGGATACGTGATCACAGGCAGTGCCAGTCCGGCGGCCACCAGTGCAGCCGCTATCGGGTCTGCGCAGCCGCAGGCCCCGGTCGTCTACGGCAGCACTCCGCCGGCGACCGTGGTAGCCACGCCAGCCATGTCTCCGGCCTACGCGTCGCAGCAGCAGTCGGCGGCGATCACGCCGCAGGTCGGCCCGTATGCGTCCTTGACCGGCGATTCGATTCCGCCCCCGGGCCAGCCACTCCCGCCGATCGCGCTGAGCACGATGCCTGCGATGTCGTCGACCGCGGCCACATCGCTGGAATCGGCGCTCCCTGCCGCAGCCTCCTCCAACTCTGAAAGCTTTCGTGCAGCTCCGACGGTTGCCCCTGCCGCGGTCGACGTTCAGGCTGCCCGCATGGCTGATGCCCGGGCCAGCGATTCCCCGGCAGACGGCTCGGGCGGCTCGCGGTATTCTGCCAGCACTGGGAGTCGCTTTGTGCCTGCCCCAAACGGGTCTTCATTTCCGGCCGCAGGCCCGGCCGCTGCGTCTGCTTCGTTCGGATTTCCGGCTGAGATGGCACTTCCGGCTTCTCCGGCTGCCGCGCCGTCCACACCCGCGCCGGCCGGCATGGCACCGCCGACAGCGCCTGGTCTGCTCCAGCCTTCAGGAAGTCAGCCGGTACGACGGTCCGATCCGGTCTACCGTCCGGGCGGCACATCGAGCTACCGGCCCAGCCGTACGATTCTCGCTGCCGACTCAGACGCCCCGGCGGCTATCCGCCCGGCGTCGTTTGAGGAGCCGGCCGCGGGGACGATTCTGCAGTAGTCGGCTCCCTGTGGTAGAAGTCCAAGCATGGATTGCTTCCGCACAACGTGCCTCGTGAACCCGATTTGGAGAGTGGTCAGCCGAGCTCTGCTAGCCGCCGCGATTCTCTGGTGGTCAGAGGTTTCGCCGGCTGCGGCAGAAGAGCGTGCCCCCAGGATCGTGTTTCAGGCCGCGCTCCCGCTGCCCAACAGGGCTGACGATGCCGACGGCAACTCCGTTGAAATTACGGGCCTCAGCGGCGTGGCCTGGCTGGGGGCTGACCGCTACGTCGCCGTTATGGACAACAGCCAATACCTGCTGCTGTTTCGCCTGTTGCTCACGCAGACCGGGAAGCCGCTGGCAGTCGACTCCTTCCGCATCGTCACGCTTTCGCAACAGCACGACTACGAGGATCTGGTGCCCTGCCCCGCGGCGGTCGTCCGCGGCATTCGGCGGGATCGTGGAGTGCGTCCGGATGACAACGGCCCAGAGCGGGAGGAATGCGTGCTGGTCTGCGAAGAGGATACGCCTGCAGTGAGAGCCTTTTCCCTGGCCGACGGCAAGATGCTCGGCGCTATTCCCCTGCCGGGAAATCTTCTCACTCGGCGAGGCAATCGTGGACTGGAATCGTTGGCGATCGAGCCCGACGGCCGCTTTCTCTGGACGGCTAACGAGGAGGCGCTGCCTGCCGACGGACCGCCCGCTGCGGTAGGGAGCGGAACGGTCGTCCGCCTCACGAGGCTCCCGCTGCCCGCTGAAGACTCGCGGCCCCGAGCAGACACGGCGGCCGCACCAGTAGCTTTTCAAGCGGCCTATCGAGTCGATCCACCGCATTCGTTTGTGCGGGTCTTCGCTGGTCAGCCGCTTTCAGGCCTCTCGGCCCTCGTGGCCCTCGGGAACGGTCGCCTGCTGGCGCTCGAGCGGAGCGGTGCTCCGGGCCTGCCGCCGTTTGCCAGCCGGATCTACCTCGTTGACGCGGGTGCGGCCGTTGACGTCTCGGCGGTAGAACGCGATCTGGCCGCCCGCGAGGAAGCGGCCGCGAGAAAGCGGCTGCTCTGGACCGATTCACTTGGTATCAACCTCGAGGGGTTGTGCCTCGGCCCCAGGCTCGCCGACGGAAATCGCTGCCTCGTGGCCATTGCCGACAACGGCGGCATCGGCACGCCGAATCAACTGGTTGGACTGTCGCTGGCAACGCCCGCTCCGGCAGTCAAGCCAGCCGTGCTGGGCGTGGTGGCTGCGGTCGTGGCGATCGCTCTCCTGGTGGGCCGGCTCACCAGCCCATGACCATGTTCGACTCGATTACCCGGCGGGCGCGGTCGAGATCGTCGCCCGTCTCATGCATGTAGAGCCGGATGGCGTGGAGCTTATCGCCTTGGGCCTTGGAAAGGCATTCTCTTGCCGTGTTGCAGGGATCGACCCGGGAGTCAGTCAGGCCCAGTGCCGATTTTGAGATGACCCACGTATCACGAGGCCGCCGGGTGAGGCGAATGACAAGTTCGCCGGGGTAGGCATCCTCCACCACAGCCGCCGCAGCTTGGTCATCCGCCGCCCAGGAAATGATGATGTGAGCGCTGGTTTCAATTTCAAAGAGTGGCATCGGGAGGCTTTCACGAGGCTAGATTTCGGACAGTTGTGATACGGAAGAGACAATATGGCAGGCCGGTGCGGGATGGCAATTGTTTGCGGTGGTAGATTCGGACTACCATAAAGTCGGGCCCGTCGAAAATAATATACGCTGTGGCCCGCCTCCCCCAACAGGTGAGTCGATGCGGTTTGACAGGCACGGTTTTCCAATCCCAGCAGAGTTTGAGCCGCCCTCCAGGCCTGGCCAGGGTCGGGATGATTTTGACCTGGTTGGCGTGCCGCCCAAAGTCTCAGATCTTGCCGTCGGCCGGCCGGGTCCGACCCGTCCAGCGGCCTGGAAACGGTGGCTCCTTTTGGCGGTCATCTTGGGCGGCGTCGTGCCGGCCATCGTTGTGCCGGAAGTCTTGCCCGTGATCCGGGAGGCGGTTGTGATGTGGTCGCTCAAACGGGCGACTGAGTGTGAGGCCCGCAGCGACCTGCCGGGGGCGATCACAGACGTCAGCCGAGCGCTCCGCTGGCAGGGCGATGATGCCGATCTGCTGTGCATGCGGGCGATGCTCCGGCTGGAGGATCGCGACGCTCCAGGCGCACTTGAGGATGCATCGCGGGCTGCGGCGATCGCCCCCACGGCCGTCCAGCCCTGGCGCGTACGGGCGCTTGTAAGCGTCGTGCTCGATAACACAATCGCCGCCTTGGAAGCAGCCGACATGGTGGTCGAACTGTCCACTGCGGGCGATCCCGATGCCCTCAACCACCGGGCCTACATCCGCGGGCTGTTGGGCCGCGATCTGCCTGCTGCGCTCGTTGACATCGAGAAGGCGGTCGGGGCAACCGATGACGCGGCTCCTGAGATGCTCGACACCCGAGGGTTTCTGCTCCACCTGCTTGGCCGCCATCAGGAGGCGGTTGATCAGATGAATCTTGCTATTGCCGGCGTCCAACAGAATCGACGAAAACTCGGGCTTTTGGCCGGCCGGGTTGATCACGCGCAGTTGGCCTGCCGGCTGCGTGGGCTCGATCACGGCCTGGCAGTGATGCTCCACCACCGGGCACTGGCCTGCCGTGCGGTCGGGCTTGAGGAACAGGCCAAGCAGGATTCCGAACTGGCCCGTCAGAAGGGATTCGATCCAGCCCGAGGCATTTTCTGACGCAAAACGGCCTCTTTTGATGTGACTGGAAAACCGATACACTGGAGACTTACGGCGAAGGCCCGTTGCGACCGGTGGCTTTTGCACCGATCATCCACGGGGGTGTAGCTCAGTTGGTTAGAGCGCCAGCCTGTCACGTTGGAGGCCGCGGGTTCGAGTCCCGTCACCCTCGCTGTTTTGTTGTATCCGCTGTCTGAACCGGGCGCAGCAGTCATCACCGGGGCCGCCAGCGGCCTCGGTCGGGCCATAGCCCACCGGCTAGCACGGCGTGGCTGGCGACTGGCGCTCCTTAGATCTGCCGAATACTCCGGCGTCGAACCCGGCCTGCGAGGCTGTGGCTGAGTTGGCCCGGTCACACGGTGGTGCATCCGAAGCGGTGGCCGACCGCGTGCTGGCGGCGGTGCGGGCCAACCGCCGCTGCGTGGTCGTCGGCTGGCAGGCCCGCTGGCTGTGGCCGCTTAAGCGACTGGCTCCCGTTGCAACAACAGCCGCGCTCCGCCTCGTCTACGGCCGCCTCGGCGAGCCGATCCCGGAGGGAGACAAGTTGGAAAAGTTATCCCACGACGGGTATTTTTTAAGGCTTGCCGGTCCCCTGCCCCCGTGGAGGCGAGTTTTCCAACTTGCCGGTCCCCTCTTATCCCACGGGCGAAGGGCAACCGCTTTGCCGATCCAGGCTCACTGGCTGCCCTGTTTCTGGCCAATCGGGTTAGTCGAGCAACTCCAGCCAAGCGCGGATCTCGTTATCGTATTCACTCGCCAGACCGCCCACGATCAACTGCCTGTGGAAGCTCGCGGCCCCTTCCTTGACAAGGTCGGCATCCTCAGCGCTCGGAAACCGCCGCGCGGGATCGGCGGCAACCGTGCCTCGGATAAATGACATCAGCAGGCCGTTGCAGGTGACTTCGTCCGGCAGGATCTGCGGGAGACGGTGGGCCAGCGACCGCTTCGCCTCAAGCAGGTCGCGGTAGGACTGCAGCCCCGCGAATGGTGGCTGCCCCGAGAGCATCTCGATGAGCACGTAGCCCAGGCTCGCCAGATCCGACCGCGGCGAGTTTTCTCGGCCCTCGAGTACCTCTGGTGCCGCATATGCGGGCGTGCACGTCCGGTTGGGCGGCATGTCGTCGAGGGCTAACGCCGAGCCAATATCAATGATCTTCGCGTTGCCCGTCCGCTTCACCATGATGTTGGAGCTTTTGATGTCGCCGTGGACGATTCCCTCTCGGTGGAGGGCCGCGAGTGCCGCCAGACATTCGCGGATGATCGCGATTGCCACACCGGGCTTGAGCCGCGATTGCTGCGGGCCGGCCGTGACGATCACGTTGTTGAGATGCCGCCAGCGTTCGTCACCCACGCTCGCCCGGGTTTGGGCGAGGAGGTCGGGGGCTAACAGCCGCGAGAGGTCGAAGCCGTCGATCCACTCCATCTCCATGATGCGAATCCGTCGCTGTTCAACAAAATTATGGACATCAAGCAGGTTGTCCTGCTGGATCTGGGCAATCCGCGCGGCGACCTTCGCAATTCGGTTCATCCCCTCGTCGTAGAGTGGTTCCGACTCATAACGCTCGGGGGAGAAGATTTTGAGCGCGACCGGCAGGCTGAAGTTGTCAGTGCCGCGGCGCGTGGTGAGATAGACCACTCCCTGCCCGCCTGCTCCCAGTCGTCTGGTGAGCGTGTGGTATTCAGTCCAGTTGAGCCGGCCTGCGTCGAGGATTTCTCCGTAGCGTGAGAGGAGTTCCTCTGGGCAGCGGCTCCCCACGTCGCCGCTCACGGAAATCGTCGGTCTTCCTTCCTGGAAGATGGTGGTGTTGTTGGGGTCTGGTTGGAGCGTCATGGCGTGCTGCTGGCGGGCGGTTCGGGGAATCCCAGCCGTTTGTCGACTAGGTTTCGCAACGGCTTTCCGGTGAAATGCCTCTGGAGATTATCGCAGAAAAAGTCAGTCATCGCATCCACTCGGCGGGCCGACTGCCCGGCAACGTGGGGCGTGATCAGGAGTCGCGGCGCCTGCCACAGCCGGCTCTCCGGCGGCGGCGGCTCGACGGGCGTGACGTCGATGGCGGCGGAGTCGAGGTGGCCGCTCTCGAGGGCGTCGACCAGCGCGTTCTCGTCGACCAGCCGGCCGCGGGCCATATTGATGAGGATTGCACCCGGCTTCATGCGGGCGATCGCCGCCGCATCGATCAGGCCGCGGGTCTGGGGCGTCAGCGGCGCGCAGAGAAAGAGGATATCGGCCTCCTCCAAGACCGAGGGGAGCGTCTCCGGGCCGCTGAGCCGTTCGACTGCGGCGGGCTTTTGCACCGGGAAGTAGTCGGTGGCAACGATCCGCACGCGGAACGGCGCGAGCACCTCTACCAGCCGACGGCCAACGCCCCCCAGGCCGACGATGCCGATGGTGGAGCCCGTGAGATCGCGGGTGGGGCGTCGGACAAACTCCAGTCTTCGCTGCTGCTCGAAAAACAGCGGAAAGCGTCGTGTGCAGGCGATCGCCAGCCCGAGGCCGTGCTCGGCCACCTGATCGGCAAGCACACCCGACGCGCTGGTCACGATAATGCTGGATTCGACCACGACCGGCACCAAGCAGTGGTCGAGCCCAGCGGCGGACGACTGGATCCAGCGGAGCTGCCCCGCCTGCACTACTTTGTCCCAGGGAACCGGCACCTTCGGGTGACCGCAGAAGATATCTGCTGTTGGCAGTTCGGTGGCAATCCGCTCCTGGCCGGCATCGATGAGCTGGGCATGCGGGGCCGCTGCCTGAATCTGGGCAACATGGCGGGGCTCGACGGGATAACAGAGAACGATGCGCATGCTCAAGGTTTTCGTCGCAACAGGCCGAAATTGGCAAGTCGGCTACCGGCGGAGCCGGTCGGGGCACGACCCACGACTTGCCGGAGAGGGTTTTCATGGTTCAATAGAGAGATGGGAAGGCAACGTTTTCCCACGTTCAGCGTTCCTCCCCCCGAGTGTGTTGTGCCGCAATGAATTCGACCCGTTTCACGCTGCTGGCGGTTGCGGCCCTCGCCTTTCTGCGGATCGTTGTGGGGATGCACTTCTTCCTGGAAGGGCTGAGCCATCTCCGTGACCCCGATTGGTCGAGCGCCGGCTTTCGCAAGGCGGCTGTCGGCCCGCTGGCGAATTTTTTTCGGAACTCCCTGCCCGAGACTGGCAACTGGTCGGGAACCCTCGGCAAGGTCGATAGCCGGCCGCTGGCAGAAGTGACAGCCGACTGGAAAAAGAGCGTCGTCGACTCGTGGCAGAAACAGCTTCTGGAGCGTGAGAAGCTCGTGGCGCTTGATGCTGCATCCCGGGCCGACGCCGAGCAACAACTGTCGGCCGCCAGTGCGGAGCTGGACGAGCTTGTTGCCGGCATGAACGATGACCTCGTCGACTACCGTCTGCAGAACGAACGGCTGGCTGTGATGGAGCAGTCGCCGACGGCGATCGAGGTGCCGTTTGCCAGAGACCGCGTGACGAAGAAGCGGCGTGAGCTTTCCGGTCAGGCGTCTGGCTGGATGAACGACGCCGCCGCGATCGGCACGAAACTCGCGGCCGAGTGGGACGACCCGCGATCCTCTGCTGAGAGGCGAACGCTCGATACCGCTGCCGGCCGGAGCTCGCTCTGGAAGGCCGACCGCTTCGTGAGCTGGTCGCTCGTCACGATCGGCGCCTGTCTGGTGCTTGGACTGCTTGTGAAGTTCAACGCGATGGGTGGGGTTTGCTTTCTCGCCAGTGTGATCGCCACACAGCCCTTCTGGGTGCCCGGGGCCATCGCCACTTTGAACCAGTGGGTAGAACTTTCGGCCCTCCTCGCGATTGCCAGCCTGCCGACCGGTGGCTGGAGTGGCCTCGACTTTTATCTTGACTCGTATCTTGGAAAAATCTGTTCTCTAGCCGGCTGTTGCCGGACGGAATCTGAGCACGGGAGATGATGCTATGAATTTGAATGAAGCACAAAAGGCAATCGGTAAGGAAAATTTTGACGACGTTGTCGCGATCTCGCGCCGCGACTTCCTGACCGGCACCTTAGCGGCGGGCCTCGCGACTGGGGCTGGCTTGGGGTCGATTTACTTTGGGTACGGCAAGAGTGTCGGCAACCCGCTCCGCGTGGGCGTGGTCGGCACGGGCGACGAGGGGAGTGTCTTGCTGGGTGCCCATAACCCCGAATATCTGAGCGTCACGGCGATCGCCGATATCCGGCCGTACAACATCTTTCGCGCCTTCCACGGCGATGTCTCGAGCCCCACCGCCTACACTGCCCGCCCCGGCCTACTCGCAAAATACAAGTGGTCGAGCGAAGACGAGGCCCGCAAGCAGGTGAAGGTCTACGGGGCTTACGAGGATTTGCTCGCCGACGACGACATTGAGGCAGTGGTCATCGCCCTGCCCCTCCACCTCCACGCCGAGGCTGCGATCAAGGCGATGCGGGCTGGCAAGCATGTGCTCACCGAGAAGCTCATGGGCCACTCGATCCACGAGTGCAAGGAGATGAGCCGCGTGTCGCGGGAGACTGGTAAAATCCTGGCTACCGGACATCAACGGCATTACAGCGTGCTCTACGACAACGCCGTCTACACGATCGGTAAGGCCAAACTGATCGGCGACCTGCACTCCATCCGGGCACAGTGGCACCGCGGCAATCTCCCGGGCAACGATAGTTGGAAGCCGCCGATGCCGGACGATGCGTCGCTTACCAAAAAGCTCGCCGGCTGGAAAAAAGATCTCGATACAGCCAAGCCGGGCGACATCAGTACCTTGACCAAAAAGATCGCGCAGCTCGAGGCCCAGATTTCCGACAAGGTGATCGATGCTGCGAAATACGGCTACACGCCACTGACGCTCGGCGACGGCGGCACGCGGGCGCCGATCGAGGAACTGATCCGCTGGCGGCTTTGGAACCGCACGGGCGGCGGCTTGATGGCAGAGCTGGGCAGCCACCAGCTCGACGCTGCGGGCATCTTTGTCTCGGCAATGCACGGCGAGGGGAAGAAGGTGAAGCCGCTGACAGTCACGGCCGTTGGCAACCGGAGCATCTTCCCAGCTGATCGCGAGATCGAGGACCACGTCTACTGCATGTATGAGTATCCGGCGCCCGGCTACGACGAGGATAAGAATAAAAAGATCGTCGTTACCTACTCGTCAATCAATGGCAACGGCTTTGGCGAATACGGGGAGGTGGTGATGGGCACGAAGGGCACGCTCGTGCTGGAGCGGGAGCAGGAAGTGATGCTCTACAAGGGCTCGGCGAAGGACACCCGCGTGACCGTCGCGAAGGGCAAGGACGGCGCGGCCACGCTCGACACAACCGAAAGTGGCGGCGGTGGTGGCGGCCCGGCGGCCGGTGGCAAGCCGGGCTCTGATGGTGCACCTCCCTCACGCGGCTACACCGAGGAGATGGAACACTGGGCGTGGTGCATCCGCAATCCGTCGCCGGAGAACCAGCCCCGTTGTAAGCCGGAGGTGGCGATCGCCGATGCTGTGATCGCACTGGTGAGCAACATCGCGCTGGCCAATCCCGAGACGCAGTCCCGGATTGAGTTCAAGCCGGAGTGGTTTGACATCGCCAGTGACGAGACGCCGGAGGGCGTGAAGCCTGACACGACCCGCGACCGCTACAAGATCTAGAGCGGATTCGACTTACGTCTATCGCCGGCTCGGGGGCGGCAAAAGTCTCGTCGCCGGGGCGAGGATACGCCCAGGGCTCCTCGAGCGTTTGCCGACCCCCTTACCTACCTCCACCAAGCGGCCATCTCGCCGTTCCACCACACGCAGATGTGCTCAAAACCTATCGCACGGGGAGCTCAGCCCAGGCTGAGACAGGTACGCAACTGCAGAAGAGATTGCGGTCGCCGTGGACATTATCGACTCGGCCCACGGGCGGCCAATATTTTCCAGCCTTCAGCGCCGGCATCGGAAAAACCGCGACCTCGCGGGAGTAGGGTCGGTCCCAGTTGGTGGCGGTGACCGCGGCCGCGGTATGCGGGGCAGATTTAAGCGGGTTGTCGTCCTGCGGCCACTCCCCCTCCTCCACTTTGCGGATCTCCTCCCGGATCGCGATCATCGCCAGAATAAACCGGTCAAGCTCCGCTAACGGTTCGCTCTCGGTCGGCTCCACCATCAGTGTGCCCGGCACCGGGAAGCTCAGGGTCGGAGCGTGGAAGCCGTAGTCGACCAACCGCTTCGCCACGTCTTCTGCCGTGACGCCGCTGGTTTCTTTCAACGGCCGCAGGTCGAGGATGCATTCGTGAGCCACCCGGCCGTTGTGACTTGAGTAGAGCGTGGAAAAGTGGTTGCGGAGCCGGTTGCTCACGTAGTTGGCGGCGAGGATCGCGGTTTCCGTGGCCCGCCGCAGCCCGTCGCCCCCCATCATCCGGCAATACATCCAGCTGATCGGCAGCACGGAGGCATTGCCTAGCGGCGCGGCCGACACCGCCCCGACGGCTGTCGTCGGCAGGCCTCCCGTGGCATGGCCAGGCAGGAAGGGCACAAGGTCGGCGACTACGCAGACCGGGCCGACGCCCGGGCCGCCGCCGCCGTGCGGGATGCAGAATGTCTTGTGGAGATTTAAGTGGCTGACGTCGCCACCAAACTCGCCGGCCGACGCGACCCCGATGAGCGCATTCATGTTGGCTCCGTCGACATAGACGCGGCCGCCGTGGCGATGGACGATCTCGCAGAGTTCGCGGATCTGCGTCTCAAACACACCGTGCGTGCTCGGGTAGGTGATCATCACCGCCGACAGTCGGTCGCTGTAGAGCGTGCACTTTGTGCTTAAGTCTGCAAGATCGACGTTGCCGCTGGCGTCGCACGACGTGACCACGACTTCCATGCCGGCCATCTGGGCGCTGGCGGGATTGGTGCCATGCGCAGAGGATGGGATCAGGCAAATATTGCGGTGGCCCTGGCCGCGGGACTGCTGCCAGGCCTGGATGACGAGCAGCCCCGCATATTCCCCCTGGCTGCCGGCGTTGGGCTGCAGGCTGATGCCGGCGTAGCCTGTGGCCTCGCAGAGCCACTCCCGCAGTTGCCGGTCGAGCAGCGCGTAGCCCTCGAGCTGATCTGACGGGGCGAAGGGGTGGGGCTGGGCAAACTCGGGCCACGTGATCGGGATCATCTCGCTGGTGGCATTGAGCTTCATCGTGCAGCTCCCCAGCGGGATCATGCTGCGATCCAGCGCGAGATCTTTGTCGCTTAAGGAGCGGATGTAACGGAGCATCGCGGTCTCGCTGTGGTGGCTGTTAAACACCGGGTGCGTGAGGAAGTCGCTCGTCCTCCGCAGGGCGTCTGGAATGAGCGTCGCGATGCCCTGCTCGTAGGTGGCAATCTCGGGCAGAGCCTGCCCCGGCGTCGCAAACACCTGCCAGAGATGCACAAGATCGTCGCGGGTGGTGGTCTCGTCGAGTGTGATCGAGAGGGTGTGGGCATCGAGCGTGCGAAGGTTCATGCCGAGTTCGCGGGCCCGGGCGGCCCAGGCTGCGGTGCGGTCGCCTGTGTTCAGGCAGAGCGTGTCAAACGCATGAGCGTGTTTGAGTTTCAGGCCGAGTTGCTGGAGGCCGGCGGCGAGGATCGCGGTGTATGCGGCGACCCGCTCGGCGATCCGCGTCAGCCCCGCCGGGCCGTGGTACACAGCGAACATGCTCGCCACCACCGCCGGCAGCACCTGTGCCGTGCAGATGTTAGAAGTGGCCTTCTCGCGGCGGATATGCTGTTCACGGGTCTGCAGGGCGAGCCGGTAGGCGGGGCGGCCGTGAGCGTCGATGCTCACGCCCACGAGGCGGCCTGGGAGCGACCGCTTGAGGGCATCGCGGCAGGCGAAAAACGCGGCATGCGGACCGCCGCAGCCGATGGGCATGCCAAACCGCTGCGTGGTGCCGACCACGATGTCAGCCCCCCACTCGCCCGGCGGCAGAAGCAGCGTCAGGGCCAGGAGGTCGGCCGCCACGGCGAGGACGGCCTGCCTGGAATGGACCCGCTCGGCGAGGCCGCGGTAGTCGGTCACGTCACCGTCGGTCGTCGGATACTGCACGAGTACACCGAAGCAGTCGTGCTGCTCGAGCAGGTCGGCAACGCGGCCAACAAGAATCTCTATGCCCAGCGGACGAGCCCGCGTGTGGAGCACCTCGAGCGTCTGCGGATGGCAGCGGTCATCGGCGAGGAAGACCGGGCTTGCGCTCTCCGAGGTTCGTCGGGCGAGCGTCATCGCCTCGGCAGCGGCAGTCGCCTCATCGAGCAGCGATGCATTGGCGATCGGCATGCCGGTGAGATCGCAGACCAGCGTTTGAAAGTTGACGATGGCTTCCATGCGGCCCTGGCTGATCTCGGCCTGATAGGGCGTATAGGCTGTGTACCAGGCGGGGTTTTCCAGGATGTTCCGCAGGATTACGCCGGGGGTGTGGGTGCTGTGGTAGCCCTGGCCGATGAAGCTCCTCAGGAGTTTATTTTTGGCTCCGATTGCTTTGAGTTCTGCAAGCGCCGCCGCTTCTGAGATGGCCGGTGGCAGCTTCATCGCCTGGTGGCGGATAATGGTCGCCGGCACAATCCCCTCGATGAGTGTCTGGCAGGAGGCCTCTCCGATCGCATCGAGCATGTGTCGCTCGTCGGCGGCGTCGAGCCCGATGTGGCGGGCTCGGAACTCGCTGGCGTTTTCAAGCACGCTCAGCGGAAGAGTTGACTGTCGGCTTTCGAGAGCAGGGTTCGTAGCAGGGGTCTTAGAGAGCGGCAACTGGGCCATGACGGGGCTCCACAAATCGAAGGGTGGGCGCAGGCCTCCACCGAAACCCTGTTGTCCTGGAACCTGAGAGATTCGCCGTGGACGGCGCCCACGGGTTGCCCCTTCGGTGGACGCAAGCTCATCAGCTTGCGTCACTCTCCAACAGTGCGTGTCGTCAGTACTTTGTGCCTGAGCGTTCGGCCTTCGGCGGTTTCTCTCAAGCGAAGGGTTGAGAAAAACTCTCTCCTGACAGAAGGAATCTTAATCCGCCCGTCGTTTTCGTCCAACTGCCCTCTTGACCCGGAAAAATCGACTTCACGGGGAAGGGGCACGCCCCTAGACAATCGGCTTAGCCAGTGCCTCCACAAGTGGTGTTGACAGGTTTTCCCGGCGGCGATTCTGGACGCGGTCGGGAGCGTGGTCAACGCCAGCCCACCGCGTGTCGCGCGGTTTTCCTTCGCTTCTCCCACCCTCCCG
>JBAXUW010000489.1:0-1552 GCA_037129495.1 Planctomycetota bacterium | reverse complement strand
TCTTCCACAGTGGAGGCGAGTTTTCCAACTTGCCGGTCCTCTTCCACAGTGGAGGCGAGTTTTCCAACTTGCCGGTCCTCTCTTATCCCACGGAAGACAACAGACTCCGTCGCAGGGATGCGATGCAAAGCACCCTCAGATTCAGGCGTCGTAATAGAGGCAAAACTCATACGGATGTGGACGGAGCCGCATCGGGGCAATCTCGCGTTCCCGCTTGAATGTCAGCCAGGTCGCGATCACGTCCTCCGTGAAGACGTCACCGCGGAGCAGGAAGTCGTTGTCGCGCTCGAGTGCGTCAAGTGCTACGTCGAGCGAGCCCGGCACCTGCGGCACGTTGGCCAGTTCCGCCGGCGGCAGGTCGTAGATATCGCGGTCGAGTGGCTCCCCCGGATGGAGCTTGTTTTGGATGCCGTCGATGGCTGCAAGCAGGATCGCCGAGAAGGCAAGGTAGGGATTGCAGGTTGGGTCGGGGCAGCGAAACTCAATCCGCTTCGTCTTCGGATTCATCGAATACATCGGAATTCGGCAGCTGGCTGAGCGGTTGCGCTGCGAATAAGCAAGGTTCACCGGAGCCTCGTAGCCCGGCACCAGCCGCTTGTAGCTGTTGGTGGTGGGGTTCGTGATGGCCAACAGTGCCGGGGCATGGCGAAGGATCCCACCCATGGCATGGAGGGCGATATCCGAGAGGCCCGCATAGCCCGTGCCGGCAAAGAGCGGATGACCCTCCTTCCAGAGCGATATATTCGTGTGCATGCCCGAGCCGCTATCGCCAAAGATTGGCTTGGGCATGAACGTCACGGTCTTCCCCGCCCGCCGCGCGACGTTTCGCACGATGTATTTATAGAGGCACATCTGGTCGGCCATCCGCACCAGTTCCTGATACCGCATATCGATCTCGCACTGGCCGGCGGTCGCCACCTCGTGGTGCTGCGCCTCAACATCGATCCCACACTGGATCATGGTCTGCATCATCTCGTTGCGGAGATCCATCAGCTGGTCGGCCGGCGGGCAGGGACAGTAACCTTCTTTATACCGCAGCTTGTAGCCGAGGTTTGGCCCCTCAGCACGGCCCCGCGTCCACTCGGCCTCGGCCGATTCGAGATGGAAATAGGCCTCGTGGGCATTCTGGTCAAACCGCACGTCATCAAACACGAAAAACTCAGCCTCGGGGCCGATGAAGCAAGTGTCGGCGATGCCGGTGGACTTTAAATAATTGACCGCCTTGCGAGCCACATTTCGCGGATCGCGGGAGTAGTCTTCCCGCGTGATCGGGTCCTGCACATTGCAGACCATCACGAGCGTGGGGGTCTGCGTAAAGGGATCGACGAAGGCCGAGTCGGGCACCGGCACGAGCAGCATGTCGCTCTCGTTGACCGCCTGCCAACCGCGGATGCTCGAGCCGTCAAAGCCGAGGCCATCCTCAAACGTGTCCTCCGCCAACTTGCCGACGGGAATTGTGAAGTGCTGCCAGGCGCCGAGAAAATCGGCAAACCGGAAATCGACCGCCTTCACTTCCTTCTCGCGGCACATCGCGAGCACTTCACGGGGCTTC
>JBAXUW010000488.1:0-1559 GCA_037129495.1 Planctomycetota bacterium | reverse complement strand
GCCGCCGCCGTCGACCGGGTCTTTCCACGAGATCGTGGTTCCAAGGCTCTCTTTGTAGCCGCCAATGACCGCGTCCACGACCTTGCCGGGCACGTACACCGCCTGCGGGGCGGGGGCGATCGCGCCGCTCGCCTTGTCTAGAGGGATGATCTCAAACGCGGCTACCGTGCCCCGAGCGGTGCTGGAGGGCGTCCAGCGGACGAGGTCGGTGAACAAGATGTTTCGAATCGCCACGGTGGTCTGGTTCAGCACGTTAGCCGCGACGGCGGCTCCCGCCGGAATCGTTTTCCACACCTTCTGGGCCGGCAACCACTTCTGCAGGGTGCCAGTATGAACCTTGGTCACCACGAAGCCCTGGGATCCCTGGCCCAAGAGATGCGACGCCATCAGTTCGACAGGCTGCCCGCTTGAGGCGTCGAGCATCACCGTCCGCTGCCCGTTGACCGTGACGGCGAAACTCGTGGCGGCACTCTTGAGCCCGGCGGTGTTCTCGGCCGTCGCCGTGATATCGTGCAGGCCGTTGGCAAGCTGCGGCGACTTGAACAGCCACCCGCCCGTCTTGGCGTCGCTCTTCACCTGACCTGCGAACACGCCGTCGATCGCCACGTTCACCAGCCGACCGGGCTGCGCAATGCCACGGATCGTGGGCCTGCTGACGATCGTCTTGCCATCACCCTTCACGCCGGTATCCGACGGAACCGCAAGGCCGAACGTCGACGCGGTTGGCGGCGTCGTCACGATCGTGACTTCCAGCGCCTTGGAGAGCTTTCCAGCCTTGCCCGAGGCGTCGAGCGGAAGGACGGCGATTTTATGCTTGCCGGCAGGGAGGGCCTCCTCGGCGGGCACCGTGTAGGTCCACTTGCCATTGGTGACTGGCAGCGTGGCAACACGCACTCCGTCGATGCGGAGCCGCACCTCGGTTGCAGCGCCCTGCACGCTGCCCGAAAGCGTGGGCGTTTGGTCGTACGTCAGGTTGTCTACGGTCGATGCGCCCGTGTCGCTTTCCGTACCCAGGTCGGCAAGGAAGGCCCGCATGCCGGCGTCGAGCATCGTCCGCGGCTCGAGCTGCTCTGTCCGAAGCGTCGGGCCGGATGCCTTGCGGCTGCGATTGCGGCCACGCTGCGTTGGCTGCGAGCCGGAAAGCAATTTTCGCACCGCGATCAGGGCAGGGGATTCCAATGAGATCCGCATCATGGCAGGAGGCCTTTCAGGAAACGACAGAGCATCAAGGGCCAGGGGAGTGTAAATGCGTTCAGGGATCTCGCTCCCGCAAGGTTTCACCAAACTTAACTTCGAGAGGCATCGGCTGCAAAGATTCGGTCAAAAGAAGACGCAACCGCCCACCACAGCCAGCTTTGACCGCCTTAAAAGCCTCGTGGGCAGACACTTTTCAACCCCCTTCGCGGCAGCGGCCCTGAACACTAGCAGCCGGGCACCAGCAGCCAGCCACCAACATCTGCATTTCTGCCGACCCCAGTTCAGCACGTATGCCGACCTCCATCGTGACCTGCCCCCCTTCAACAGCACCGCTTCCAGAGAGAGAATCTGGGGGTGGAGCA
>JBAXUW010000487.1:0-1561 GCA_037129495.1 Planctomycetota bacterium | reverse complement strand
CGCCACACCGGGCGAGCCTATCGTAAATATGCTGCGAGGGGTCGACCCCAAACCGCCAATAGATCGTGGCTGCCAGGTCGCCCGGTGTGGCGGGGTCTTTCGCGGGGTAGGCCCCGATCGCATCACTGGCCCCGTGAATCGCGCCACCTTGCACGCCTCCGCCCGCCAGCAGCACAGAGTAGCAATCGGGCCAGTGGTCGCGACCACCACTGCCGTTGATTTGCGGTGTTCGGCCAAACTCTCCCGTCGCCACGATCAGCGTCGAGTCCAACAGCCCTCGTTCGTCGAGATCCCCGATCAGTGCCGCCAGTGCCTTATCAGCCGGTGGCAACAGGGTGTTTTTATTTTGATCAAAGTTCTTGGCGTGACTGTCCCAATTCTGGCCCTGCTGGCGGAAGTCAAACACATTCACGAACGGGACACCGGCCTCAACCAAGCGCCGGGCAACGAGCAGGTTCTGCCCGCGCATGTGGCGACCGTAACCTTGATCCGCTCCACCCACGCCGCCCTGAGTCACTGCCGGATAGACCCCATAGCGTTCACGCATTTCGGGAGACTCTTCGGAGAGGTCGAGCGCCTGGCGGACCTGCTCCGACCCGATCAGCTGATACGCCTTGTTGTAGAACTGATCCATTCCCATCGTCAGCTTGGGATCGGCGGGCAAACCCGATTGCAGTGCCGTCAACAGGTCGCGTCGCGAGCCGACCCGTTGAGTCGGTAACTCCTGACGAATGGCGAGTTCCTCGACCACGTACTGCTGCAACTCCGGATTGACAGTCACTCGAAACGGGTCGAAGGCCGCTCCCAGAAACCCACCCCCCTGGCACGGCGTGGGGATCACGTTGTGAAAGACAAATGGCAACGCGGCATGCGGAACGACCAGCTTGCGGTCCTGCCACAAGTGACTCAGCGCGCTGCCGTGGCACGGAAAGAACTGCGGGATCGGAGCGAACTCCTCGCGGTCCCCTTGAAAGGCCTGGCGTCCGGTGTGAGTTTCAATCGACGCCGAATCGTGCAGCCGGTTTCCGTGCCGCATACTGCGAATCAGGGCGCACTTGTGCATCACCTTCGACATATGCGGCAGATGCTCACTGATCTGCAATCCCGGAACTGAAGTGGCGATCGGCTGGAACTCACCGCGTACGGTACTGGGGGCGTTCGGCTTCAGATCGTAGGTATCGAGATGACTCGGCCCCCCGTAATAGAACACAAAGATGCAAGCCTTAATCCCGGCTCGTGAGAGCCCGCCGGTGGCTTCCGCCTGGGCCTGGGCATTCCACAACCCGCCGAGCGAAAGAGCCCCCGCACTACCAAATTGGACGAACCGGCGCCGAGTGAGTTCGTGCAGGCGAGGATCGGTGAACATCGGTGTCCTCGTGAATTGTCCGTCAGCGGCACACGCTAGCCGCCCACTCTGCTGGCCATTCGCCAAAACAGGGGAGAGCTTGTAGCGGTCCCCCGCTCACGCATCAGTGTACTCTATTCCATCCCGGCACTTGAAGCATGAAGAACTTTCAGAATCTTGCGCCGGAATTCCCGGCCACAAAGGACTATTGTAGGG
>JBAXUW010000486.1:0-1573 GCA_037129495.1 Planctomycetota bacterium | reverse complement strand
CGTCCCGAGTTCCCTGGGCCGCTGCCCGTGCACGAAGGTAATTGGTCACCATAGTTTCGAGATTCGTCGGCATTTGCCAAGCTCCAGTGCCGCCGGTGCTTGCTCCCATGCCCGATCCTCCCGGCCGGTGGCATCGCGTTTCACGTCATGCTGTTCCTGACCTCCCGGTCATCGAGAAGAACCACGCTTCCATTGTGCTTCGCGGCACGGGTAAACCCGGCGACGAACCGGCCCAAAAAACAACTCGCCCCAAGAGTCCATCGCCATCGGAGTGACCCGTCGGTCGGCTGCCTTCGGACTCGCCAGAAATCAGAATGACGACACAGAAAAAACTGCCGCCGGGCTGTCAGATCTCAGCTCGCTGGCCACTTCTCCGAAGACCGAGAAATCGGGCACTCGACATCGCCCGAATGATTGCCGTCAACTGGCCCAGTAGGGCAGTATTTTGCACGGCCCCACGTGATTCTACGCAAGTCTCGCCAACCTGCCCTGGCGTGTCGGACCGCCGCTGGGGTCCTGCGGATCAACAGAAAAGAGCGAACCGCTCAGTAGACCGATGGTAATTCGCCTCGCTGGCGTCGAGCAAACCAGGATTCTTCGAGACCTTCGTTTCGGTGGTTGTATGGCGGACTCAGCTTGTTCAGGTTCGGAAGGTCCTTTGGGAATCCGACAAGTTGCAGGTACAGATCCGCATCCGTCTTCTCGGCGAGAGCCACAATCCGCATCCACATGGTCCGCCACATCTTGAGCCGTGGTGAATTCAGATCGAGCTGTCGGATCAAGCACCGCGTTTCGGGGGCCGAGGCGTAAAGCGATCCGTCCGGCCGAACTGCAACGTTCCCCGAATGCAATAGGTTGAACGGATCGCCCACGGCCTGGCCGTGCTTGACGGAGTTGCAGCGGCGGCAAGCATAGACCAGATTGAGATAGTCGAGCCGTCGCCAGCGATTGACCGACTGAGGCTCGAAGTGATCGAGATCAAATTCGCCCGTGACATGCCCCCACGTTTCAGGCAGTAGACGCAACGAAAATCAAACTCGTCGCGAAGCCACGGGCGGTAGCTTTCGTATGATGCATACCCCGACGGGCCGTGGCGTCGCTGTCTGCGCTGGTCGGGGTAATCGAAGATCAAGTAGGTTCGTCCTCGGCGGCCAGTTCCAGCAACTTCCGATGCAACGCCTTCGCGCCCTCCATCGGCACGTTCGCTTCAGAATCAAGGTGCTCACGCATGATGCCGGTCAAACCCGCCAACTCAATTCTATCGGCAGGCCTCAGGGTTTCCTGAATCTCCTTATCGATTAACTCGAATCGCCGCTGATTCAAACTGGAGTTCCACTCGATGGAACGTGGACGTTGTTCGAGCAAGACACGTCCGACCGTCTCCGCGATCATTTCGCCGTCGATGCCGGAGTCGAGGAAGGTCTCGAACATCGCTCGGATTGCGGCGATCCCGCAGTCGAGTTCGCTTGCGTCCGACGGGAGGCTACGACTCATGTCGAGAAAGTGGAGTTCGAAATGCTTGACAAACAGTCGGACCCACTCGCTTGCGCGCTCTGAAACAGAGTCCCTGCGG
>JBAXUW010000485.1:0-1575 GCA_037129495.1 Planctomycetota bacterium | reverse complement strand
GTGAACGTTGGGCCATTGAGTTGGTCTTCGTTGAAGACGGCGCTCGGACGGTGTTGGCCGGTCAGGTTCTGCTGAAGCAGGCGCTGTGGGAGGCCCGTCCGGAGATCGGGGATCAACTGTCGATCGAACTCATCGCCATCACGAATTCGGGTGGCAAGACGCTCAAGCGATTCAAGGTTTCGGTCACTCGAAAGAACGGCGAAGTGGTGACCCGCGCCGCGTGAACGTGTTGGTGGGGGCGGATGAAGCCCGCCCCCACCAACCCCATTTCCTGACCTTGGAGTGAATCGAGTGAACATTATCAACGATTTTGGGCGCCTCGCAGGCGATCACGCCACGTACGCCTTTGGAGACTCAGACGGTGCGGTGCGTGTTGCACGGAGTGCGACGAGCGTGGCTTGTGACATCGAGACGGGAGCAGCCGGGTCGGAGCGGCGGTGGTTGGTCAAGGCGGTCAGCATCAGCGACGGCGTAAAGGCGCACGTTTTGGACCCCCGCTTACAAGGGCATGCGACTGCGATCCGCGACTGCCTGGCCGGGGCGACACGCCTGGTGTTTCATAACTCGAGTTATGACGTGCCGATCCTCTCCGCGGCTGGGCTGATGCGGCTTGATGACATCGGCAAGGTGACTGACACGCTGGTCGCGGCAAGGTTGGCATGGCCAGATTTCACGACGCACTCGAACAGGCTCGGTGACGTCGCCACCCGCGTGCTGGGGGGTGATTACGACCGGTGGAAGGGGAGCCTGGAAGCGGGTTGGAAGGCGGTCACGGGGAAGAGCAAGTCGGCCATGTTCGACGAGTTGGGTGTCGGTTCCGACGCCTACGTTGCCTACGCCGCGTTCGACACGATCGTGACAGCGCGGGTGGACGAGAAGTTGATGGATGCTCTGGCCGTCGCACTGAATCCTGGACTGCCGAGTTTCCGGGTGGCTGACGCGAGGTACTTGAACGACCGCGAGCAGGCCGTGAACCGGCTCCTGCTGCGACGAAGCGCGACGGGCATCGGCTTCGACGACGAGGCGGCCGATGCCATCGTCGACGAGTTGCGAGCGAAGGCATCGCTGCATCGCCAGGCGCTCACCGAGGCGGGTGTCGATCCGGATGCTCCGGCCTCGGCGATCGCACGAGAGACCGTGACGCTGCTGGATCAGCGTGGGAAACTTCCCAACTCGTGGCCGAGGCTAAAGAACGGGACACCGACGACGAACAAGGCGTGGATGGCCAAGCTCAACCACCCACTGGTCGATCATGCAGCAGCGCTGGTGCAGGCGGAGCGCTTCTCTTCGGGCTATTCCGCGAGCACGGCGTTCCTTGCCCGCGACGGGGTCATCCGACCACAGGTCAACGTGCTGGCCGCGGTCACCGGCCGGATGTCATATGGCCAGCCCGCGTTGCAGCAGTTCCCTGGTGAGGTGCGGCGGATGTTCGCGTTCGATCGGCCGGTGACGTCATTCGACTGGTCATCGATCGAGCCGGTGGTGGCGGCCAACCTGGCAAACGATGCCGGCATCCTGGGGTTCTTTGAGGGTGGCGGCGACATTTACCAGCCGATCGCAGAAGCTGTGGGGATC
>JBAXUW010000484.1:0-1575 GCA_037129495.1 Planctomycetota bacterium | reverse complement strand
CGCTGAGTTGCTGGAGCGCGGGGAGCCCGCCATAGCGGAGGTACTCAGAAAAAAGTTCCCGGGCCCGCCCGGAGGGTGCCGCCCGAAACTGAAGAAACTCGGGCAGGCTGAGAGGGAAAATCGGAATCTCGACGTATCGGCCCGAAAGCAGCGTGGCGAGGTCTGACGAGAGCATCCGCGCATTCGATCCGGTCACGTAGATATCGAAGCGGCCTTCCTTGAGGCAGGAGTTGACCACTCGTTCCCAGCCCTCGATTTCCTGGACCTCGTCCACGAGCAGGGCAGAACGCCCGGTGGGTGCCTGCTTCTTGATCCACGCGGCCAGGTGCCGATGGTCGCGGATGGCGTCGAACGCCAGGTCTTCCTTGTCAACAAACAGTGTGCGTTTTTTAGGAACGCCGTGAGTGTGGAGCAGGGATTCGACCTGACGGAGCACGCAACTCTTCCCGACACGCCGCATGCCCGTGAGCACCTTGATCACCGGCTTGCCGATCCAAGGCTCGATTCGGGTGTTGTAAAAGTTTCGAGTGTGTAAGAAAGTATTCGTCATTTCACGAAAGTATCCTTCGTGATCGAAATAGTCAACAGCCGTGGGTTTTCGTGTTTCGTCGCGGAAGAGGCCCCGTGAGCAGGTCCACGTACTTCTGGTAGGCGTAGACCCGGTCTCGCCGCTTTCCAGAGGTTTCCCGGAGAATGCCCAGTTCGACGAGGACGGCGATGGCTTTGATCGCGGTCGGTGTGCTCACGCGCAGGAGTTTGGTTGCCAGCGGGAGCGTCACGACCGGGCGTGAGGGCAACAGCTCGAGAAGCCGTACAGCGGGCACGTTGACGTTGTCGCGGGCGATCAAGCGGCTGCGATCCTTGGCGAGCAGCGAGAAGATCTGTTTGGCAACCCGCACACCGTCATCGGCCGCTTCGCGGACGCAGTCGAGATAGAACGCCGTCCATCCCTCCCAATCGCCGCCGTTGCTTACGCGAGTCAGGTTTTCGTAATACGCCTGCTGCTGCCGCTTGATGGCCAGGCTGAGATAGAGCATGGGGCTCTTGAGCAGCCCCCAGTGCTCCAGGAGCAGCGTGATCAGGAGGGCGTCCGATTCGGCCGTTCCCATCCAAGAAAGGGTGGATCGTCTCAAATTGGACGTGCGCAAGTCCGGCCTTGATCAATGGAGGAAGTGCGTCGGCGGAGTGGAGCCATGTGTCGAACTGCGTCATGAGCTCGGGCACGACTTCCGGCGGCGGTGGAACGAACAACGCATTGCCAGGCCGTGTGCCACCGATCCAATTCTGCGACCGGCGGATCTCGCCAGGCATCTTGTCGGCTCTGTGGTCGCCGGCGGGTATGCGACGAATACAACTGGCCGTCTCGGCGAAGCCGCTGGCAGCGTCGGCACGGTCACGGTGTCGAGCGGCACATGGGCCAATAGCGCGTTTCGCCTACGGTGGAGTGCTCCAACTCACGATAAGCGGTAGCTACGCGAACGACACCGTGTTCAACCTGTTCCAGTCCGGTTCTGCGTCGGGGAGTTTTTCTAGTCTCACAATGACCGGCGGCAGCGGTCCGTTTGCAGGGCTCAC
>JBAXUW010000483.1:0-1585 GCA_037129495.1 Planctomycetota bacterium | reverse complement strand
GCCCCCGTGGAGGCGAGTTTTTAAAGCTTGCCGTGCCCCCGTGGAGGCGAGTTTTCCAACTTGCCGAAGAAGATAAACAGGACAAGTTGAAAAACTTATCCCACTGGAAACCGCCCGCGTTTACTTCCGCAAGACGCCAGCGGGCGTGTCGGCGGCGAGCCGATCGATCATATCGAGGCAGGCGCGTTCGACGGCGGTTTGCCACTGACGAGGCTCGAGGCCAGCATTCATTTCGGGTCGAGCGTGGGCGAAGATCACGTCGCGGGCGCTGACAACGAGTGCGCCGAGACCGTCTGAGTGGAATGCACCGCGGACGTCTGAGGCGCGGCCACCCTGTTTGCCAAAGCCGGGGACGAGGATCCAGGTGTGGGGCATGGTGGCCCGGAGTTCGTCGAGCTGGCGGGGCCAAGTGGCGCCAACAACTGCGCCGACCGCGCCGTAGGTGGTGCCGGCGGCGGTGCGTGTGGCGAGCTGTTCTACTCCAGCGGCAACATGTTGAAAGATAGTGCTGCCGTCGGATTGGAGATCTTGGAAGTCTTTACTGCCGGGGTTGGAGGTCTTCACGAGTACAAAGATGCCGGCGTGGCGTTCGGTAGCGAGCTTGACGAAGGGCTCGATTGAGTCGAGACCAAGATAAGGATTGACGGTGAGGGCATCGGCGCCCCAGCAGCCGGCGAGCCAGCCGTCGGCGTAGGCTTCGGCAGTCGAACCGATGTCGCCACGTTTACCATCGGCGAGGACGAGCAGGCCCTTGCTACGGGCGTGGAAGATCACCTCGGCAAGTGCCAGCATGCCGTGGGGCCCGAGCATTTCAAAGCAGGCGAGCTGTGGTTTGACAATTGGTACGAGCGGCGCGATGACGTCGATCACGCTGCAGCAGAAGTGGGCGTAGATGGCGGCGAGGTCTTTGGGATCGAAGGCGGTGTCGGCGCCGAGGGTAGGAGGCAGTTGGTCGCGGCGGGGATCGAGGCCGATGCAAGCGGCTGAGCCGCGGGCCTTGATGGCGGTGGCGAGGCGGGAGGAGAAGGGGATGGCGGTTGAGGAGAGGGCCGTATTCATGGCGTAGGAAAAGGCTGAAGGGGGACAATATTGAATGAGCGGGATGATTCTGAGATAGTGTGGGGGCTGCGGGACGGCATTGCGAGAGCAAGGCCCGTTGTGCGGTGGATTCGGGGCGTGGCGCAGCCTGGCTAGCGCGCTTGACTGGGGGTCAAGAGGTCGCAGGTTCAAATCCTGTCGCCCCGACTGGTTGGAAGATTATGCTGCGTAAGCAGTTCGGATACCTGCCGACGTCAGGCAGTGCCTTCGGGAATCCCAAAGAATGGGGTCAATTAATAGGGTATGACCCTATTAATTCCGGAGAGCACGAAAATGCCACGTCGTCCGACAGGGTCAGTCCCGTCTCTTGTCCACCACAAGCCCAGCAATCGGGCCCGCGTCCGCATCAACGGCCGCGATCATTGGCTCGGCAAATGGGGCTCGCCCGAGGCAAAGCTCGCCTACGACCGGCTCATCGCCGAGTATCTGGCAACGCGGCGAATCATGCCGCCAACCACCGCGCCCGTGACCACCGTCAGCAACGTGG
>JBAXUW010000482.1:0-1607 GCA_037129495.1 Planctomycetota bacterium | reverse complement strand
GGCGGGGCCCAATCCTGATGAAAGGGATAGCCCCTGAGTCTGCGAGCCCCCACATCGATCGACGGCTTATGCCAAGCCGTCTGGCTGCCGTCCGTTCATCCAGCAGATCGCTTGGTTCGGCCATATCTGCAGAGTGGTTCATGTTTCATGGCCCTCCTTCTTCATGTGGACGCGCGGTGGGATGCCGCAGCCCGCGCGCCAGCGTCCGCCACCTCCTTCTCCTCGGCTACCAGAATCTTCTTGAGCGCCTGCCGCACTGCGGGGTACTCAGTGCAGGCGAAGTACTTCTCCTTGAACCGCTGCCAGTCCCTCGCGACCTGATCCTCGAACGCCGTCATCTTCTTGCCGGCGTCCGTGATGTTCTTCGTGCCGCGACCATGCTGCATGCTCATGCTCATGCTCCTGTGAGTGTGCGTCTACCTGAGCCGCGTCGCTGCAACTCGCATCGCATCGTCGCGGTGATCGCATCGTAGCGCGACATGCACGCGCAGTCACGAGCGTGACGCATGCAAACACTCAGGTTTTTTCCGTAGTGCACTCGGCAAAAGACCGCAGTGTTTCACGCAGCAAAGGTGTGGTGTTCTCGCAGGAGGTCGCTATGGTGAACATCGCGTGCTGACGACGTGCAGCAGCGAACACATGGAGGCCACAGACATGGCAGGCAAAGCGGTAAAGAAGTCGCCGCGGGATGGCGACGAACGTAGGAAGCCCAGCGGCGGCAAACGGCCCGCCCAGCCGGGCGAGAAGAAGGGGCCGGCGGGCACGCCGACCAACCATCCTTATAAGGCTCCGTCGGTTCCAGCCGGCAAGTCGGTCGCCGGCGGCCGGCGCGACGGGGCCAAGCCCGGGGCGGGAGACCAGCGGGAGGCGCTCTTCAACGGCGGTGCTGTTGGCACCTTCAAGGAGGTGATGGTGCAGCACCACGAGGTGACGCTCCTGCGAGGCATCCTGATCGAAATCGACGGGGAGTGCCTCCGCGTCGGCAACGTCATCGAGGCGATGCCTGCCGACGGCTTCGAGCTGGACGAGCGGCACGTCCGCGGCTGGCTCGACAACCACCCCACCCTCCGGAAGGCCGAGGTGATGTTCTCGGGGCGGTGGCTCCACTGCATCCTGCGGTTCGACACGCCGGTCGAGATCAAGAGCGACCGCCAGCGCGAGCTGTGGGACGCGGTGGTCGTGGCGGTGCAGCGAGCCCTGCCGTCGGACCCCGAGGCGCCGTCGCTGTTGGCGATGACCCGCCCGGTCGGCAGCATCAACTCGAAGACCGGTCGAAAGGTCGAACTCATCAAGCCCGGCGAGCCGGTGACCGAGCAGGATGTCTTTAGCTTTATTGACGACTTGGCGCAGCGTGGATTCGCGACCGCCATGCAAATCCTGTTCGGCTCTACGACCGTATCGCCATGCCCGTTCTGCGGCGAGGAAGACAGCACGCTCTCCGGAACGGCGCCGCGGTACAGGACGAGCGACCCGAGGATCATCAACCGAGGCTCCTGTTACTACTGCGGCAAGGTGGCGCTTAACGACTTGATCTCGCTGGTGCTCAAGGGGCGCGAGAAGGAGCAGGCGCCCAAGGAAAGCGACAGCCACCCCACCGAATCTACGGC
>JBAXUW010000481.1:0-1612 GCA_037129495.1 Planctomycetota bacterium | reverse complement strand
TGGCCATCCGCGAGTTGGGCCACCTTCCCCTCGGTGCGCTCCTGAGCCTCCGCCAGCCGACCGAGGGTTGCGTTGAGTTCCTGGAACTCAGCCTTGGTGACCGTTTTTCCCAACTCCTCGAACATCGGCCCGAGGGTGTGGGCGAGCGACCTGGCAGCCTCTTCGCCCAACGACGAACGCAAATCTTCGTAGATTCGATAGGTGTTCATGAAGACAGGCTCCGCACCTGGTAAAGCGGGTGGCGTCTCCACGCGACCAGCCGCCGTTGAGAGAAGAGTGTACAGGCGTCTATCCATGGCGTCAACCCACGACGGGGAGAGCACGGGATCGGCCGGCCAGCGGAGGATTCAAAACGTTGCTACGATACCGCGCCCGCGGCGATGAGCTCCGGCAGGTATTGCGGACGATTGCCGATCACTGCGGCCGGCGCCGGCTGATCGTCAGCGAGAATCTCGGAGGTAGGGCCGATGCCGCTTCGTCGGTGGCTGATCGCAGGGCTTCTCGTCTGCCTCGTGGCCGTCGGGCTCGTGGGGATCGCGGGCTGGGCCTACTTTCATCCTCGCTTCGACTGGCGGCGGGGCATTGCCTACGGCGAACGGCAAGGCAAGACCCTCACGCTCGACGTGCTCACACCCTCCGCGCCCAACGGCCTCGGCATCGTGTTTCTCGTCAGCGGCGGTTGGAAGTCGGGGACCGAGTCGTTCCGACCCTGGCTCATGGCCCCCCTCCTCCGCCACGGCTACACGGTGCTGCCCGTGTATCACGTGTCGCAGCCTGCGGCCACGGTCGACGAGATCTTCGCCGACGTCTCCCGGGCGGTGCGGTTCATTCGCGGGCATGCCGCCGAACTGGGCGTCGATCCCGATCGGCTCGGAGTTTCCGGCGGGAGTGCCGGCGGCCATCTGAGCCTGATGCTGGCCACCACCGGCGGCGCCGGGCCGGCCGATGCGGACGACCCCCTCGCCGACACCTCGAGCGCCGTGCAGGCTGCGGCCGTCTTTTGCCCGGTGACCGACCTTACGAATCTCCGGGGCTCGACGGAGGATACGGGTGACGGCGGCCCGCCGCGGAGCTTTCTGCGGGCCTTCGACCAAGACCCAGTCGACATGCCGCGGTGGCGGCTGACGGCGGCCGAGCTGTCGCCGCTGCTGCACGTGACCGGGGAGATGCCGCCGGTGCTCATCCACCACGGCGACCGCGACACGCTCGTGCCGCTCGATCAGTCGGTGCGGTTTCGCGACCGCGCGGCTGCGGTCGGGGGCGACGTCACGCTCGTGACCGTTGCCGGGGCGGGACATGCCTGGTTGCTGATGCCCTGGCATATTGCCCAGTGCGCCGCCTGGTTCGACACGCAGCTTGCGGCTCCGGGCCGAAACCGGCCGTGAGCTCTCGCTGGCGGTTGTTCAATCACCTGTGCCGAGCTGTTCATAGTCCGCGGCGAAGTCGACAAACGCATCCAGGTCGTCGCACCCGATCAGATCGACCCCTGCAGCGGCGAGTTCGCTCCAGAAGGCTGCCGCATCGGGCGTTGCCCAGAACCGCACGGCCTGGCCGCGCGCATGCGCCCGGTTCACGATCCGTCGGAGTTCCGCCCGCTCATCGTCCGGCATGG
>JBAXUW010000480.1:0-1631 GCA_037129495.1 Planctomycetota bacterium | reverse complement strand
TTCGCAAGCTGCTGCTCGGGGGTGAGGTGCATCCCGGCCAGCGGCTCTCGCACCGAGCGGAGTCGGCTGGGAAATCCGTGACTTATTTGGCGTCTATGCTGCGGATCTTGATGGAGCGGAATGACACCGGATTGCCATGGTCCTGCAGGCAGAGGTGGCCTTTGACCGGCTTGCCGAAGTGCGGCATCTTGGCGAAGTTGCTCTTCGCGACCCGCTCGTCCCAGTCCTTGCTCCCCTTCACGAAATCGTAGTATTTCACGCCGTTCATCCAAGGTCTCGCAGCGAGTCGGCGTCATGAGCGCGCGGAGTTGATTCCACTCGCCGACCGGCTTGGCTGCGTCGACGGTGGGCTGATAGAGCTGGTAGAGCCAGCCGGATTTCTTTGGATCGTGACCGTCGACGTTGTCTTGGATCTGGATTTCCGGGCCAGTCTGCCATGGCACCTGCCCGTCTTCCGTGACATGAAACATCAGTCCGCTATTTCCGCCCTTTGAGATGTTGTATTTCAGCGACAGTTCAAACGCTCCGAACTGGTCGACGGTGATGATGTCACCCGCCCCCTGATCGACTCGGCGGAGTGCGCCGTTCTCGACCTTCCAGCCGGAGCCGATGACGTCTTGCTTGAAATTCCGCCAGCCGTTGGTGCTCCTTCCGTCAAAGAGCAGCCTCCAGGCCGCGGTTTCCTCTGCGGCGGTGAGTGTGTTTGGCTCGACGGCGAACAGTGGAGTGGCAAGCGTTGCGATGATGCTCGTGAGGATCGGACTCGGAAATCGCCTTGCCGACCAACGGCCTCGATAGCGTGCCCAGCACACAACCTTATTCTTGCGAACATCCATCGGCGAGTTCAAGGCCGTAGATGGTTCGCGGCATCGCACGAGCGACTCCAGCCGACCGCAACATGCTCTGCATCCGCGTGTCTGTGGATGGTCATTGAAAGTCTTGTCCGCTGTGGCGTAGCATCTTCTCACAGGTCTACGATCGTCGGGGTACTCAAAGAGGGCTTTCTTGTCACACCCAGTGTCTCTTCCAGTTGTGCCCGTGCGTCATCCACTGGAACCGCTCAGCGCCGCCGAGGTCAGGGCGACCGTGTCGATTCTCAAGGCGGCCGGCAAGGTCACCCCGACGACACGGTTCGTCTCCGTGAGCCTCCAAGAACCGCCCAAGGACCTGGTTCACGCCTTCACCGGGCTGAATCTGCCGGCCCGACAGGCCTTTGCCGTGCTGTTCGACAACGCGGCCAACGCGTGCCACGAGGCCGTTGTGTCGATCGATCGGGGCATCGTGGAATCTTGGTGTCACATCCCTGGCGTGCAGCCGATGATGACGGTGGACGAGCAGGTGGAGTGTGAGGCGGCGGTGCTTGCCAGCGAGGCTTTTCGTGACGCCCTCGTGCGGCACTATGGTATCCACGACACCAAGCTCGTCATGGTCGATATTTGGAGCGCCGGCAACTACGGATCCGAGGAGGATTGTGCCCACCGCCTGGCACGTCCGCTCTGCTTTTTGCGATGCGATCCGACCGACAATGGCTACGCCCGTCCTCTCGAGGGAATTCGTCCAGTCGTCGATCTCAATTCGATGCAGGTGATTCGCGTCGAGGAGCACGGCCACTGGCCCCTTCCGCCTGGTGC
>JBAXUW010000048.1:0-16249 GCA_037129495.1 Planctomycetota bacterium | reverse complement strand
CCTCGAGCCTTGCTGCAGGCAGACCCGCGAAGATGGCCACCAGCAGGGCCAATCTCGGGGCCAATCTCGGGGCCTTGATCCAACGCAGACGCTGGAGGAAAGGGATCATATCGCGTGTTGTAGCACGAACCGCCTTGGCAGCGGCCCGACTCCCGCCCGGGAACTCTAATAATCTGGGCGGTTTGAGCAGTCCTTACGGAGGCCTGGCAATGCCGATCACATCGATCGCACCGGTTGTTCAAAGTTTGCGGGTCGTGTCGGCCGATACCTCCAGTGGATCGATCCTGACACCGAGTGTCGGGACCCGTTCAGACCTCGCTGCCCCTTCCAGGGAAACAGACCCATGAGTACCACCGCTTTGTCATCCCGGTATTGCCAGACCGCCTTCCGTACGGGGCTTCTGCTCTTGGGCGTCGGCGGAATTTCGCTCGCGGGCTGCCAGGTGGATGTCGGTGGGCAGACGTTGCCGAGTGCCTACTACCTGCAGGACGACATTCAATATTTCCCGGCTGGGCCCGAGTTCAAACTCTCGAAGGAAGCCGCGGCCCTCAAGGCCTACAAAAAGGAAATGGGCGACTGCGGCGGCGCTGGCGGCGAGGGCTGTGGCTGCAGTTCGTGCAAATAGGCCGTGTTTGCGGGGGATGTCCGCCCTTCGCTACCAGTGCTTGCACTTTCTAGGCCTGGCTGTAAAATCCCGTCTTTGTGGGTCGTAATCCCAATTAAGTGGTTTAAAACTACTTTTCTGTGGGTTGCTGACCCAAAGCGAATGGATTCGCCCCGAAGGAGCAGGCGTGCTGCTCTGCGGGTTTCCCCAGGAGATCGGCCGCCTGTGAACGCTTGGCATGAACGCTGCGGAACTGCTGATCGGCGAGTTCTCGCGGACGCTGGACGACCGCTTCAGGCTGTCGCTACCGCCCGAACTCGCTGGCCCGCTGACAGCGTCTGGCGGACGGATGGTGCTCGCCAAGGAACGGGCCGGCTGCCTGTCGCTCTGGCCGGCGGCAATCTGGAAGCCACGGATGGATGCGGCGATCGATGTGGTGCGAAGCAAACTGCAGGCTGGCTTGCTCACGCAGCGGGTGGGGCAGGTACAAGACCTCGGACGCCTGCTTTCGACCCGCCACAAGGCGGTGACGCTCGCCGAGCGTGGCCGGCTCGTGGTACCCGAGGGCTTTCGAGAATTTCTGGCAGTCGAGCCGGGAGCCGACTTGCTGGTGGTGGGGGCCGCAGTCTGCGTGGAACTCTGGCAGCCAGCGGCGTGGACTGCTTTTATCACCGCCGAGATGCCCGAATTTCGACGCCGGATCGACGAACTAACAACCTGACGGACGCAGCAATGCGTGAACAGCTTACGGTGATTTTTTAGCCATGCCCGGGTGAGACGAAGCGGTCTTTACCTGGCGGACACATCCGGTCAGGAAACACGATAACCACGGAGCGGGCCCCACAGCACGGATGCTGCCAAGGGACCTCACCCGGGCATGGCCTTTTCCAACGTGTACGCTTCACGAAAACAATGGCCATCGTGGCCATGTTTTCTTGGCAAACACTGTTTGCTGGTGCTGGCGTTGCATCCCTGCAACGCAGTCTCCTGGCTCTTGTCCGCTTTCTCGCTGAAGACCCTCCAAGCTCACTCCAGCGGGCTACCGCCTGCCGGCATCGGCCAGGTCACCCGCGATCCGGTGAGCGCTGAGGCATAGACTGCCGTCGTCATCTCCAGCACCGTGCGCCCGGCATACATTCCCGTCTCCGGCTCGCGGTCTTCGACAATCGCATCGACAAGATCCAGGGCGGCCCGGCGGCCCCAGTTGACCCGCTCGGCAGCCCGATCGACATCGGACAGATTCGCCGGCGGCGGTGATTCGAGGCCCTCCGCTCCGATCGGCTTCCAGGGAAAATCCTTGTCGACCCGCCAGAGCGGTGCCTCACGGAGATATGCCTGTGGCACGTGGTCGGGCCAGATCTGGATCGCCCCCTTCGTGCCCACGACAGTGAGCCCGAAATTCGGCTGCTTGAGCCCGGCGTCGCGGATGCTGGAAAAGTATCCCACCGGTCCATCTGCGAGGCCAAACATCGCATTGATCGAATCACCGGCGATCAGACCAATGCCCTCCGGCCCCGGCGCTGCATCGGCCTTCGTGATTGGCCGACCGCCCTGCGAGACGCTCGCCTGACACCACTGCGGCGCACCCCCCAGATCGATCATCATGTCGAGAACGTGACAGCCCAACACCCAGAGATCTTCGCCTCCACCTCGCACATCCTCCTTGCCCCGGCACCTCAGTTCGAGCACCTTGCCGATCCGGCCATCCTCGATCAAGTCACGGGCTGCTGAATAGGCGAGTGAATACCGGTTTACGAACGCCAGAGCGAGCTTGGTGTCTGACTTTTTGCAGGCCGCGATGACGGCATCTGCCTCAGCCAGCGTGCGGACAAACGGCTTCTCCATGAAGATTCCCTTCACTCCCGCCGCTGCAGCGGCGATCGCCATCTCCGCATGGCAGTCGATATGCCGCATGCAGATGGCGACAAGATCGGGCTTTGCCTCCGCGAGCAACGCCTTCCAGTCGCGATAGGCAGTGGTCGGCTGCGAGGCAGCGAGCTTGTTGCGCTGGACAGCCTTGGCGAGCCCTGCCTCGTCACTATCCGCCACGGCGACGATTTGCACGCCGTCGAGACCGGCCCAGAGTTCGTCGATGGCATGTCCCCAGTCGCCACCGCCCGTTCGGCCGATCGCCGCCACCCGCAGCGGTGCTGTTGCCTGTCGCATCTCTTAGGTTCCTCGCCCATCGCTGATCGCAGGATAGCCGCTGACAACGCAGCCGTTGGTATGATCGTAGCATGCCAGGCGACCACCACGACCACCACGATCACGATCAACACGGCCACAACCATGGCCATTCCCACGGCCTGTCGCCGGATCAACTCGACTGGGCGATGGCCTGTGGCGTCGGCCTCAACACGCTCTTTGTCGTCGTCGAAGCGGCCTGCGGAGTCTGGGCCGGGTCGCTCGCGCTCCTGGCCGACGCGGGCCACAACGCGAGCGACGTCGTCGGCCTGCTGCTCGCCTGGGCCGCCAGCCGGCTGGCACGGCTGGCCCCCACACGGCGCTACACCTGGGGCTTCCGCCGCACGACGATCTACGCAGCGCTCATCAATGCGATTCTTCTGCTCACTGCCTGCGGGGCGATCCTCTGGGAGGCGTGGCACAGGCTGACCTCGCCGCAGCCAGTGACCGGTCTGACGATGATCGCCGTGGCGGCGGTGGGCGTCGTCATCAACACGCTCACCGCCCTGCTCTTCATGCGGGGCCAGAAACACGACGCCAACGTGCGGGGAGCCTTCCTCCACATGGCGGCCGACGCCGCCGTTTCGGGGGGCGTCGTGCTGGCGGGGATCGCGATCCTGCTGACAGGCCAGACCTGGATCGATCCGGCGGTCAGCATCGCGATCACGCTGGTGATCGTCGCGGGCACGTGGAGCCTCTTCCGCGAGAGCGTCGATCTCGCCCTTGATGCGGTGCCCCGCGGAGTCGATCCCGACGCCATCACCGCGAGCTTGGCTGCGATCCCCGGCGTCGTCGAGGTGCACGACCTACACGTCTGGGCCGCGAGCACGTCGGAGGTCTCGCTGACTGCTCACCTCGTGGTCGCGGATGCCGACGGCCATGAGGCGGCGCTCGCGGCCGCGACCGACCTGCTCCGCGACCGTTTTCAGATCGCCCACACCACGATCCAGATGGAGCGTGAGGCCGTGGGCCGCGCCTGTGCCCAGCGGCCCACCGAGGTCCTCTAAACTCGTCTTCCTTCCGTGCCAGGCACCGTTTTTACTGCCGACCGGGCGATGCCCGCGAGCAGGCAGCGAAACACCACTTCGTGGAGCGGCCAGATGGCACACCAAGAGGCCAAGTCCTCCTTCCGCTGGGCCCACCACCGTCTCTTGGGTACCCAACATTCGCGTTAAGGCGAGTCGGCTTCGAAGGCGCGGTCCATGAGTTCGGGATTGCCTGTCTTCAGGCCATAGAGAAACCAGCGCACTCGCTGCTCGCTCGTGCCGTGCGTGAAGGCGTCGGGCACGACATAGCCTTGCGACTGCTTTTGGATGCGGTCATCGCCGATCGCCGCCGCGGCGTTGACAGCCTCGCGAATATCTTCCTCATCGAGGATGCCTGCGTAGCGGGCGACGTGGTGGGCCCAGACGCCGGCGAGGAAGTCGGCCTGCAACTCCATGCGGACGGAGAGTTTATTGTAGTCACGCTCCGAAAGCCGCTGCCGCATCGCCTGCACCTTGTCGCTGATGCCGAGTTGGTTTTGGACATGGTGACCGATCTCGTGAGCAATCACATACGCTTGCGCAAAATCACCCGGGGCACCAAACCGTCGCTTCAGGTCGTCGTAAAAAGTGAGGTCGATATAGACCTTTTTGTCGAGCGGGCAATAAAATGGTCCGGCCGCGGCACTGGCCATACCACAGGCGCTCTGCACCCGGTCGGTAAAGAGCACCAGCGTGGGCGGGGCATACCGGCCGCGGAAGTGCTTGGGGAAAAGTTGCCCCCAGACATCTTCGTTGTCGGCCAGAACGACCTTCACCATCTTGGTCATCTCGTCGTTGATCGGCTGAGCCGGCGGCCGCTGCTGGGCTGCACCCAGGTCTGGCGCGATCTGCGCCACCAGCTGCGGATCGAAGCCCAGAAACATCATCGCCACCATGAAGAGCAGCGTGATTAAGCCTCCACCCACGAGCACCGGCCCACCGATCCCGCGACGATCCTCGACGTTTTCACTCTGCCGACGGCCTTCCCAGCGCATGAGAGTTTCTACTCCAGAGAGATGGAAGTCACTGACCGTGACTCACGAGTTGGAATTCATCGTGGAACCGCCAGGGAACCACTCCTTAACACTGTAGCATTCCGCGGCGGCGACGCCCGCCAACTGGCTCATTCCGGCAGGGGGCGGCCCTTTGTTTCCGGCAGGAAGGGCAGCACGGCCAGCCCGAGCAGAAAGACTAGGCACATCAGCAGCCCCGCCGGCCGCATCGGCTCGGCAGCACCAGCGAAAACCGTGCTCGTCAGCAGGCCGAGGAGGAACGGTCCGCCAGCGGCCACAAATCGGCCGACGTTGTAGCAAAAGCTCGTCCCCGTGCTCCGCAGCCGCGTCGGAAACAGCTCAGGAAAGTAGATGGCATACCCGGCAAACAACGAGAGCTGGCAGAAGCCCATAATCGGCAGCATCCAAAACATGTCGGTGATGTCGTCGAGATAGCGAAACACCAGCGCCGTCGAAAGCATGGCCGCCGTGAACGCAAGCGCGAAGAAGGGCTTGCGGCCGATCTGTTGGCAGATCCGCGCCGCCAGCATCATGCCCGCAAACGCCCCCACTTGAATCATCATCATCGCCACGCCCGACCAGATCGTGAGCCGGCCGGCGAGTTCTTGCCCCTCGTAGCCCTGAGCCCGAAACGTCTTCTCGAGCACGCTCCGCTGCAGGTCGACGGCAAAGAAGCCGATGCCCCAAAGCCCGATGACTCCCGCGCACGCCAGCAGCATGCCAAGGAGGGCATTCTTTCGCCACCGCGGATCAGCAAACAGACCGCCGTAGCCGCCGAGCGTCTCGCCCGTCTCGGTCGCCTTCGCCTTCATTTCCTGCCAGCGTTTTGGCTCCTTGAGGCCAGACCGAATGACAAGCGCGAGCACCGCCGGCAGCGCACCAATCACAAACTTCCACCGCCACGGCTCCCAGCCGAAGATCTTGGCGCCCATGTGCAGTTGCGCTTGGCCGAGCCCGATGCCGATCAGAGCGGCAAGAAAATTGCCCACCGCGGAAAGCGCCTGCAACAGCCCGAGGGCGTACGGTCGGGCACGGTCGGGCATCACCTCAGCCACGAGCGCCACGCCGACGGCAAACTCGCCTCCCACACCCAGCCCCGTGATGAACCGATAAAATGCAAAATCCCAGAAGCCGCGCGAGAGCGCCGACAGGCCTGTGCAGAGCGAGTAGATGACGATCGTGATCATCATGGTCTTGGCGCGGCCGAGCCGATCACCGACCACGCCGAAGATCAGGCCGCCGGTCGCCCAGCCGAGCATGAAGATGCAGGTCGAGAGTCCGCCGTAGAAGCTGACGTCTTTGGGGTCGGCAGCACTGCCGGCGGTCGCCAGGAGCGTTTCCATCGCCGGCTTGCGGGCGAGGTTGAAAAGCTGCTGGTCAAGACAGTCGAAGAGCCAGCCGAGCGCCGCCACTGTCAATACGAACCAGTGGTAGCGGGTCATGCCGCGATACCACGGGCCATCGGGCGGATCGTTTGTGGGGGGGCCTAAGGACTGGAAATGAGGTAGTTCGGCCATGGCTGGTATTCCCTCCGACTGTCTGCCGCGAAGAACCGCGGACTCTCAAGAAGAAGTCGGGGATCATACCGCAAAAACGGCCGCCTACCCGCGGGCTCTACTTCCACTTATAAAAGTAGTCGAAAAACCGAGCTTGGACCCCGTGGAGATACGGATGGTCGCAGTGATCGTGCCCGCCCGTCCGTGGCTGACACGGCCCACCGTAGATCGGGCCGCACGAGGGCTCACCCCGCATGCCGATGAGATCGTACGGGACTGGGGGCAGGCTCGGATGGCACGGCGGCGGCGGCACGCACGGCGGCAATGCCCGCGGCTCTCCGCAGCGGTGGAGGGGTTCGAGCGGTGCATACCAATCGGCCCAGGAGTCGGACCGCGGCTTGGACATTTTTACGAGGATTTTATTCGCTTCCTGGCCGGTCTTTGTCGGACTCATCTGCGGCGTGCCCTTGAGCGGATCAGGGAGTTTGCTGCGGGCGTCCGCGGCAGTCTTCTCCGCCAAGACATCGTCGGCAGACTTCCCGGCCGCTGTCTCGGCCGCTGTCTCGGCCGCTGTCTCGGCCGCTGTCTCGGCGTGGGCCGCGGCGGCCGCGGCAGGTCCGATCAGGATCGCAACGCAGGCGAGCCTGCGGATCGCGGGCCGCAAAGAAAACGTCATGCCAAACTGCGGTATCATGGTATGTCCTCCCGCTTTCACATCGGCTCCCGAGAAACCATCGCTGAAGATCGACTGCTCCGATTGTTCGCCGGCTGGCAATTGGGGCAGAATCAGCGAGACAGGCAAGCCGTTCTTCGCAGCTGGTCTCTCTCTGGTCTTTTTCTCTGGTTTTTTTATGGCCCAGCCGCTGACCAATGCCGCCACCTTGCTCGGCGGGTTTGAGTCGGCTGGACTGCAGACTGTGATCGTCGCCGCGGGGGGAGGCTCGGCGGCCATTCCGCACCTGGTGACAACTCCCGGCGGCAGCACAGTCGTGCTTGAGTGTCTGGTTCCCTCCGCCCGCGCGGCGGTTGACCGACTCCTCGGCGGACCGCAAGAGAGCTACTGCTCGTCGCGGACTGCCCGTCGGCTGGCCGGGATGGCCTGGCAGCGGGCCTGCGTACTGGGCGCATCGGCCGACACCGCCGTCGGTGCCGCCGTCACCGCCAGCCTGCGCTCGCGGATCCCAAAACGTGGCCCGCATCAGATCGTCGTGGCAGTCCAGACGCTCCTCAGCACCAGCGTCGCCACACTCGTGCTGCAAAAAGACGCGCGGCCGCGGGCCGACGAGGAGCTGTTGGCCGCAGCGCTGCTGCTTGAGCGACTCGCAACGGTCCTGGGTGAGACAGCCCCCGTGCCTGACTCAAGCAGCCTCATGCTGCTCGGGGATGAACACGTGAAAGTGGCCTCCTGCCAGCCGCCGGCTGCTTGGCGGGAACTCCTCGCCGGCACCCGCGCTGCTGTGCAGGCCAGCCACGATCCGTCGCGATCGCGGGCAGATGCCGCCCCCAGCGGGCCCCCGCCTGGTGGCTCGGCTGGCAGGCTCATGTTTCCAGGTTCATTCGATCCGCTCCATGACGGCCACCTCGGAATGGCGCTGGTCGCGGAAGAGATCGCCGAGCGGCCGCTCGACTTTGAACTCTCGATCGTGAACGTCGACAAGCCCCCGCTCGACTATCTGGAGATGCAGTCGCGGGCAGCGCAGTTTACGGGCCGTTCACTCTGGTTTACGCGAGCTGCCACGTTTGCGGAAAAGCTGGATGTCTTTCCGGGCAGCACGTTTGTGATGGGGGCCGACACATATGCGCGGCTGGCCGATCCGAAATACTACGGCGGCTCACACGAGGCGGCGAAACTCGCCGTGCAGCGGATCTGCGATCAGGCACGTGGTCTGATCGTGTTTGGCAGGGAGCGGCATGGCTGTTTCGAGGATCCGGCGCAGTTCGATGTGCCGGCGGCGCTGCGGGAGGTCACCTACTTCGTGTCGAAGCGGGAATTTAAGCTGGATATTTCGAGCACCGAACTACGGCAGCGAGCCCGAGAGTTTTGATTGCACGCTTTCAATGAAACGCTTCACCCGATACCTCGTGCTCTGGACAACACTCCTTGCTTGTCTGGAGCCAAGCCGAGCCGATGAACTCGCCGACCGACTGAGGTCCCTCGTCGGCCAAACGCTCGACCTCGTCGAACTCGGCACGGGCCGCCGACTGGTGCGGCCTGTTCTCGAAGGAGTCGGGGATCGCCAGGGGAAAACCGTCTCGCTCCGCCTGCGGCCCGAGGGAGAGCCGAAGACAATCACTGTCACCGTGGCAAACATCGCGAAGATCGTGGCCGGCCGCGAGACGATCCACGCGGCCGAGGCCAAGGGCACAGGTGCCGCCCAGACCGGGAGCCACCGGGTCCGTGAGCGCCGCGAGCAACAGCAGGCGGAGTCGCTCCAGCGGATGGAGGCCTCTGGCGTTGAACCCTGGCCACCGCTCACCGCCGAGGAGCATGCCGAGCAGGTCGCGGAACTCGAGGCCTTCGTGGCTGAAGTGCAACGCGATTTTCCAACGCTGGCCGTCAGCCAGACCCACGAATTTCTTGTCGCCACGAACATCCCGACCGCCCAGATGGCGCCCTTCACGGCGAAGCTCGACGCCATGCACGACTTTCTCTGCGACCTCTACGGCATACCACGCGGCGAACCGGTCTGGAAAGGCAAGTGTCTGGTGGTGGCCTTCCTCAAGGAGGAAGACTTCGCCGCCTTCGAATCGCGGTTTATGAAGGTCGAGGTGGCGGGCGCCCACGGTCTCTGCCACCAACGGAGCGACGGCCGCGTGGTGATGGGCTGCCATCGTGGCCCCGATCCCTCCGCCTTTGCCCACATGCTCGTCCACGAAACGAGCCACGGCTTCAACCATCGCTGGGTGTCGCCGCAGCATCTGCCGAACTGGCTGAACGAAGGGATCGCCGAGTGGGTGGGCACGCAGGTCGTGCCAGCCTGCAATCAGGTATCTCGTAAGGAGGCGAAGGCGCTTGAGTTTATAAAAGCTGGGGGCACCGTCGGCCCGGGCTTCTTTGCGGTCGGGCCCGACCACCACATCGATGCCGTGCAATATGGCATCGCCTCGGGAATCGTGAAATTCATGGTGGCCCGCGACCGGCGGAAGTTTGCCACCTTTGTTCGGGGCATCAAGGAAGGCCTGTCGGTCGAGGAAAGCCTCCGACAGTCGTTCGACGCGTCGCTCCCCGAGCTCCTCGCCGCCTATGGCCGCGTCAGTGGTGTGCCCGGACTCAAGGAATAGCCTCGTGGAGGCGAGTTTTCCAACGTGCCGAAAAAGACGAAGCGGACAAGTTGGAAAACTTATCCCACTGATTAGGATACTTTCTTCGCCATCGCTGCCGTGAGGCGGTCGAGCGTCGGGCTGCGGTCATCGATGCCGATGTGCACGCGGATGATGTTCATCCCCGAGGTGTCGGCGAGGGCCCGCGTGATCGCTGCATCGAATTCCCCCTCCGTCCGCACCTCGCAGCCGGTGCCACCGCCGAGCACCTGCGGCAAGAGTTGATACTGCCAGGGGTTAATGTCGTTAAAGCTTCCCTCCAGCAGCAGCCGCTCCGTGCCGTAGCCTCGATTGTCGAGCACAATCACTGTCACGGCGAGACCCCGGTGGACGATCGTGGAGAGCTCCATGCCGGTCATCTGAAAGGCGCCGTCGCCAACCAGCGCGATCACCTTTAGGTCGGGCCGGGCCAGTTGGGCGCCCAGCGCCGCTGGCACCGCGAAGCCCATCGAGGTGTAGTAGGCCGGCGAGAGAAACTCCGTCTGGCCGCGGATAACGAGCTCACTCGATGCGAAGAGCGCGTCGCCGACGTCGGCGACCACGATCGTGCGGTCGTCGAGTGATTCATCGAGTCGCCGCACAAGCCGGCTGATCGTGATCGGCGCAGCAGGCTCAAGCACGAATGGCCCGTGGGCGGCGGTCGGCCCGGGCGGCAGGGGCCGCTGCATGCCACGGGGCTTCGCGGCCGCGAGGCAGCGGACGAAATCCTCCAGGAGCACATTATGGAAGTGGTGGTGGCTGATTCGCAGGCCGTCGCTGCCAGCGAAGATGCTGTTTCCGTCATTGAGATTGGCGGTGAAGATGCCCAGATCGATGTCGGTGAGGATCGTGCCCAGCAGGATCAAGCAGTCGCTCTCCTCCACAAACTCAGTCACCTCTCGGCGTCCCATCCCTCCCTCGTAGAGTCCGATATAGAGCGGGTGCACCTCGCTCACCACGCTCTTGGCAAGCATCGTGGCCGCGATCGGAATACCCGAGGCCTCGGCCAGCGACACCGTCTCGGCCTGCAGGCCGTAGCGGTGGAGTTCGATGCCGGCAATGATCACTGGCCGCTGGGCCCGTTCGATCCTCGCGACCGCCTCCTTCACCGCCTCGCTCAAGCTGTCGGGATCGCTCCGCGGCACGATGCGGTTGTAGGGCCGGATCTGGTCGGGCACGACGCCGACGATGTCTCGTGGCAGTTCCAGATAGACCGGCCGCTTCTGGCCGTGGGCCGTGTCGAGGAGGTGGTCGATGTCGCGGAAGGCGGTGGCCGGATCGACGATCTCGCAGCTGGCCGCACAGAGCTTCTCAAAGACATCCAACTGCGTGTGCCACTCCCGCACGCGGTGGTGCAGAAGCGGGTCGTTGAACCGTTCGCCGATGCCGGGCGCGCCGGAGATCAGCACGACGGGGCTCTTCTCCGCGTAGGCTCCGGCAATCGAGTTGGCAAGGCTCAGGGCACCCACGCCATACGTCACGCAGACAGCGCCCATGCCGTTGACCCGCGCATAGGCGTCGGCCGCGAAGCCGGCGCAGTCCTCGCGGGTGCAGTTGACGAGGTCGAGCGGGCTATGCTCCAGCATGCTGTAAAAGGAGAGCACGTAGTCGCCGGGCAGACCGAACACGTGCTTGATCCCGTAGTCGGAGAGTCGGCGAATCAGATACTGCCCAATCGAGAGACCGGTGACACTCTCCGACCGGGCCACCGTCGGCCGCTTGGCCGTGACGGGCCTGATTGCAACGAGGCCGTTGTCGAGGCTGGAACCGAGGACTATCGCCATGGGGCACCTCCGTCGTTTCTACGTCTACGCTGCTTCTACTGCCCGCGCTGAAATTTCCGCTCCAGCCGCCGCCGGCGGGACGACAGCATGACCAGCCAAAATCCCAGAAACGCCGCCACGCAGGCCAGAACAATCAGTGGCCGACGCACGTCGTGATTGAGCGTCCAGGCTCCCACGGCATGAAACAGGCCCCAGATCACGAGCCCGCCCATGATCCAGGCAAGGATCCGTTCGGCACCCGGCGGCACTGGCGATTGGGCAGTCGTCATCGGAGAGAAGGATACGCTCGTGAGCCGAACCGTGACTATCCGCCTCGGAAAAATCCGCCCCAGAAAAAACAAAGGCCCCCGGAACGGTCCAGATCCCAGGGGGGCGGGGAAGCTGAACCGTTTCCGGGAGCGATTGGACGGAAACTTCGCTCGATCTTGCGAGTAAACTCGAAGCGACGGCCGGCATCCGTGCCACCGCCTGACCTCGAGCGGGGCACGTTCTCAGCCCCTTCTGCCTTCAGGCGGAGGGACAGTAGAGGAGGATTTTTTACGGGTCAAGGGCGGTTCCCAGCGGTCTTTTCCGCCTTTTTTACTGAAAACGGCTATGCTTCATAATCCGTTTTCAACCGGAGACTTTTCCCATCGCCAACACCATCATGCCCACCAGCCTCGCTGCGCCGATCACCGGCGCCGGGGCCCCCCCGACCCCTGAAGCCTGGCAGGCCGCCTTTGACGCGGCCCTGCCCTATCACGAGTTCTTGTCTCGCCATGCCAATCCCGACCAACGCAGCCGCTGGGATGCGTTTCATGCTCGCGTGTCGCTGACGCCGGCCCAAAACAAAGTGTTAGCCGGATTCGTACGGCGGATGCCAGTGCTCGTACTCGCGGGCGCATGGTGTGGCGACTGCGTGAACCAGTGCCCGATCTTCTCCCACTTCGCCGCGACCGCGGCCTCGATCGACCTACGATTTCTAGACCGTGATGCCCGCCCCGACATCGCAGCCCACTTCAAAGTCTGCGGTGGGCAGCGTGTGCCGGTCGCGGCGTTCTTCAGCGAAGACTTTTCGCCGGTGCTCTTCTACGGCGACCGGACGCTCTCCGCATATCGCGCCTCGGCCGCGGCTCAACTCGGCGACAGCTGCGCCAGCGGTGCTGCCCCGCCTCCGGTCGACCAGATCGCGGCCGTCGCATCAGACTGGCTCGACCAGTTTGAGCGGGTGCACCTGATCCTGCGACTTTCCGCGCGTCTGCGGGAGGTCCACGGAGACTGAGCCACGATAGGAGAGCGTTAGCATGTCCGCAGGGCTGGCCGTGCGGGTTTTACTTTGGGAGCAGGTCGATGAGTAGTCGCGAGCGTTGGACGGTCTATCCCCTGCTGTTTCTTGCCCTGGGGCTCGCGATGCGGGCGATCGCCGTGCCGCAGGGAGAGTTTGACGCGGCGCGTGTCGATGCGCTTGAGTCTACGCGACTGGTCTGCAAGGAAATCGTGATCGAAAACGACGACGGCACGATCCTCCTGCATATGGGCCGGGTCGTGGGGGGCGGCGGCGGCCGCATCGAGATCAAAGACAACGACGGCGTCGACACAATGGCCGTCGGCACACGGCCAGAAGACCGCGCAGGCGGCTTAGAATTCTTCGACGCCCAAGGAAAGCCGACGGGACGCCTGTCTAGTCCGCCGCCCGCGCCATGAACACGATGAGCACGCTGAGCAAGCCCGAAAAAAAAGTTGTTCGTACTTTTTTCCTACTGACCATCGCAGCCTTGGCGCCCTTTGCCGTCGCGGAGGAATACTGGTCGCAATACCGTGGCCCACGCGGCGATGGCACATCCACCGTCACAGGCCTGCCGATCACCTGGAGCGATACCGAACACGTCAAGTGGGTGAGGCCCTTTCCCTCCACGCAGTGGAAGGCCTGGTCGTCTCCGGTTGTCTGGAAAGACCAGGTCTGGTTGACAATCGCGCCACCCTTTAAAAGCAGCGCCACTCCGAAGACCTCCAGCGGCACCGCCGCCACAGTCGACGAGCCGACAAAGCTGTCTGCAGTCTGCCTCGATCGAGCTACTGGTGCGACCGTACACGACGTCCTGGTCTTTGATATCCCCAGGCCGCAATACTGCATCGATCGCAACAGCTATGCCTCCAGCACGCCCTGCATCGAAGCGGGGCGGGTCTACGTGCATTTTGGCGCCCACGGTACGGCCTGCCTCGACACCGTGACCGGCAAGCCGATCTGGTCTCGACAGGATCTGCCGTGCGACCACTTCCGCGGCGCCGCCTCGTCGCCAATCCTCTGGCAGGATCTGTTGATCCTAACGTTTGACGGCTTCGACAAGCAGTATCTCGTGGCGCTTCAGAAAGAGACCGGCGCCACGGTGTGGCAGACCGACCGCAACTTTGAGTATGGCACCGACAACGGCGACGTGATGAAGGCGTATTCCACGCCGACCGTGGCTCAAGCCGGTAATCGGCTCGAACTCATCAGCCCCAGCGCCGGCGGCACCGCCGCCTACGACCCGCGGACCGGTCGGGAACTCTGGCGAGTGAAGAGCCGCGGCATGAACTGCTCCTGTCGCCCAGTGATCGGCAACGGCACAGCCTTCATCGGCACTGCCGACGGCGGCATGGGCTTCTTCGCCGTCAAGCTCGGCGGCAATGCCGACGTCACCTCGAGTGGCATCGTCTGGCAGCAGCCGAAGGGGGCGCCGCGATATGCGTCGCCGCTGTGTGTCGATGGCCTGCTCTACACCGGCAATGAGAAAGGAATCGTCTCCTGCCTCGACGCCGGCACCGGCGAGATTGTCTGGCAGGAACGTCTCGGCGGGAGCTTCATGCCCTCTCCGATCTATGCCGACGGCAAGCTTTACTTCTTTACGGAGGAGGGCATCTGCCGCGTCTTCGCCGCCGGCCGCGAATACAAACTCTTGGCCACCAACACGCTCACCCAAGGCAGCATCATGGCCAGCCCCGCCGTGGCGGAAAAGAGCCTGATCGTGCGGACGACCGAAGGGGTCGTCTGCCTGGAAAAAGAGTCGGCAGATCAGTAGCTGCCACGCCGACGGCCAAATCAATCAGCCAATCGTTCGAATCTTAAAACTGTTTTGCCATCGACCGAAACCGTTTCAGTGAACATTGCAGCCGGCCTCACCCACAGCCCATGATCTCCATATTCGGCCCGGTAGACCACCAGCTCTTCGAGCGACTCGCTATGCCGGGCGGGGCCCAGAACCGTGTAGAGATTGCCTTTGTAGTGGCGGTAGCGACCCGGTGAAATGATTGGGGCTGGCATCTGTTTTGACATGATAGCAAAGGCGTCCACGAACTCCGTCTTCCTTTTTAGGAAATCCACTGATGAAAAAGATCCCCACACAACTCCTGATCATCCTGCTCGGCGTGGTGCTCTTCGCCGCCTCAGGACAAGCCCCTGCCAAACCCAAAGGGATCTTGAGCGTGTTGCACATTGATCAATACATCAACCTCAAGAATGGTGGCAGCGGCTACGAAATCCAAGTGTTTGAAAACGTTCCCGGGCTGCTGGGGCACACGGTGGTGGAGATCGCGAGCGACTATCTTGTGGTGGAGGATGTGGCTGGCGTCACCCAGACTCGGATTCCCATTTACTCAATCAAGAGCGTGGTGGTGACCAAGCTACCGGCCGAGAAGTGAGCCTCGGCCCGCCACTGCCGCGGTGCTGGATGACGTTCTCCCCATTTTTTGATCCATCCAGATGGCCCAATCCTGTTCGGCACGGCAGTTGCCGCAGTTAAAGTAGCTCAACAGGGAGTGTGAATAGAGTTGCGCGCTGGGCTTGAAGTTGCCATCGTGTGGGCCATGACAGCCGCTCGCCGCAAGATTCGCCCAGAAGACATCCATGGACTAAAGCATTTCAAGGCGTTGCGAGGCCTGATTGAGCGGCTGCACCTCGGAGGAACGCAGCGGGATAAGGCAGGCAATCGTGAACTGCACATGGATCAGTACTGCTCACTGCTCCTGCTGTGGTTTTTTAGCCCCAGCGTCAACAGCCTCCGCGGGAGGCTAGCCGCGGATCGCGGTCAGGCCCTCAACGCGCTGCGGGATATCAGTTCGCCGGATTCACGCCGGAAGTGACATGGAACGACCGCAAGACCGTCCATACGGGGTGGGTTCGTTTGGGCGGCCTTCTGCACGACGCCGGTCTGTCTCCGATGTCGGACAAGAAGCTCGCGATCAAAGTGGAGGTGGATACGAGGCCTCCCGCCGGTAGCCGCTGCGAGCGCCAGCTCGTGACCCGCCACCTGTCGTTTCTCGTTCAATACTACGACCTGCCGTCGTTGATGGCCGGGAAGTTGCACGCCTTATTGACCTGCCGCTATGCCAAAGGCCGCGATTGGTACGATCTTATGTGGTATCTGTCGCAGCGGCCGCCGGTCGCGCCGAACCTGACGCTCCTGCAGAACGCCCTCGATCAGACACCCCTCGATCAGACAAAAGGAGCCGATGGTGTCGATGCCCGACGATGGATGGAGAAGGTGAGGGGCCGGTTGCTCGCGATCGACGTGCAGGCGCTCCGCGAGGAGTCGGGCGTGAGGCAACCCGCCAGCGTGCCGGGTAAAGATTTGAGAATTCCAGGCCGGGCGACGAAACTAGCCCATCACTGGAAATGCGAAAAGCACTGGTTTCCCAGTGCTTTTCAAGTACGCCCGGAGAGGCTCGAACTCCCAACCCTCGGTTCCGAAGTTTGAGGCGGGACGATTTCGCAACTCCCGAAGAAACCACGAAATCGACCGTTAGTCGTTACCGGTCAATGACTTCGGAGAGCATATCCAGTTTCGCCGCATTCGCCAGTTTCGCCGGCGAAGGGTCGGAAAAAGGT
>JBAXUW010000479.1:0-1648 GCA_037129495.1 Planctomycetota bacterium | reverse complement strand
AGCAAGTGAGAAATACGCCTGTCCGCCTTGAGTTCCTGAAGCATCGCGTCGAAGCCAGGGCGTCTCGATCGGGTGCCGCTGACGGCATCATCGACATACAGGTCCTTGTATTTGGACAGCCTGCGCGACTTCATGTAGCCGAGGTCTTCGAGCGACGCGTGCAGCCGAATACCCCGTTCCGCCGCCGCCGCGATCGCCCACGTCAGCTGTGTGGCCAGCGACGACTCTTGGCGTGCCGAACTGCACCGCAGATAGACGCGGGCCTGGTTGTGTGCGCGAATTGCCATCGGGATTACTCCTGGTAGCTGCCGGCACGGCGATGCCGGCACAAAAAGTCAGCGAACGATTGGACCGCCATCTCGATGTCGAGCTGCCGATCCCAGTGGACCGCGATATCTCCATCCAAGTGCTCGCGCGACAAGGGCGCACACGTCTCATTCCAGCGTCGCAGCATGTCGACCATCGACTGCATCCCACGTCCCTCTGATTGCACGGCGCTAGGATCGTCGCCGAGTCGGCCGACGGCGTCGGCGATGAGATCGTTAATGGTCAGTCCGTCGGCGTCGTTCCAGGGAATGACGCCGGCCTGATGCCATTCGCGAAACTGGAGCAGGGCGGCCAGTTCGAGCAGGAACTCCGTCGGCATCGGTACAGGTGCCAGACCCGATCCGTTCAGCATGCCGTGCTGACGAAAAAAGGCGATCACGAGGTCCGCGGCGTGGCTCATCTGACCGAAGAGCCCGGCCAGGAAAGCGACGACCTCCGGGTTTGCCTTGCTGACAGCGGGCTTCCGTTTACCGCCCTGCCGTTTCGTGGCCGAAGACGATCTTGTCATGCCCCGCTCCTTGAGACTATCGGCGATCCATTCGGATTGATGCGAAACCACAATTGTCCCTCTTGCGGCATCGAAAAGCAAGCTTTTTCTCCCACTACAGGGTTCTTACAAATCGGCGATGCAATACCTCTTGGAGCCGGCCCGGCAGCGAACCGGCTCCAAGAGTGTTAACAACGTTGTTAACAAGTTAGTCGTTAATATTGTCCGGCGTACCCGACGGTCCGTCGCGATCCGCTAAAAACCTGCGGGCAATCAATTCGGCCAGTAGTTTCTGAAAGTTTTGGATTGCGCGGGGAGGCGTTGCCGAATACGGCGGGTCGATGTCAATTCGAGCGAACTGCTTTGTGGGTTCGCTGTCGTCGGGTGTCGGGGATTCGAAGGGAGTTGGATTCTTTGGCATGTGTCTGGTTCTGGTGGATGAATAAAACACCGGTGGCGTGCCCGGGAGCCGCATCGGCCCCAGTCGGCACGCCACCGGTTGCGAAAGGGTCAGTTCTTCGAGGCATCGCCGCGAGAGCAACCCGCGGCGGCCATGCCTGCCGTCGATAGAGGCGGCGAGGCGAAAAACCGAATCACTTCGCCAGCGTGTCGCCTGGCCAGCCAGTCGTTATCCGAGTAGGCGGACATCCCGCATCAGGCGGTCGAGCATTTCGCCGACGTGGGCGACGAGCATCGCTCGAACCAGCGGTAGGCAATCCACATAGGGGACGAAGCGGGGCCTCAGGTCAGTCGGCTCGCCGTGGGGCCGTCCAAGGTATTCGGTGTATTCGACCGAGTCCCAGACGGCTCCTCCGATACCACCGGGCATCAGCA
>JBAXUW010000478.1:0-1653 GCA_037129495.1 Planctomycetota bacterium | reverse complement strand
GGCCGCTCGACTGCCCGTGGTACGCCTCGAAGTCCGAACCCTCGTTCGCCGACATACTCGCCACGTAACCGTTCACGGGGCGGGGAGCAGTGACGGCGACTTTCGGCCGGCCATGTGGGCCTCGACAGCCTCGGTGACGTAGGCGAACACGTTCCGTTTCTGGAGCCGACAGGTTTCGATCACCGTCAGGGCCCGCTCTACGAACCGGCTGCCCTTGCCATTTTGGGTGCCGAAGCAGAGTTTTCGCCAGATGACCGCATGCCGCAAGGCACGTTCAGCCGTGTTGTTGGTGGGCTGGATATTGTCTTGATCGACAAACTTCCAGAGCCAATCCCGATGGTCGTACAGCTCGGTGCACATGCCAACCAACCGGGCATTGCCTGAGCACGTCCCGCGCAGGAGCAGGCCGTCAACCGTGTCGCGCACCGGTGCCATACGGCGGCGAAATGTACGCCGGGAGATCATGCCGGCATGATATTCGCGCCAATGTTGGAACATCGCGGTGACCTGCTTCATCAGATCGTGTCCCAATCGTTTCACTTGTCTGTCTGGGTGTTCGATCAGCGCCTGGATGTCGCGTTGCAGATGAGCCCAGCACCATTGGAGCCGGCCAACATGCCAGTACATCTTGGCACGGTCGCAGTTGATGGTGCCGGTGAACCCATCGCCCAAGAGTTGGCCGATAGCCGTCGCCGCGCGGCTGAGGCAGATTGCAAAGACGGCAAACGTGGGAGCCACGGCCGTCCACAGCCAAGCCCGGGCGGGACCCTCTTTGGTCGGCGACTCGTCCATGAAGACCTGCGGCTGATCGGCCAGGGCGCCATTGAGTTCCAGGTAGGGCTCTGCCAGCGCCTGGGAGACTTGGTTCTGCATCTTGACCGTCAGGGCCGGGCAACAGGGCTGGCCGAGCAAGTCTTCAAGGAACAGCGCGGTCCTCCGCTTGCTCTGCCGAAAGTATGCCATCAACAGTCCAGAGAACGCCACGAGCCGCGGTCCCGACTGGCCGGTCGGCACTCCCGACGGCAGTGCCGCGCAGGTCGTTTCGCTACAGCATGGGCAAGTGAGCCGATGCCGCTGGTATTCCGTCACAAGCGGCTTGATCTCGGGCAGTTCCCAGACCTGATGCCGCAGCGGGGAGGGATCCGATCCCGAGAGCCGCGTTCCGCACCTCCGGCATGCGGTGGGCTTGAGTGTTTTCGTCTCGTCGCAGTCTGACGTCGGAATCAACGCCCGGTCGTACTTGCGGTGCCCGGGCTGCCCGCCACGCTTCCGCTTCGACTTCGGTCGCTTCGGCCGAGCCGCATGCGGATGTTGGCTGCTTGGCGGCGGAGAAGAGTTCTGCGGTGTCTTCGGGCCCTCGAACTGCTGCAACCGCTTCTCGAGATCAGCAATTTTCGCCAACAAAAACCGCACCACTGCCTGGGCGTCTGGCGGCCACTTCGAAATCTGCTCTTCGGTGATTTGCAGCGACATGCCCCTTTTGTGGCTGCAATCGGCCCTTGAGAAAAGGCCAATTTTCCGAGATTTGACGCCCCGGGGTGTGAACGGTTACCGCCGGGTGAAAGCTGATTTCAACGCCCCCCATGACAAGCGATTCGCCGTAGGGCAGAAACTGAAACTCAGCATCGGCACTCATTCGCAACCGCAACACAT
>JBAXUW010000477.1:0-1653 GCA_037129495.1 Planctomycetota bacterium | reverse complement strand
CGAGAGCCCCTGCAGCACCCTGCGGATGCCGGCCGAAGACCGCCGGATCGATGCCAACGCCGTCGGTTTCTGGACCGACTGCCTCGGCATATTCCTTGAGTTCGATTCGGGCCAGCAGCGGGCCGGTCGCGGAGAGGAGCATGCGTCGTAGCTCTGCATCGGGCGAGTCCTTCGCCACATCGACGCCGTCGCCCGCCAACAGCCGCTTGAGTTCCGCGGTGAGATTTCCTCGTTCTTCCCCTGCGGTTGCAGACATCCGCCGGGCCAGCAGCGATCCGGCGGGAATCGTCCAGCCGGCGCCTGGCGCATCAGGCTCCGTCGCGAAATGCCAGACTTGCGCATTGCCGTGGCTATCGGCATGAGGATTCCCGGAGAGAATGTCGGCCGACACGTCCTTGGCCAGATCCCACTCCCGGTCGCCGGCTCGGATCGTGAGATCGAGGGCAGTGAGGTCGCAACTCTCGTTGCCGTCGCGAGCGGCCACGACGACGCTCACCACATCGCCGCGGCGAAGCTCGACCGGATCCAACGGGCCGATTGTCGTCCGCTGACCGGCGTTGCTCGTGCCGCTGACGAGCACCTGACGGGTGCTGCCCCGCCACACCTGCAACGACCAGAGGGTGCCGTTGCTGCAGCCGACATGCACGCCCTCGATCCCTCCGGCGATCTGTCCGGTGCCCGTGATCGGGCTCCGCCAGCCGACGATCACCCGCTGCTTCGCTTCGGGATGCACGGCCACGCCGTGGGGCATCATCGTGCCGGGGATGCGCAGCTGCTCGTCCGACGAGTTGGCAACCACTCCCAAGGATCCTGCTCCACCCCAGCCGTTCACGGCCTCCCAGCCCTCGACGCGTTCGACCTTCTTGTCAAGGAGTTTTGCAAACTGTGCCTCCGCGGCACCGATGCCCAGATACGAAAGCCACCCCGACAGCAGTTGCGGATCGACGGCGTACTTTCGCGACAGTTTGGCGACCGTGGCCTCGTAGGTGTCGGCGGTGACCGGCGGAACCATCGCCGCAGCCTCAGCTGCGGCCGCAAGGCATTCCGACGCGGTCGCGGCGAGCCGCTCCCGCTGCTTAGTGCGCGTGGCCACGATGCCGCGGATCGCACGCAGCGGCAGATCGGCCCGGCCCTTGGCCACGAGCCGCGGATTCTCCCAGACGACGAAATCCTCGGCGTGGCCGTCGCCGGCGTCGCCGGCATTGAGATGGAGCGTGAGGAAACCCTGGCCCGGTGGAACTGCCAGCTTCATCCGCAGTTCCTGCCGTGGCACCAGCGGCGTCACCGCCTCCATCCACGATGGCGGCCCATCGGGCCGGCCGAGATGCCGGCCGATCGCTCCGGCAGCATTGAATTTCCAGAGGGCGTTCTGCCACCGCGACACCTCCGCGGCAAGCGCCGGAACGTCGGCCGACGTGGCTGTCTTCCAGCGGGACCGCAGGCCATCCAGCGGCAAACCCTCACTGCCCGCAGGCCCGGTGCCGCCAGCCGCTGCGGCCTGCGTCGGCCCAGCGAGCGCGGCGACAAGCGTGGCCAGATACTGTGCGCTCAGGCCGCGATCACGGGCCACCTGCTCCACATTCGCGGCCCCCTGATCCCGCACCACGACCGCCGCCGCCAGGTACGACTCCACCTGCAGAAACCCCTCGCGGC
>JBAXUW010000476.1:0-1683 GCA_037129495.1 Planctomycetota bacterium | reverse complement strand
CAAGGCGAAGGACGGCTGGAACGAGTATGTGATTCGCTGCGCGGGGCGTCGCATTTGGCTCTCTATCAACGGCGTCACGACCGTCGACTACACCGAGGCCGACCCCGTGATCCCGCAGCAGGGCGCGATCGCGCTGCAGATCCACGGCGACATGCGCGGCACGATCCGCTACCGAAACATCCGCATAATCTGCCAAAAATAGGGCAGCCTTCAGGCTGCCCTACCCCGCCGCTTCAGGGCGACCCCGATTTGGTGGCTGGCACCGTTTTTTCGGTGGCGGCTGTAATCGCAGGACACATCACTTTTCAAAAAATAAACTCGCCTGAAAGTAACGCTTTTTCGTATCCAATCATTTAAGTATCGAGCGTGTGTCCGCCGGCCGTGCCGATCTCGTCCGAGGTCAGCGCACGGACCCGATGACGCCGATCTATAGTAAAACCGCCCAGTAGTTTGAAAATGCCTGCAAAACGACTCGCCGCCTGCCGCTTCGCGGTGATGCTCTCGATGTGGTCCATCGGTCCGCTCGTGTCCGCGGCCGTCGCCGGGCTGCCTGCGAATGTCGCCGCGGTGATTGAGGCCCGCTGTGCGGGCTGCCACGGGGGCGAATCGCCCGAGGCAGGCGTGAAGCTCGACGGTGAGTGGACGGCCGAGCGGCTCGTGTCTGCGGAGGGCAACAACTGGTTTCGCGCCCTCCACGAGATCGAATCGAAGGGAATGCCGCCCGAGGAGGAGGAGCAGCCCTCCGACGCCGAACGGGCCACGGTCGCGAAGTGGATCCGCGGCGATCTGGCGAAGCTCCAGCGGGAGCGGCAGATCGCGATCGGCCGCGCACCCTTGCGGCGGCTCTCCCGCGAGGAATATTCGAACACGATCTACGACCTGCTGGGCTTCCGTCCGCCGGTGGCCGTCCTGCTGCCGGAGGACGGCCGGGTGGATGGCTACCAAAAGGTGCCCCAGGCGCTGCCGCTCTCCGCCGCGAGCGTCGAGGGCTCCATGCGGCTGGCCGACAGGATCGTCGATCGGCTGTTCACCGCGTCGCCCGCGGAGCAGCCTGGGTTCAAGCGGTACCGGTCCGTGCACCACGGCCAAATGCTCAACCTCGATGCCCAGACCGTGGTCTCGTTCAACTCCGACGCCGGTTCCGGACAACTGGAAGACATGTTTTACTCTTACAATACGCCGGGGCTCTACAAGATCCGCCTCTCCGTCTACGGCTACCAGACCGACAAGCCGCTGCCCTTCGGAATCTACGCCGGGCATACCGGCTCCTACCCCCAGTTGATCGAACTGCTCGCCGTGCTCGACGCCCCGCCGGGCAAGCCAGCCGTGCTCGAGACCGAGATTTATCTCTCCACAGGCGACATGAACGATAAGACCACGATCAATGACTCGATCCGGCTCGTGCCCTTCGGCCTCGGCGTGCCGGTGCCAAAGAACAATCAGGCGAGCGACTCGGCGGAGCTGGGCACGGGGCTGGCGGTGCAGTGGATCGAGGTTGCGCCCGTGCACTCGCCGTCAATCGCCGAGCGGTTCGTGGCGGCCGATTTTCCGCCGGAATTCAACAAGGAACTGCGGCAGAATCGCGGGCCGGTCGCCAATCTCAAGTCGGTGAAGCCCGACGAGTTCGTCGCCATCATGGAGAAGACGTTCCGCCGGGTCGCGGCGCGGCTCTTCCGTCGCGAC
>JBAXUW010000475.1:0-1704 GCA_037129495.1 Planctomycetota bacterium | reverse complement strand
TCACACGCGGCTCTCCTTCTACAACAACGGCATCGAACGCCGGCTCACCGACGTGTACGGCCACGTGATCCAGCCCGTACTGGCGTAATGCCGCCGGCACAGCGAGTCCGACGCCTTTATATCCTTGCTTTTTGGGAATCATATTCCCATAATGCAAGGAGTGATCCTCCGAAAAATGCTCGCTGAAGCGGTTCTGCAGGGGCTCGAACGGGCCCCGGCGGTGGCCCTGCTCGGGCCGCGGCAGTGCGGCAAGACGACCCTCGCGCGAGAACTTGCAGCCAGACACGGAGACGCTGCGCGAGTGTTCGACCTCGAGCACCCAGCCGACGAGGCGGCGCTTCGCAACCCGCTGTTGGCGATCGAGCGGCTCCGTGGCCTCGTGGTGATCGACGAGGTGCAGCGGATGCCAGAGCTCTTCCCCGTCCTGCGGGTGCTCCTCGATCGGCCGGGCACGCCCGCACGGTTCCTGCTGCTCGGCAGCGCGTCGCCGCACCTCGTGCGGGGCGTGACGGAGTCGCTGGCAGGGCGGGTGGCATTCGTGGACATGCAGGGTTTTTCCTTGGACGACGTCGGCCCGACGGCCGAGCGGATGCTCTGGCTCCGCGGAGGATTTCCCCGCTCGTTCCTCGCGGCGAGCGATGAGGCGAGCTTCGCCTGGCGAAACGATTTTCTCCGCAGCTTCATCGAGCGTGATTTCGGCACGCTCGGACTCGGCGCCACGCCAGCATCGCTCGGCAGGCTCTGGCGGATGGTCGCGCACCACCACGGCCAGTATCTCAATGCCTCGGAATTCGGCCGGTCACTTGGCGAGACCCACAAGACGGTGCTCCGCCATCTCGAAATGCTCGCGGCGGCGTTCATGGTCCGACTCCTGCCGCCATGGTTCGAGAATCTCGGCAAGCGGCTCGTACGGCGTCCCAAGGTCTACGTCCGCGACAGTGGCCTGCTGCATGCGTTGCTCGGCATACCAGAGGAGTCGGCCTTGCTCGGGCACCCCAAGCTCGGCGGCAGTTGGGAGGGGTTTGCCATGGAGCAGATCATCGCCCGCCTTCCCCACGATGACTGTCATTTCTGGGCGACACAGTCGGGTGCCGAACTCGACTTATTGACGACGATCAGCGGCCGCCGTATCGGATTTGAATTTAAGGTGGGAGATGCCCCGAAGCTCACCCGCTCAATGGCGGTCGCCCGTCAGGATCTCGAACTCGACCGACTCTTCGTGGTCGCGCCGGTCGCCAAGCCCTACACGCTCGCGGCCGGCATCGACGTGGTGCCATTGGCGGATGCGATCGACGCCGCGAGCGGCGGAAAGCCACGCCGGCCGGCCGATTGACACAATTGTGTACGTGCGTATATCTTTTGCAAACAGAATCTTTGCGTCTTACGGAATCCGCACACCGTGAAGGATTCGACCTCATGACCATCGAGCAATCTCGAGCGACCATCAGGCAGCAGCCGTTTCGCGCCTTCACCATTCACATGGTCGATGGGCGGGTCTTTCCCGTGGCACATCCGGATTTCGTGGCCGTGTCGCCAACCGGCCGCGCCGTGATCGTGTTCCAGCCCGACGACAGTTACAGCGTCGTCGATCTCCTTCTGATGTCGGAACTCAAGGTGCCACCGACGCAGAGCAAGGCCGAATGAAGCCCGGCGCCTGGAAGACATGGCTCATGATCGGTGCCACGGGCTTTGGTGGCCCGGCGG
>JBAXUW010000474.1:0-1724 GCA_037129495.1 Planctomycetota bacterium | reverse complement strand
CGTTGTGAACAGCCCGCTGTCGCTGCGAGGTACGTTGTCGGCCATCACGCTCAGCGGCTCTCCCACCGCTACCAGCGGAATCGTTCTGACGCAGGCGGCCAGCGGCAGCCGGATCACGAGTCTCGCCTTCAGCGGCTTCTCGGGAACCGCGATTCAGCTAAACTCCGCCCAGAATGTCCAACTTACGGGCTTGAAAGTGAGCTCGTCGGGAATCGGCCTGGGAATCTCGGGCAACAGCCAAGGAACCATCGTGCAGGGAAATACATTCAGCTTGAATCCTATCGGCATCAATCTGACGAGTGCCACTGGGGTGATGATCGGCGGTCTGGCAGTGCCCCAAAGAAACACGATTGAGGGCTCGACCCGGGCGGGTATCTTCGCGTCCGGCTTTTGCACGCGGTCGTCGGTCATCAAGACCGTGTTTCCTCGCAACCCTCGCACACCCGTGCCCTATAACGTGAGATCCTCGCGGAATCTCCGGATTGTGCGGTAAGCATCGGCCACACGGCTTGGAGGATACGAAATCGTTTGGCAACGGAATGGTACGATCCCCTGTATGGATCGTCCTCCACTCCAGCATCCCCGCATCGTCTCGCTTCTGCCGGCAGCCACGGAGATCGTGGCTGCGCTGGGGCTCCGATCGCATCTCGTTGGCCGGTCGCACGAATGCGACGAGCCAGCCGATGTCGCCACCCTGCCCGCCCTGACCGCAGCCCGGATCGACGCCAAGCTCTCCAGCCGGGAGATTCACGAGCAGGTCGGCGGGGCCGCCACATTCTCAGCCCTCTACTCCCTCGACATCGACCAACTCGCCGCGCTGAAGCCCGACCTCATCCTCACCCAGGCCGCCTGCGAGGTCTGTGCCATCTCGGCGCACGATGTCGCGGCCGCGGTGCGGCAGGCCGGCGTGAACACGCAGGTGATAGCCCTCTCGCCCACCACGCTTGCCGACCTGATGCGCGATATTCTCGCCGTCGGCCGGGCAACGGACCGGCTGCCGAAGGCCCGCGAGGTGGTGGCCCGGTTGCGGGCGCGGATTGATTCAGTCGCCTGCCGCGGGCAGGCATTGCCCGACCGGCCCAGAGTCGCCGTGATTGAGTGGCTCGACCCGCCGATGGCGGCAGGTAACTGGGTGCCGGAGATGGTTCGCCTCGCCGGTGGGATCGACGTGCTGGGAAAAACCGGCAGCCACTCGCACTGGATCACCTGGGACAACGTCGCCACAGCCGATCCGGATATCCTGATCCTCGTGCCGTGCGGCTTCACGCTCGACCGCGTGCTCGCGGAGGCAAATTCGCCGGCAGTGCGGCGGCATATCGAAGAGTTGCGGGCCTGGCGCGATGGGAATGTCTACGCGGTCGACGGCCATCACCTCTTCAACCGGCCCGGCCCCCGGCTCGTCGACTCACTCGAAGTGCTGGCGGAGCTCCTCCACCCCGGCAGGTTTCGGTTTGCCCACAAACTACGGGCCTGGAGCAGGGTAAGTTCCGACTGACGTGGGGCAAGCCTTACCGAAGGTCTTCAGGCTTGACGCCCTTCACCGCCCCACCCGCCTTAAAGGGCGACGGCTTAAACGTGCCAACAACATCGATATTCGAGGCTGCCGTAATCTGGCTCTCCATGCCGAGTGCCCAATAGATGCCGTTGACAAGCAGCCGCCGCATGCCGGCCGAGGCAAGATCGGTGGCAGCGCCCATCGTTGTCGTAAACACACGTCCCTTTGG
>JBAXUW010000473.1:0-1727 GCA_037129495.1 Planctomycetota bacterium | reverse complement strand
GAAAACTTATCCCACAAAAAGAACGAAGCCGGGATCGGCATGGCAGGATGCCATGCGCAGCACCAGCGAGCGGCGGCTCGCCAAGCAACAACGACACGAAGTCGTGTGCTGCGTGAAGACAACCAACTTCTGCCGGCCCGGCGCATCCACGATGGGTCGGCCGCGAAGCCGCTCGGGAAAGATTTGTTTGACGACGCGAGTCTCGTGGATCACCTGCATAACGGCGCGTTCCTTCTTCGCACCGATCACGTAGTTGCCCAACGGCGCCGCCTCGTCGAGCGGCACGATCCAATCGGCCGGGCCGAAGCGGGGCACGACGAGTTCGGACGGGTCGCGGGACGGGTCGAGCATGTACTGGTAGGGGCGAACGTTCAACGCGCAGACTGAGTCGCAGACCACGACGGGCTCAGACATACCCTCCCGGATAGAACGCTCTTTGAGAAACCGGGTGAACGCCACAATGCCCTGCGGCTCCCCCGGTAGCCAGTACCGCTGCACCGCCGTAAGCGTGCCGTCGAGGTTGGACGACTGGCACGCTCCCGAAGCGGGGTCGCAGAGATGGAAGCCGAGAAACTCACTCTTGAGATCAAGCTTCATGGTCGACGCGAAGTAAAAGCCCTCGCGGGTCCAGCCGACGTTTCCCGGAATCAAATGGTGCCGCAGCGGTAGGAGCAGTTGCGTTGTCAACCAGGCGGCACAGCCCCACGCCACCCAAGGAGAGCAGCCCGTGGTCGGCAATCCCGTCGCGGTCTTGATTGCGTTTTGAGCGCCGGTCCCGCGATCGCGGGATAGCCAGTCTTGTGGCGACAAGATTTCATCTTGTCGGGGAAGTGCAAGTTGGAAAACTTGCACCCACATGGGAAACTCGCACCCACAATTCAAAAACACTGGCTTGGAACCAGTTGAGGATCAGATGCCGGTATCTCTGGTGGCGACACGATCTCCATCGTGAAGCAAGTCGGGCAAAATCCTCCGGGACGTCGCTGTCGTCCCCGACGCCGACGCGGCCGGGCCGGGCGGACTGCTCCAGCGCCGCGAAGATGCTGCCGAGCGGACCGGTGGGGTGGTCGTAGGCAAGCGGAATCCGCCGACGGTCGGGATCGCTGGAGACGAGTTGGACGCCGTGCCGGATCGTGCCGTGCACCAGTTCCCGCGAGGGGCCGTTGTCGCTCGCCTCCACCCGCAGGACCCCGAAGAACGTCCGCGTCCGGTACAGCACATGCCCCTCCTGCTCGATCATCCAGAAGGCGGCCAGCCACACGAGGGCGAGACTCACCGCCCGCTCCCGGTGGTCGACCGCGAACACCGCGACCAAGGCCGCGGCACCGATCGCGACCAGCCAGAGAGAGCGACTTGGAGGCAGGCCCGGCACCATGCCGGCGGCCGCGGCCAACAGTCGCGGTCGCAGCGACCAACTGCGGGCCACTGGAGGAATCATGCCCGCAGCGACGGCGACCACCAGGAGAAACTCGTGGTGCGCGTCGAAGAGCACCGGCGCGACCAGGGCGTTGAAGAGCCCACCCAGCGCCCCGCCAGTGGCCATCGCCAGGGAAAAGACCGTCAGTTGGCCGCGGGTGGGCGGGAGTCGACCAGCCGGCCGTGCAAGGCGACGCAGATCACGAAGAAGGCGATGCAGTGGCCGACGCGGTCGGCGAAAAAGTAGCCTGCCACCAAGGCGACCTGGAAGAACGCCAGACACGACACCCACACCGCCGGCGCCCCACCGA
>JBAXUW010000472.1:0-1730 GCA_037129495.1 Planctomycetota bacterium | reverse complement strand
CTGGTGGGTTGTCTCGCAGTCGCCACGAGGTATGGGGGGGGGTCATTATTCGTCCTCCTTGCCTTCGAACGTCAGCAGCGCCTTGCCGCTGAACTACCGCTGCGAGTTCAGCCTGCCAGCGACCTCGACCAGCCTCTCGGCTACCTCTGCGTAGCGGCCCCTGACGCCGCGAGTGTCTGATGGCGTGATGGCCGCAGTGATCGCGTCACGCAGGCCCGCCAACGCATCCACGAACGCGGGGTCGTCCCGCAACTCGTCCACCAGCATCCCGCACTCGTCGATCAAGCACATGGTGTTGCCTCGTTGGAAATGATCACGGCCGCCTCGACTCTGGCCCTCGCGATGGCCGCGTATTCCTCGCGTAGTTCAATGCCGTGGAACAGTCGCCCCGTCTCCACACACACGACGCCCGTAGTGCCGCTGCCAGTGAACGGATCGACAACCAGATCGCCGGGGCGAGACATGCCGCTGACGATCCGGCGTACAAGCGTCAGCGGCAACTGCGTAGGCACACCCTGCACTCGCTCGCGGAACGTGCCGCACACCCGCGAGATCGTCCACACGTCATCGAGCACCTTGCCGGTCAGGCTGGCCCGCTTGTCGCCGTATTTCGTCTGCCTGGCGCTGGGAGTGTTCAGCGACTCGACGTTAAACGTGAACCGTCGCGGATGCTTGGTGAAGTAGTGCATCGGCCGCGATGTACGGTTGAACTTGCGGCGGCAGTTCACACCAAACGTCTCGACCCATGTGACGGTGTTCCGCCAATGCAGCCCCGCGTCACGCATGGCGATCTGGTGATCGCCGGCGTACTCTTGGCCGCAGATCACGAACATGGTGCCGTCTACGGCCAGCGTCCTAGCGGCGGCCGCGATCCATTGCCGTGTCCACTCGATGTACGCGGCATCCGGCAGCCGGTCGGCTCGGCTGCCGTTCCCGTAGTCGATGCCGATATTGTACGGCGGGTCGGCCACGACGAGGTTGACTGATCCGGCCGGGATCGCCGCCAACTGTTCGATGCAATCGCCGGTTGTGACTGTGTTCATCTCGCCTCCCTGCTTTCTCCTCGCCCGTCGCACCTCACGACGAGCACCGTCCATGTCGCCGGCCCGGATTGAACGGGCACCGCGCCTATCGCGGCGGCGGGCGTGTGTCACTCAGAAACTTTCGCCGCGTGAATCTGGTGAATATGCCGCATCGGACAGGCACTTGGTTTTGCCCCATCGACGTACTCATTGCCGTCGTCGTCGCGCCTCACCTTGAAACGAGACTGCGAGCCGTCTTGATCGCGGAAAGACACGAACGACGTTGACCGATCCGTCACCGTGAAGATGGCAGTCTTCTCATAGGTCGCAGCAATTTCATGCCGAACGTACTTCCGCCCGCGGACGAACTTCGCCGGGGGCTGCTTTGCAACGGCCGACACAACGAACGGAAATGTTTTGGCGATAACGACCGCGGCATTGGCTTTGCCAATGTCAAAGAACGCGAACGTGACATCGGGAGACAGGACCGGCCCCCGCGCACCACCAACAAGCGTAGTTGACGAGCCGCTGTGGCTTCCGGCTGCATACATCGACTTTCGCAGATCATCGAACCACGCGTCGGTCGCTGGCTCTTGGAATTTCACGAAGACTGTCGCGCTCATGTCGTAGAATCCTTTCGTTCATCACTCACTTCGCCGCAGCACACGCCACGGTCATCCCGCCCGTCGGCATCGAGCCGACACTACC
>JBAXUW010000471.1:0-1734 GCA_037129495.1 Planctomycetota bacterium | reverse complement strand
TTGGAAGGCAATCTGTTGTTCACAATCCCACTCCCACAGCGTGTCGTTATGCCCACCGTCGTAGGCCGCGAGCAACATCTTCACCACTAAGCCGGCCTGTTTCGGCGTCAGCTTCGGCAACTGTGCGCGAAAATGCTTGAGATACTTTTTCGCCCGCTCACGCAATCGCTTGCGGGCCTCTTTCTGCTTTGCGAGTTGCTCGGGTGTCGGTTCAAAATCTTTCATGGCATGGTTCCTATTGTGTTGCCGTTACCCGTTCCGCTCGGCCGCTCGCGTTGCCTTGCCCCAGTTGGCTGGCGCGTAGTGGTCGGTCATCGTGGCGAGGCTATGGCCGGCGATCGCTCGTGCAGCTTCCCGGCCGCCAGCCTTGCGAATCTCGCGGAGCCGCGTGTAACGCAACTGGTACGGTGTCCAGTGCGGCAGCAGCGGCAGCCCCTCCACTTCGCGGGCCTTATTTGCTTTCTCGATAGCGCGAGTGACCGCCCGCAGAATCGCGTTCCGGTCGAATTTCTTTCCAACACGCGGCGACGGCTTGCGTGGAATCATCGACACCACGCCATCGCGAGGCTTGCGAACCGGAACGCTGCGCTCAGGAGTGAACACGTACTCTCGGTCGCTGCGGCCGGCAACGTGGGCTAGGACAATCGCCTGGGCCTGCGGTCCGATGGCGATGTGCCGCTGCTTGCCGTGGTGCGAGGTCTTGTGCCGCTTGGGCACGTACCGCCACACCGACTTGTGCTGATCGCGGATGCGGCACATCTTCATTCGCCGTGCTTCACTGGGGCGGCATCCGGTCAGCCGCATGAACCAGATCAGATCGGCGACTTCCTGCGTCAGATAGGGCAGGGTGGCTCGCACGATGCTTGGCCTGATCGGCTTTCGTCCGGGGTTATCCTTTGCGGCGGTCTGCCCCTTGACGAGCGTTGGCACGATCTCCAGAGCCTTGACGCGGTCGTCGGGCACTAGCTCGTTGAGCACGCCCCAGTGGAACAACTGCCGCACCCTGCCGATGATGTCGTTGATGTACCGACGCGAGAGTGGCTTTCGCTCCTTACCGTTGCCGGTTGCCATGCCGGTGACGAGGTGTTTCTGAACCTCGACGAGTGCACGGCTGCCGAACGCTGCCACGGGCATGGCTGCGAATGGCCTGATGGCTCGGCTGGCTGCGATCGCACCGTGCCACAGGGAGGTCGTGCGGTGGTTGGGCCTCGTCACCTCGATGTCGGCCAGCCATGCCCGCGCCAGTTCACCTACTGTCAGCCCGCCGGTGGCGTCCTGCGGGGCGGGGCAGGGCAATGGAACCGCTGGCACGGCCTGCGGCTGCACGGCCTGCCCGGTGGCAATGGTGCGGCCCATGACGGCCAGCCCAGCGTCTACGCTTCGTCTACCGCTGGCGATGTATGCCGCCATGAGCGTGTCAAAGCGGTCCTGCGTCTGCGGGCTACTCCACGGCCCAAGCCAGTGGGTCTTACCGTTGATACGAACGCGAGCGTGGCCGGTACGGCTATCCAAACGCATCGCGGGCAACTCGCCAGCAGGGCGGCGTCCCATGTGAAAATCTCCGAGAAAAAGTTTCCAAACGGCGAAAGCAATCGCTTTTCGCCGTTTGAGCCTGTTTCCCCGAAGGGCGCTCCCGAACGTCGGGAGGTCGTATTCACTTGAAATCACGAATCAATCGACTAGTGGGCAGCACAGGATTCGAACCTGTGACCTCTACGGTGTGAACGTAGCGCT
>JBAXUW010000470.1:0-1734 GCA_037129495.1 Planctomycetota bacterium | reverse complement strand
GCGGCATTCTTTTCCCGGCCACGTTGATCGCTCGGATAGCAACATTGAACGCCGATAATCGACTCTCGCACAGCCCGTGACGGCCGTAGAGTTGTTCCCGCTGAACTCCTAGGATTCCTAGCAACCATGCCATCCATGCCGCACGCTGAATCCATGTGTCTTGCTCCCGTCGAAACTGGAATCTTGGCGGTGCTTCGGGCATGGCCCAAATCATTCCGGCTCCTGAAGTCGCGGCCATCCCCTAGCTGCCAGTGATCACGACGGGCATTGGAAACACGTTGATTCGAGGCAATCACTGCGACGATACTGCCCAAACGTGGATGGAATTCTACACAGCAGACATGGCGGTGAGAGCCACGTGGGCCGCGTATGCCCGGAAACTGCGAACCAAGGACGGCGATCCCCATCACCGGACTGGCCATCGACGACGCATCCAATCGCGTGTATCTGGCCGACGATGCAGGAGTGAAGGTGGTGTCATTGAAAACCTTCAAGCTCACCGACCTTTGCATTCCGCTGGAACGCGCGGGGAAACTCGCGGTGGATGCCGCTGGCAATCTGTGGGCCATTGGATCGCAAGCCCGCTGGACCGTGCGCGATTTCCAGATGACGCCCGCCCCAACGGACACTCGCTTGTCTATGGCGTGCGGCGATGGCACGGAAAGAAGTTTCTGATTACCACTACACAGCATGGATCGCCTCTGTGCGTGTTTCGTTTTCCGGATGGCGACGAAGCAGCGATTCCCTGCGCTGTGATCGCTCCCCGCAACACGGCTAAGATCTGGCCACCGCACCAACCGCTCGGCTTTGGCAGCTTCAAAGGATAGCCCGGTCAATGGCACTTCCACAGGCGTTGCCCTCCTGCTGAGCGACTCGTGAGCCGGTTGCTCCCGCCTCCCGGGCTTGCCCCGGCCCAGAAAGGCTGTGGATGTCGCCATCAGCTTGGCCCAGGCAATCCGGGAGGTGTCGTGGGAGCGAGGCTTTTGGTTCGCGTCACCACAGCCTCCCGTGGCGTGGTTCGAGCAGAGCAGCTTAACTGGGCAAGTGTGAAAAGCCGCGTAGACGGCAACGTTTTGCTACGCATCAATTCTCTCCCACGTTTTGAGTCCGTGCTGTCGCCAAACTCTGCCACCCCAGGAACGTTTTTTGGGGTGGCGGATGCCAGACTCCCCAAAATACGCGGCAGAACTTGGTTTTTTTCGGACCTAATATGGCTCCGAACCAAGGGCACCGAATTGGTGGGCCCCTAGACCGACTGGGGCACCAATCCGAGCCGAACCTGTCGATTCTGCCGGTTGTGGCGGCCGCAGGCCCCCCGATGGTCGCCGACCCGATGCCGATTTGGCCGTTCGCCCGGTTCTCAGAGCTTGCCGAAAGCCTTCGCCTTGATGGTTGGCGTCATCCCGATGCTCCGGCCCTTACCCCAGTAGACCTGCAGTGTTTGGGTCATGGCGGCACCATTCGAGATCGCGTGGATGCCCGTAGTGGTCACGACCTGCACGGTGTAGATGCCCTTCAATGTGGTCAGCCGGGGCGGAATCCGCAGGAGGTAGTTGGCCCCATTGCCGATCACGGATGCCCCTCGGAGCGAGATACTGCGTCCATTATAGAAGAGCCGGAACGCTGAGAGCTTCACGCCCGTGACCGGCGTCGAGAAGGTGATCGGCACGGACGAGACGGCCGTGCGCTTGTCAGCAACGAGATTGGGATTCGTGCTGAAGCCAGTCCCACTAG
>JBAXUW010000047.1:0-16447 GCA_037129495.1 Planctomycetota bacterium | reverse complement strand
CAGCCAGCGTCTTCGGTCGCGGCGGGCGGTGCAACAGTAGCCCTGAGCCGCGGGTTAGGTGCTACCGCCCTGATGTTCATGCCGGCATGGCTGATCAGTATGCTCGTGCACATGATCTTGCTCCTTTTCATGGCAACGGTTGTCAACGAAATTCCTCAGCTGGAATCGCCGCGACTGATTACGGCGAGCGCGCCGGAGGTCGAGGAGAGCTTTGAGGAGTTTGAGGAGGAAGCCCCGGAGGATCCGGAGCCGCAACAGGAGATCAGCGACATGGTCTCACTGCCTGAGTCATCCAATGTGGAGACGGTGCAGGTGGTGTCTACTGCCGATGATCTCGACGCCGCGCCGATCGCGGTCGATCTTAGCGACTTCGGTTCCGAGACCGCACCGACAACCGACCTCCTCTCGAGCGTCGGCGCCGTGGGCGGCAAGACCGCCGGCGGGCTCGGCGGACGCACCGATACTAAGATGCGGGCCCAACTGATCCAGAGCGGCGGCGGCAGCCCCGATAGTGAGAAAGCTGTCGAGGCAGGCCTCAAATGGATCATCCAGCATCAAATGCCAGACGGGGGCTGGTCGTTCGATCTTAAAAATTGCCCCAGCTGCCAAGGCCAATGCTCGCACGGCGCCGACAAGGGCCTCGCCGCCGATCGCTGCGGCGCTACATCAATGGCCCTACTGCCCTTTCTCGGCCGGGGCTATACCCACAAAGACGGCCCCTATAAGAGACAGATCGAGGCGGGCATCGGCTTCCTCGCGGCCATGACGGTAAAAGGAAATGGCAAGGCCTACAGCGCTGGGGGCAACATGTATTCGCAGGGGCTCGCCGGCATCGTGCTCTCCGAGAGCTACGCGATGACGCAGGACCGCCGGCTGGCGATGCCCGCGCAGGCCGCGCTCAATTTCATTATGGCGGCCCAAGATCCGGTCGGCGGTGGCTGGCGCTACAGCCCCAAGCAGCCGGGCGACACCTCGGCCGTGGGCTGGCAACTGATGGCGCTCAAGAGTGGACACATGGCGTTTCTTCAGGTCTCGCCGCTCACGATCAAGAAGGCGGTCGAGTTTCTCAACAGCGTGCAGGCTGACGACGGCGCCACCTACGGCTATGCCGACCCGGGCAACGGCGCAGGCACGTCCGCCGTCGGACTGCTCTGTCGGATGTATCTGGGCTGGAAGAAGGAGCATCCGGCGCTGCAGCGCGGGGTCGATCGGCTCGCGAAGATGGGTCCAAGTACGGATCTCTATTTTGACTATTACGCCACCCAGATTCTGCACCATGTCGAAGGGGAACGGTGGGTAGGCTGGAATATCAAGATGCGCGACATGCTCCTGACCACTCAGTCAAACAAGGGACATGAAGCGGGCAGCTGGTATAAGGGAGTCGAGGGCGGCCACGGCGCCCATGGTGCCGGCCGGCTCTATTGCACATCGCTGGCGACGATGATTCTCGAGGTCTATTACCGCCACCTGCCGATCTACGGGCAGAAGAGCGTCGACGAGGAATTCAAGGAATAGGGTCGATAAAGGTCGATAAGACCCTTGTCGATTGATAGTGATCGCCGTCTGCGCGGGCATCGGAGCCTGTCGCGAAGGTAGTCTTTTCCTAATCGGAAAAGTCTGGCCTGATTGCGTCGCCAGTTTGTTCCCAATTTCTTCCCAGGTGGTTCCTAGGTCGTAGCGATGGACCCTCTTATTCCGCCCGAGCCCTCCGAACCGCCAGCACCCGTGCCGTGGATTACGCGGCTGGTGGCCAGCCCTGCGGTCCGGTCGGGCTATTTGAGTGTGGCGGTACATTTAGCGCTGTTGATTCTGCTGACGCTTCTTGCCCTGGAGAAAAAGCCTGCGTCTCGACTCAGGCCGCTCATATTCTCAATCAGCACCCGGTCGCAGGATGACCAAAGTGGGGATCCGCGGGCCGCCGTCGCGATCGGCGCCGCTCAAGATGTCACCGAGCACGACACCGTCGCGGCGGCCCTGCCCGCTCTGGCAGACGTGCCGCTGGTCGCCGTGGCCGCAGCTGAGCCAATGGTCGCGATCGATCCACAGGCTGACGCAGCCGCGGATGCTCTCGACCCCGCCGCGGCATTCGCCGCGCTGCCGCTGGCCGCCGCAGGCCCTCTGGCCCAGCCGGTCTCCACCCGAGGCGGTCCGCCGCAGTCGGCGGCGAGCAGCGGTCGCCCTGCCACCGGCGCCGCAGCCGAAGGCAACCCATTTGCCGCCCGCAGCGGGGTCGCCCGCGCTGCTGCCGCCCGCGGCCGTGGCGGGAATGCCGCCAGTGAGGCGGCTGTCGAACGGGGCCTTGAATGGCTGGCATTTCATCAGGCCGTCGACGGCTCCTGGCAGTTTGACCTCTCCGGCTGCCGCTGCAACGGAGCCTGCCGTGACCCGGGCACACTCTCTAGCTCCACGGCCAGCACGGCGATTGCGCTGCTGCCCTTTCTCGGCGCCGGGCACACGCACATCGACGGCCGACATCAGGAAACAGTCTCTCGCGGCCTCTACTATCTGCTGAGCCGGATGCAGAAGACGCCCCGGGGCGGCGATTTCTCCGAGGGCACGATGTATGGCCATGGCGTGACGACGCTGGTGCTGGCCGAGTCACTCGGCATGACGAAAGACGAGATGCTCGTGCAGCCCACTCGCGACGCGGTGCGGTTTATCGAAACCGCCCAAGACATGCACAGCGGCGGCTGGCGATACCTGCCCGGGCAATCGGGAGATATCACGGTCACCGCCTGGCAACTCGCCGCGCTCAAAAGCGCGCAGCTATCGGGCCTGGAGGCCCCCTCACCGACGATCGACGGCGTCCGCCGGTTCCTCGATCGCATCCAGTCTCAGCAGGGCGCGGCCTACGGCTACCGCAGCCCGTTCGCCAAGCCCTGCACTTCGGCGATCGGTCTGCTCTGCCGGATGTACACCGGCTGGGGCCCCGAACAGGAGCCACTCAACCGCGGCCTGACGCAGCTTGCAAAACCCGATCCCGCGCCGGCGGCCGTCTACCAAAACTTCTATCTCGCACAGGCGCTGCTGCAGTTTGACCACCCGCGGTGGTCGCGGTGGAACAGCAAAAACCGCGATCAGCTCGTGGCCCAGCAGGCCCGCTTCGCCCATGAAGCGGGCAGCTGGTCATTCGCCGACCGCGACACAGCCCCGAGCGGCCGCCTGGGTCACACGGCATTGGCGATTCTGACGCTGGAGGTCTACTACCGGCTGCTTCCAATCTACCAGCAGGACGCTGTAAACACCGAATTTTAGTGTCGCGCGAAATATCGTTCTGTCTTTCTTGGAATAAGATTTCCAGCTTGTCTACGCTTTATTCGGCACGTTGGAAAACTCGCCTCCACGGGGGAAAACGATCCCGTGGTCGTGTTTATACTGGTGACGCGGGAGTGCATCGTATGCGGCTGGTCACTTATTCCTGGTTGGCGGTAGTGCTGGCACTCGCCTGTGCGGCGATCGGCTGGCTGGGATTGGCCGGCTGGATGGCGGCCGTTGTTCTGCTGGCCAGCGTGGCAATGCACGTCGCTGGCAACGCCATCGGCACCCGGCTCCGCGAGACGACCGACCGCGACCTCGGGCTGCGACGCGGCATACCCCCCGGCCAGCCATCACTACCCATCCCCGTGCCCACTCACCTCGAGCGTCGCTCAAGCCTCGGCCGCCTTGTGCCGGTGTCGACCGGAATCGGGGCGACCTGCGGCGGCACCGCGGGCACGCTCTCGCTGCTTTGGCTCACCGGCAGTTCGCCGGCCGGCGCGGTGTTGGGCGGCGTTTCGTCGGCGCTCATCGGAGGACTGCTGGGCTTTCTGCTGGCGAGTTTCGTGGAGATCGTCCGCACGAGCCTGCGGGAATCGCTCGCTGCGGAACGACTGTCAAACACGGAAATGAACCCTCTTCCGGCCCCAATGCGGCGGCAACGCTCAAGGTTCCCGTGGCCATGAAGCCGGATGGAACCGCTGCGGGCGGCGTGGTACAACACGGCGATTCGCAGGAGCGATATTGACGCCCTGCAGACCGTCGCATCCACGGAGTTTGTTACCATGACCAAGCCACACAAAAAACTCAAGAAAGCTAATCACGGCTCACGGCCGGCCAACAGCAAGGCCCGTAAGGCCAAGCGGAAGCACATTCGCACGTAGAGGCCGACCGGAACCTCCGAAGTCTTCAACTACCAGCCAATCCAACATTACCTTAGTCAGGAACGCGCAAGCGAACGCAGTGGCCCCTCGCGATTACATCGTCGACCCCAGTCTTTACGATCTCGATCACGTCATCGCCGACGTCCATGAGATCCGCCGCTGGAATATGCAGCGGTTCGAGATGGAACAGCTGACTGCGATCGTTTACGAGAATGCCGAGTTGGCCGCGTGTGTGGGCTATAAAGATCTCTCTCGCGACGAGTTCTGGGTGCGCGGCCACTTTCCTGGCACTCCGCTGATGCCGGGCGTCATGATGTGCGAGGCAGCAGCCCAACTCTCGAGCTACTTCACCCAGCGCTACGATCTTCTCGGTGCAAAGCTGGTCGGCTTTGGAGGCTTGGAGGAGGTGCGGTTTCGCGAGCCGGTGGTGCCGGGCGACAGGCTTGTCATTGCCGTGGAACGGATTCGCGTTCGACCGAAGGCGATGATCATCTGCCGGTTCCAAGGGCTTGTCCGCGACAACATCGTCGTAGACGGCATCATCAAGGGCGTGCCACTGCCGGTCGATGCACTCGCCGGAATTTCCGCCGCTCGGGCCGAATGACCCGTGGCTTTTGCAAACTCCCATGCCGCGCCGCCCCCCAAAAAAACCCGACCCGTCGCTCGATCTCTCTGCGCACCTGCTCAGCATGACGGCGTTACCGGACCTGCTTGATCCCCAGAGCCTCTTTCCGGCGCGGGCGCCCATCGAGATGGAAGTCGGCAGCGGCAAGGGCCTGTTTCTCTCCACTGCTGCGGCTGCCCGGCCCGACCTCAATTTTCTTGGCATCGAAATCAGTAGCGGCTATGCCCGCCTGTGTGGCGGCAAACTCGCCGCTCAGCGGGCCACAAACGCCCGGATTATTCAGGGCGATGCCACCTACCTCGCCCGCAGCCTACTGCCGGACGCTTGCCTCGCGGGAATTCACGTCTACTTTCCGGATCCTTGGTGGAAGGCCCGGCACCGCAAGCGACGCGTGCTCTCAGACCCCTTTCTCGCCCACGCCGGGAGAGTACTGATCCCCGGCGGCCGGCTTCATATCTGGACCGACGTAGAGGAATATTTCCACGAGGCCCTCGCGGCCGCGCAGGGCACGAGTCTCTTCTCCGCGGCACACGATGTCGAGGCCCGGCCGGCCGAGCACGACCTCGACTACCAGACCCACTTTGAGCGACGAACGCGGCTGGCCGGCGCGCCGGTCTGGCGAGCACTGCTCGAACGCACCACTGCCCCAGCTGGCTACACCCGCGTTTTCTAACCTTTCCCTCGGAAGAGGGAACTACGGTGTCGTGGCGGCTTCGTAGGTGCGGCCGCTGCCGCCGCGGCTCGTCTGCTTCAGCGCAAGCTCATAAAGTCGCTCACCGGCCGGCGTGGGATAGTGGCCAGTCAGGCAGGCCTGGCAGAGTTGCGAGGCGTCGAAGCCAATCGAACGGGCGATTGACTCCAGCGGGAGATACCGCAGCGAGTCGGCCCCCAGCCGGGCCGCCATCTCCGCCTGGGCCTCCTCGGTGAGCACACCGTCGCGAAGAAACGCCGGGGCGAAGAGCTCGTCAATCGTGGACATATCGATGCCGTAAAAACAGGGAGCGACGATCGGCGGGCAGGCGATCCGCACGTGGATTTCCCGGACCCCACCGAGTGAACGCAACCTGCCGAGGAGCACCTTCATCGTTGTGCTCCGGACGATCGAATCCTCAACGAGGATCACCCGCTTGCCCTCGAGCACCTCCCGCAGAGGTGTGTATTTTGACTCCGCCTTCTGACGGCGGCTCGAGGCACCGTCGATGAAAGTCCGGCCCGTGTAGCGGTTACGAATCAGCCCTTCCACCGACGGAATGGAAAGCCGGTAGGCCATGGCGTCGGCAGCTGCCTTGCTCGTATCGGGAACGGGCACAACGACGGTGTCAGAGTCGATTGTTATCGTCTCGAGTCGGGCGAGTTCCTCGCCGAGCCGCTTCCTGGAGAGATAGACGCTCCGGTCATCCATTGTGCTGGCAACGTTGGCGAAGTAGATCCACTCGAAGAAGCAGTGGGCCTGCTTCGGGCTTTCAGCGAACCGTTCGATCCGCATTTCCTCGCCATCAACGATCAGCGCCGTGCCCGGTTCGAGCGACCGGATCGACTTCGCCGGGAAGCCGAGATTGAGCAGGGCGACGCTCTCACTTGCGGCGGCAACTAAAGGGCCGAGCTGGGCGTATTCCATCGGCCGGATACCGAGAGGGTCACGGGCCACGATCATCCGGCCACAGGCATCAAGCATGGCGATATTCCATGCGCCGTCAAACCGTTTGGAAATCGTCGCCAGCAACTCTACCGGATCGGGATCGGCGGCGCCTGACAGTTCATTGCCGATGGCGTGCATGATAACTTCAGTGTCGTTGTCACGAGCGAGATGATTCTCGTCGTTGGCGAGAATCTCGGCCCGCAGCTCTAAGTAGTTGGCAAGTTGGCCGTTGAACCCAAACGAAAACCACTTCCGCTTCTGGATATGCGGCCGTTCCAGTGGCTGGGCGTAGCCGCGGTCTTCGGCGCCGCAGGTGGCATAACGAACGTGGCCGATGGCGGCCCGACCGGTGTGCTGCGACATCAAATTTTCGTATTTACCGCGGTGGCTGAGCCGAAACACCTCGCTGACGCTGCCAACGTCCTTGATCGTGGCGAGGAGTTGGCTGCGGTCCGGATTCCAGACGGTCATCCCCGCCGAAAGCTGGCCGCGGTTTTGGATGTCGAGCAGCATCCGCGGCACAAGACGCGACACCTCCTCCGGCCCCTGGGCAGGGCAGAGGTGGCTGGGATCCTCACCGTTACGGCACGGAAGATGATAGATGGCCACTAGCCCGCATTCGTGATGCAGTTCGCTCAAGCGATTGCCCCTAAAAGGTGCTCCGCAGTTGCCCGACGGCTGGCCGGCCCTGAATCATTGACCGCGAAAGCCCCACTATACTTCCTGAGGGCCGGCCGTCTCAACCGTCGGCCCGCTCGGGCGGGAATTTCTGCCATAATCTCGACCATGACTGACTCACTCCGCAAGGAACTCGCCACCGCCTTCAGACTGATCGTTGTCAAAGTCGGCACCCGAGTGCTCACGGGTCCGGATGGCCTGCTCGACAACGCCCGCATCGAGTCGCTCGGCCGGCAGTTTTCAGTGCTTTTGGCCCAAGGACGGCAAGTCGTGCTCGTCAGTTCAGGCGCCGTGGGCGCCGGGATGGGACGGATGGGACTGACCCAACGGCCGCAGGAGCTTGCCCGCCTGCAGGCCGTAGCAGCGATCGGCCAAAGCTGCCTGATTGAAGCCTACGAACGGGTGCTCCGGGCCCATAGCCGCCACGCCGCACAGGTGCTGCTGGTGGCGGATGATCTGCAGGATCGGGCTCGCTATCTCAACATCCGCAACACCCTTCGCGCCCTGCTCGACTACGGTGCGATCCCGATCATCAATGAAAATGACACCGTGAGCGTCGAGGAGCTCCGCACCTCCTTCGGCGACAACGACCGACTCGCGGCTCTGGTGGCCACGTTGCTGGGGGCCCCGCTGCTTGTCCTGCTGTCTGACGTCGAGGGGCTCTTCGACCGCCATCCATCTGATCCGACAGCCACTCGTCTCCTGACCGTGTCGCAGGTCAACGCGACGGTGGCGGGGCTGGCCTGCGACCGGGCCGGGGGTCTCTCGAAGGGGGGCATGGCGAGTAAGATCACGGCGGCGGGCATCATGAATGAAGCGGGCGGGCACTGCATCATCGCATCGGGCCGGGATGACGCGGTGCTTGAGCGGATCTGTGCCGGTGAGCCGGTGGGCACGCTCTTTGTCGGCCGCAAGACGACCATGCCCGCCTGGAAGCGGTGGCTGGGATGGTCGGCCGACGCTCGTGGTCAGATCACCGTCGATGCGGGCGCCCGCGATGCGGTGGTGGCCCGCGGCCGCAGCCTGCTCGCGGCCGGCGTCACCGCGATCGAGGGATCATTCGCAGCTGGCGACGTCGTAAGGCTCGCCACAACAGAGGGCCGCGTGTTTGCCCGCGGACTCGTGAACTATCCCGTCGACGAACTTCGCCGGATTGCCGGCCTCAAGACCGAAGGGATCGCCGCGGTGCTGGGCTACTGTCCCTACGATGAGGTGGTGCACCGCGATAATCTCGCCGTTATTAGCCGGGACGGACCGCTCCCAGAATCCGTTGACACGACGACCTAATCGGACCCCCGTATGCTGCCGGAAATCCTCCTCGTTTTTGCTCTCATCCTCGCCAACGGCTTCTTCGCCGGGGCGGAGATGGCGATCGTCGCGAGCCGGCGCGGCCGGCTCCGCCAATTGGCCGAAACGGGTGACACAGCGGCCCAGACAGCGCTGGAGCTAGCCTCGAGCCCCGATCAGTTCCTGCCCACGGTCCAGATCGGCATCACGCTGGTCGGCACGCTGGCAGCCGCCTACGGTGGCGACAGCCTTGTCAGCGACCTCGCCACATGGATCGCCGCACACGGACCGCCGGCTGTGGTCGGTGTGGCGAGGCCGATCGCGCTGACTGTATTTGTTGTGCTGCTGTCGTTCTTCACGCTCCTCTTTGGCGAGCTGGTTCCCAAGCGGCTGGCGCTGCGGAGAGCCGAGGATATCGCCCGCTTGGTCGCCCCGGCGATGAAGATCTTTTCGCAGTTCACCAAACCGCTTGTCTGGCTGATGGGCGCGTCTACATCGGGGGTGCTGGCCCTGCTCGGTGCTCACAAGCAAGAGGGGCCAACCGTGTCGGTGGACGACATCGAACATCTCCTGGAGGCCGGTCGTGCCGAGGGTGTGCTCGAGGCAGTGGAACAGGCCGTGGCGACCGAGGCACTCCGCCTCGGCGAGCGAACAGTCCGCGACATCATGCGGCCACGGATCGAACTCGACGCGCTCGATATCGAAACGCCCCCCGGCGAGGTGCTCGGCGCGATCGCCATGGCCGGCTATTCGCGGCTGCCTGTCTATGAGGGCTCACTCGATCACATCCTCGGCTACGTCTTGCTCAAGGACGTGCTCCGCCACAACTGGATGGGCTGGCCGATCGAACTCCGCCGGATCATGCACCGCGCCCTGTTTGTTCCTGAGACGATGCCGCTCGACCGCCTGCTCGAACTTTTCCAAAAAGAGCGAAACCAACTCGCCATCGTGCTCGACGAATACGGTGGCACCGAGGGGCTCGTGACGCTCGAGGACGTGCTTGAGGAGTTGGTCGGCGAAATCCATGACGAGCATCACCGCAGTTCGTCGCAGTTTGTGCAACGGGAGGACGGCTCGTGGCTGGTGGACGGCAGCGCTGGCATCGAGGATCTCGCCGACAAGCTCGATTTCAAGCTCGACGCCGTGCCGCGAGACTATTCGACGGTGTCGGGACTCGTGCTCGCCGAACTCGAGAGGATTCCAACGACAGGCGACACGCTCAGATGGCGCAACCTCGTCATCGAGGTGGTCGACATGGATGGCCGTCGGATCGACAAACTGCTGATTCGCCGCGACTCAACGTGACTAGCGGCCCTTGTCGGTCACGTCTTGGAGGATGAATGGCTTTGGGAATTCCTCGTCAAGTTGGTCGAGCACCTTCCGGTAACGATCGACAACTTCTGCCATGTCTTCCATGACGATGCTGTCCTTGCGGAGCACTTCCGAGGCATCGAGCACCTGACGCCAGTTCTGAAAGGCTTCCTCATAGGCCAGCTTGGCAGGCTGCAGTCGCGCATTCTCAAACTCCCGCTCCGCCCGCCAGATCGCCTCGCGGGCCTTGATTGCCGGCTCTGTAACCTCGGCCTCGCAGGTGGCCCGCCAGACGTTGAAATTCACTATATCCCGATAGCGATCGATAATCTCAGCGGTCTCCTTGGCTTCCCGCCACTGCCGCAGAAGGTCTTTCGCACGGGTGCGAACGTCGGCAGGTGCCGCGCCGACCACTGCTGGCCAATCCACCGTTACAAGTTCCGTGGCAGTGCGAGCATCGACAGCTTGAGCATCGGTCCGCTCAATCGCGGGCACGGCGAGAGCCGCCTGCTGCTCCGGCGTCAGCGCGGCCTGTTTCGTTTCCTCCAACGCCTTGAACTGGCCCGGAAGCAGTTGTTCCATCTCCGTGGCAATGCGGTCGGCACGGGCCAACTCCGCCTCCCGCATGCCGAGTCGAATTGGCACGTCCCAGCTGGTGGGAATCTCCCGAACCGAAAACCGCCGCATCTCGTCAATGGCCAGATTCCAGCCGTCGCGAGCGGCGGCGCCAAACGTGCCGTCCTGCTCGAGGGCTTTTGCGTAGTGGATCGCCGTCATCATCGGCTCGCTGTGGTAGATCAGCGCGGTGGTCTTGAGGGGCGCTCCCGCATCGGCGACCTGCTGTCCAGCGCGGTATTTCTCTCGCGCTACGAGCCAGTTGTCGCGCTCGGGAAGCGTGCGGCCTGGGCGGTCTCGTTCGTGGAAGTCCTCATCTGCCTTGAAGAGCCGGCGATACTGCTTCTTCTCGTCGGCCCGCCCGATCTTCTGGCCGATAAACCAGCCCAGGCGGCCAAGCAGACGCGGCTCTCGTAGGTTGAAGCTAATGCCCTGCCGCAGGAATTCGATCCCCTTCATCACCCAGGCATAGCGGTCGTGATAGTTATCAAACTCGACGGAGATGTTGTAGGAGAGGTTGTGGGCCTGAAAGTCCCAGACTGAATAGAAGTTGGGCTGGAGTTTGGTCATCTGCTCAAGCACTGCCGAGAGGTTCGTCCAGTCTTCCACCTTCTTATAGTGATTGGCCCGATCCCAGAGGAGCGTGACGGCGATGTTCTTGAGCCCCAGCGACGCCAACCGCATCGCCTCACTCGTCGGATCGACCTCGCCCAGATTGGCCTGCGACAGCCCATACTGTTCGCGGAGCCTGGCGAGCTTGCCCCCCTTGCTGGCGGAGTCACTGGGCTGGCTCAGGGCGGAGAGCGGCACCAACAACACGGCGATTCCCACCAAGGCCAGCAGCGTGCCGGGCCGCAGCCCTAGCCACAAGGCAGCCGGCTGAGCAGTTCCCGGCCTGCGGTTCCCGCCGCCGTTCTGACTCCCAGAGGATTCGGGCGCCGACGATGTCAAACTCATGATGCCACCTCGCGAGCCTTAAGACAGAGGGCGCCAGCGATGAAAAACGCCAGCAAATACCCAACGGTTTCCATGCTCTGTTCCGCCACCAGATCGAAGGGAATATCGAAGCCCCCCGCCACGAAGTCGCTCGTGCCGAGTGAACTCAGCGACGGGACAATCGCCGTCAAGAGCCGCATCGGCGCCAGCAGAAAGGTGTCCAGAGTCTTCATAAACGTCACGACCGCAGAGGGATCAAGATCGGCCGTAATGCTCGTCTGCGTCACGATCCGGTAGAGCGACTCGATCGGACCGCCGCCGGGCGTGAGAAAAGTGTCGCCGGTGATCTGGCTCTCGAACAGCCTCTGAATGAACTCGCGAAACTGGCCCACGAGCACCACTGCCAGTGTTGCCATAAGAGCCAGCGGGCCGCCCAAAAACGTGCTAAACATTACCCCCATTGCAGTGACCAGCAGCATCGAGAACAGGATGCCGAGGCAGCTCTTAGCATAGTTTAAGGCAAACGAGCCACTTCCGGCCCGCAGATAGAAGTCGGCCTGCGCAACGCCGTAAAATTGCGCTGGTTGGAGGCACTGCAGGATCACCTCGATCCGGCCATCGGCCACGAGGTCGGCAAAGAGATCGACCTGCCGAGTGCCACCGTCGGTCGACGTGGTCGCGAGCTTCCGCGGGATGATCAGCGAATCGATCGTGAATTCCCGGGCAGTAAAGTAGAACGGGTCGCTCTGCAGACCGCTGACAGGGTTACGAACCCGCACGCTCCCCTTGATTCCCTTCTCGATCGATCCTTGGTAGGTGCGAAATACCCGCACGACCATTTCTAAAGGCAGACCGTCGGCATACTCACGCTCGGAGACACCCTCAAATTTCCAGATCGCGGCAGCGAGGCTGCCACCCTCAATGTATTGCCGATAGCCCCACTCCGAGCCGACGTTGATCCCCTTGGTGCTCGGCCGGCCCTCGCGATCAAGAAACCGCAGCGTGCCTCGCAGCGGCCGCCGGGCCTCGAGAATTCCCTCGACGGGCCCTAGCGTGTAGCCGCCGGCCACAGACCGGCGAACCGCGTGACGATGCCCGTGCACGGTGTCGGTCCAACCGTTGCCGCTGGCGTCGAGATCGAAGCGATGGCGATGTCCACGGTCGAGGCTTGAGCGGCCCTCGTAGCCGGTGATCGTGCCCCCCACATCCTTCACCTCAACGACGTCGCCCTCGACGACATCATGCCCATGGTTCACGCTTCGCACCACGAATCCCCAGCCGATCAGCCCCATGATCACCAACAAACCAGCGCCGACGATCGAAAAACCAAGAATGCGGCCAAGCACAATCTCGCCCGTGCGGACAGGCTTTGTGGTGACAGTCTGAATCGCCTTGGCCTTAATATCGGCCGGCAGGCTAAAGACGGAGAGCACGAGTGTCACGAGGCAGACCAACACGTTGGTCGCACCGAGGATGAATCCGAGGTAGAGCTTCCCAGGATTAACGCTCTTGGGATCGAGAAACCATCCCGCAAACAACACGATCAAGAGAAACAACGCCAACGCCACGAGCACGTTGCGGCGCAGCGATTCTTGGATCGCCAGCCGCGCCAGCGCCCAGATCCGTCGCGACGACATGCCAGCGAGATCCGCGACCCCCGTTAAGACGCCCCGGTAGACCCGATCGCCTGCAGCCAGCGGACCATAGAGGAGCGATTGGCTCAGCCAGGCCAGCGCCGCCGCACACACGGCCACGAGGCTGATCACGAACAAATACCAAAGCAGCGCCGGACCAATCCACGCGGCAAACTTCGGAATTTCATGTTCAAGCACCATGGGTTATCGCTCACTCCTTCCCTGGCTGGGAGCCGTCGGCGGCATGCTGCCGGGCACGGCGGCCCGGACGGGCCTGGGTGTCGCGAACCACATCGAGAAACAGATCCTCCAGCGTGGTGCGGGGATTCCCGATTTCCACATCCGATCGGCCGTGCCGCGCAAGCACCGCACGAATCTCTTCCCGGGCCTCGGTCGACAACCCCTCGGCGCGAATCTGGGTGACGTTGGTAACCCGTAGCAGGTCTTCGACGCGACCAAGTTCCTTGAGTTCGCCCTGATGGAGCACCGCGATTCGATCGCAGACATCTTCCACGTCGGCCAACAGATGCGAGCAGAGGATCACCGTCTTGCCACGCTGCTTGAGGTCGATGATCAGGTCTTTCATCTCTCGGGTGCCGATCGGGTCGAGGCCGCTGGTGGGCTCGTCAAGGAGCACGAGTTCGGGATCATTGATCAGCGCCTGTGCGACGCCGATGCGACGTGTCATGCCCTTGGAATACTCGCGGAGTTGCCGCTTTTTGTCCCGGCTGAGGCCAACCATTTCGATGAGGGCGTCGGCCCGCCGCTTCCGCTCTGCCGGCGGCATGTCGAAGAGCCGACCGTAGAAATCGAGCGTCTCTTCAGCGTCGAGAAACTTATAGAGATACGACTCTTCAGGCAGGTAGCCGATTCGCTCGTTCTTCGACACATCGGTAGCATCGCGGCCGAAGACGAGCGCCTCGCCCGAGGTCGGAAAAACAAGACCGAGCAGCAGTTTCATCGTGGTGGTCTTGCCGGAGCCGTTGGGCCCCAAGAGACCGAAAATCTCGCCGCGACGAATCTCAAGATCGAGTGGTTTCAGTGCCACCTTCTTGCTGCGTCCCCAGAAATCCCGGTAGGTCTTCGAGAGATTTCTCGCTTCAACAACGATTTCGTTTTCGCGACGATCGACTGTCGCTGCCGCGGTTGACGTGACTGATTTCATAACGCTGCCTGCTCCTTGCTCCGACATCTGATATTCAGGTCCTGTATCCCAAACCCCCGACTCAACCCTGCGGTTGTCGTCAATCTTTCGAAGATACTTTGTTTTAACGACTCTAAAAAAACAATGTAGGGGGTGGCTCAAAACCCGCTGACTGAGCGTGTTTCGACCGCTGATTGATGGGCAGACTGCGTCTGCACTCCTCCAGACAGAGCCCTCCTGTTGACAACATCTATCGAAGTCCTACAATTCGGGACCAGGATCTTATTGATATTGAGTCTCAATGTCGATTTTAAAGAGGATGGCCATGTTTCCAAAATCGACCCGCGGATACCTAGCCGTTCGTCAAGGGTTTACCCTCGTCGAACTCCTGGTCGTGATCGCCATTATTGGCACGCTCGTGGGGCTGCTGCTGCCGGCGGTTCAGTCAGCCCGAGAGTTCGCCCGGCGGCTCGCATGCCAAAACAACCTGAAACAGTTGTCGCTCGCGCTGCACAATTGTGAGGTCGCAAAGCGGGCCTACCCGCCCAGCCGGGAATGGAATGGCGACCCAGGCTCCGACGCCCGCGAATGGTCAGCCCAGTCCCGACTGCTGCCGTTCGTGGAGGATCTCGCCCTCGGTGCCGAAGTGGCCCGCAATCTGGACAACTCCTACGACACGGCCACCCTTGCCGACGGCTCCACGCTGATTTCGTCGCTGCGAGTTCCGGTGCTGCTCTGCCCGGCGGAGGCGAACGACAGGCCGTTGATCGACGGCGCCGAACGACACTATCCGCTCAATTACGCCATCAACATGGGAACATGGTTCGTGTTCGATCCGATCACCCGCACTGGAGGCGACGGCGCCTTCCAGGTGAACGGCCGTCTCAAAGCCGCACATTTCTCCGACGGACTCTCGAAGACGCTCGCCTTTTCTGAGGTCAAAGCCTACACGTCGTACCGTCGCAATGCCGACCTGTCTTATTTCCCGGCCCCTTCTTCGCCGACTGCGATCGTTGGCTTCGGGGGCGACGAAAAACCAGCGGGAGCCCATACGGAATGGGTCGACGGCAAGACCAACCAGACCGGCTTCACAACCGTGTTCCCACCGAACACCGTCGTGCCAATCACGATCGGCGGCAAACTTGTGGATGGCGACTGGACGAACAGGCGTGAGGGAACGGATGCAACCAAGCCCACGCTCGCCGCTGTCACATCCCGTAGCCATCACGTGGGTATTGTCTCATCCGCCTTCATGGACGGCAGCGTCCGGTCCATCGCCGACAGCATCGATCCTAGCCTGTGGAAAAGGCTTTCAACGCGGGCCTTGGGCGAGAGCGTTTCGGGAGACTATTGAACCAGGCTGCTCGGCGCTGCCGAGTTGCTTGAGTCGGCAGGCTGCCGTCGCTTCGCTTCAAGCGTAGCAGCGGCCACGACGCGATGGGCCGCCATCAGTTCGACCGGCGTGAAATACGATTCATCGGGCATGCCACCGGCATGGTCGATCTTTTCCGCTGCCAGTTTCTCCCACGATAGTCCATTGGCGATGTTCCAAGCGGCCGCCTGCGCCACCTTCTGCGGCAGTTCACCACGACCCAAGCTCTCCAACACAACAGCTAGTTTCGGGTCGCTTGAAAACGTATCGACACGGCCAAGCTTGTAAGGCATTCGACTGGTGGGCTCATGCTTGCCATATTCGAGGCAGACGGTTGGCACTCGGAAGACCCGTGACCGCTCGGGTGGAATCGAAAAGGCGCCGCCACCACCCATCCCCATGCCGCCGCCACCCATGCCATTCATACCCTGACCACCCATGCCGCCGCCCATGCCGCCACCGCCGGTGGCCTGCGCACCACCGCCGATGCCACCAGCGCCGAAGCCGGCCTGCCCGCCGCCACCGCCGCCACCCATGCCACCCATGCCACCCATGCCCATCTGGGCGAGAATCGGGATACCGGCGAAGGCTGCAGGCATCCGCAGCGTGAGCGGACGCCGAGTCCGGTTCGTCACAATGATTTGGGCCGATTTTGCATCGTTGGGGATGTATTTCAGGCTGATGAGTTGCTGTTCTTCCGCCAGGAACAGATCCGGCACGCCCGCCGACGCTACCGCTGCCGCCGACGAACTGGGAACAGCCGATTCGGCGGCGTTGCCCTGACTCCATGAAAAGACAATCAGGCCACAGGTAGCGAAACCGCGGAGCAGATTGCTGGCAACTCGCGACATAGATGCCTCTTAAAACTGGAGGAAGACTGGAGGAGCAAAAGACGGGTTGAAGAGCGGCCAGCAGAGCCCAAGCCTAGCTCACGCCACGCCCTAGCTTTAGTATGCCATCAAGTTCTGGGCGGGCAAAATTCCTGGGGCTACCGAGTCTTTCGACTGTAGCAGTGGTACCAGTTATACCGGGCTCTAGCGGGGACCGGCACGCCCTAAACCCTAAAC
>JBAXUW010000469.1:0-1759 GCA_037129495.1 Planctomycetota bacterium | reverse complement strand
CCGCGGGGCCCCAGTGGCAAGGTCAATGATCAGGGTAAGTCAATGATTTGGACGCACGTTTACGATCCGCTCGCCGCGCCGGCACTCTCCACGCTCGTGGCAACGCTGCCGCTGGTTGTTTTGCTCGGGCTCTTGGCCGCCGCAGGCTCTTCGGCGCCGACGGCTGCGGGGGTCGGTCTTGCGACGGCCCTGCTGATCGCGATCGGAATCTTTGGTATGCCGATCGACGCGGCCCTGGCTGCCGCGGTCCACGGCGCCGCCTTTGGCCTCTTCCCCATCGGCTGGATCATCGTCACGGCGATGTTTCTCTATCAGCTTTCCGTCACGGCCGGTGCCCTGGAAATCATGAAGCGGTCGGTGACCCGGCTCTCCGCCGATCATCGCATGCAGGCCCTGCTGATTGCCTTCTCATTCGGCGCTTTTCTGGAAGGCGCGGCGGGCTTTGGGGCGCCGGTGGCGATCTCAGCGGCCCTGCTCACCGGCGCTGGCTTTCCCGCGCTCGAAGCGGCAGTCTTAGCGCTGATCGCCAACACTGCCCCGGTCGCGTTTGGTGCACTTGGCACGCCGATCATTACGCTGGCAAAGGTGACCGGCCTCGACGAACACGCGATCTCGCAGATGGCCGGTCGGCAGCTTCCCTTCTTCTCGCTCATCGTGCCCGCCTGGATGGTTGCCACCATGGCCGGCTGGCGGGGGCTGGTGGCAGTCTGGCCCGCAGTCGTTATCTGTGGTGGATCGTTTGCCGCGGTGCAGTTTGCGATGGCAAACTATGTCGGCGCAGCACTCGTCGATGTTGTGGCCGGGATTGTCAGCCTCGCGACGCTCGCGGTCTTTCTTCGCTGGTGGCAGCCGCGGGAGTGCTGGCAGCACGGGAATACTCGGGATCGAACCAAACGGGGACAGGCACCATTGGCTCTGCCAGACGACTCGGCCCGCCGCATTCTCTGGGCTTGGGCTCCGTGGGCGTTTCTCTCGCTGGCTGTCTTCTGCTGGGGCGTGCCTGCGGTCAAGGCCACGCTTGAGGGCCGTGCGTGGCCGCCGGCTGACTCCAGCCGGCCACTCTTGCCCACCAGCATTGTCGCTCCGGAATGGCCAGTTCCCTGGCTCGACGGGCGGATTGCCAAGGTGCCGCCGGCCACGCGGGAACCACAGGAGATCGAACGGGCCGTCTACCGGTTCAACTGGCTCTCCGCTGCCGGCACGGGCATCCTTGTCGCTGCGATGATATCGCTGCCGTGGCTGGGCATCGCGCCCGCCCGGGCCTGGACGATTTGGTGCGAAAACCTCCGCCGGCTGGCCGTCTCGCTCGTCACGATCAGCCTGATGCTGGCGCTGGCGTTTGTCACGCGCTATTCCGGCACCGATGTCACGCTTGGCCTGGCACTGACTCGCTCAGGCTCATTCTATCCCTTCTTTGCAGCGCTCTTAGGTTGGCTGGGCGTGGCGCTCACCGGTTCTGATACCGCCAGCAACGCGATGTTTGGCAGTCTGCAACGGGTAACCGCCGAACAACTGGGGCTCAACCCGCTGCTGATCTGCACGGCCAACAGCACCGGCGGCGTGATGGGAAAGATGATCGACGCCCAGAGCATCGTCGTGTCGGCATCCGCGACGGGTGGGCACCGGCAGGAGGGTGCGATCCTGCGGCGGGTCTTCCCGCACAGTCTCGCCCTGGCCGTTCTCATGGGCCTGCTCGTCTGGCTCCAGTCGGGCCCGCTGTCTTGGATGGTGCCATAGCACTTCCGTGGGACAAGTTTTC
>JBAXUW010000468.1:0-1763 GCA_037129495.1 Planctomycetota bacterium | reverse complement strand
GCCGGTCAATCCAGCAGCAGCGGCTCAGGCATGAACGTCACGATTGGGATCAGGAACGACAGCAGCCCCATCGCCGTGCGGGCCAGCCCCAGCGGCCGGCCGTCGTTGCGGATCGGCGGATGGTCCGTGCCTAGGAGCGTCACGATCACCACCATCGCGATCCAGTTGGTGCGGCCCAGCAGCACGATCGCGGTGATGGAGGCGATCAGCACGCCCCGCGCGATCCAGTGGGCCCGTCTGCCGAAGACCGCATAGCTGACATGGCCGCCGTCGAGCTGGCTGATCGGAATCATGTTGAGTCCCGTCACCAGCAGGCCAACCCACCCCGCCATGAAAAGCGCATTGGGGGCGATCGTGGCGCCGGGGGCGATGTCGGGGCGGATCAGCCGCAGGATGCCGCTGGCCAGTGGCGGCATGGCAAACGGGCTCTGCCGGGCCGCCTCGCCGGTGAGCAGGCCGATGGAGAGGAGCGGCAGGGCCACCACCAGACCGGCCAGTGGCCCGGCGATTGCGATGTCGAACAGTTGGCGGCGGTTGGCCCGCGAGCCCTCCATGCCGATCACCGCGCCCAACGTGCCGGTGAGCAGCACGGGCACGGGAATGAAAAACGGCAGCGTGGCCGGGATACGATGGAGCCGGGCTGCGATGAAATGCCCCGCCTCGTGCAGCCCAGCACCGCCATCACCGCCGCCATGTAGGCGAGCCCTCGCTGCCAGTGCGCGGCGATCTGCAGGCTCACCTCGTCGTCGACGCCCAGCAACAGCGGCTGCCAGCCCGCCACGCCCGCGGCAAACGTCGTGCAGCAGGTCAGCACAAAGAGCAGTGCCTGCAGGCGGATCCGTGGCGGCCGAGACGCCGGCGCGGCCGTGGAGAATGGCGAAAAATTGGGCTCGAATTCCGGGGAGAGCGGCTGCATGAAACTAATGAATACCGGGAATGCAGGTTTGGCAGGCCGTGGAAAAACAGCATGCCCGGACGCACGCCGCCGCCCCAGATGCGCAGCACTCGAAACGGCGCAGCAGCCTTCGGGTCAAACCGGAGGTTTTCCAAGTGGGCTCTTTTCACGTTCGGCAGGGGCCTAGACGACTTTTCCAGCGGGCTGTTGGCGAGGCGGCTGGTAAGCTACGCGGGGCGCCTGTCTCCTCCGGAGAACGTGCCTTCTGCTCCCACACCATGTGTCCGAAACCAGTGGTCTGTTCACAAGGGTATTTTCATGTCTGTCAGACATCGATGCGGTGGATTTCCGATGCAGGTGGCCCTCGCTGCCGCCTGGGCCTTGGGCCTGTTCGTGAGTGAGCTCGGCGTGGGTGCCAGCTTCTCGTCGGCCCGAGCCGCCGAACGACAAGTGCTGGTGATCGTCACCTGCGACAGCTACGCGGACCTGAAAAAACAGCTCGGGTGGATGGGCATGCAGGTCGGCCAGCCCGGGCTGGCCGGCATGATGGAATCGGTGCTGCTGATGGCCACGCAGGGCCGCAGCCTAGGCGGGCTCGACGTCAAGCGGCCTCTGGGCGCAGTCGTCACGACCGACGGCAACGATCTGGCCGTGCACGGCTTCGTCCCGGTCAAGAGCCTCGACAAGCTGCTCGATTCGCTGCAGTCGGTGACCGGCCCCGTCGAACGGTCTGGCAACTCCCGCAGCCTCACGCTGCCCAGTGGCATCGCCCTCGACCTCGTGGAGGAAAATGGGTGGGCGATCGTGTCGCCGAAGGATAGGACGGTCAACGGCACTTCCACAAGCTCCATCCGGCGTGCTGAGTAGC
>JBAXUW010000467.1:0-1775 GCA_037129495.1 Planctomycetota bacterium | reverse complement strand
GCTAGGCGTCGCCTCCGGACTGGCGGCGGCCGGCTTGAGCGCGCTTTCGTATCTCATCTCGCGGCACCATGGCCTTCAGCAGCGGGCGGCTGGCCGGCAGAGTGTAGCCCTCAGGCTCCTGGTGCTGGCGCACGTTATCATGGCGGCCGTCTGCATTCCGGTGGTCTATCTTCTCTGGCCTATGGCTTCGCCAGCCTGGCAGCAGTTCGCAGCACCACTCTTGGCATCTACGGGCTTCTACGTGCTCGGACAGTCGGCGCTCTTCGCGGCGCTGAAGGCCGCAGACGCATCGCAGATCTCACCGCTTTTGGGGCTGAAGGTCGTGATGCTTGCGCTGCTCGTCACGTTCGTCATGGGAACTGCTCTTGATGCCCGGCAGTGGCTGGCGGTGGCGCTCAGCGTGGCCGCAGCGGCCATCTTGCAGACAGGCCGTGGCGGCGTGTCGCTGCGGGCGTTTGGCTGCGTTCTCTTCTGCTGTATCTGCTTCGCAATCGCCGACATCTTGATCGTCTCCCTGATCAACGGCCTGCAGACCGGGGTCGCGGAGGCGGGGGGCTCAATCAGCCGGTTACACGGCGGAGTCCTAGCGCTGACGCTCACGTATGGTCTCTGCGGTGGGTTGTCTGCACCGCTGGCGCTCACGCTGCGTCCATACCTGCGGACCGATTGGATTTCTGCCGGGCAGTATTCCACGACTTGGCTGGGATCGATGCTGGGTCTCTATTGCTGCTTCGGTCTTGTCGGCGTGGTCTTCGGCAACATCCTACAGTCGACGCGCGGCGTGATGAACGTGGCCTTGGGCGCGTGGCTGGCCCATCGCGGTTGGCACGATCTGGAGCAGAAGGTTGACCGGGCCATGCTCATCAAGCGAATTGCGGCGGCACTGCTGATGACGGCCGCGATCACGCTCTCTGTGATCGACTTGTCTTGAGGGCCAAGCGACGCGCTCGACCTACGACAGGATATCTTTGACTACCTTGCCATGGACGTCGGTGAGCCGGTAGCGGCGGCCCTGAAACTTGTAGGTCAGTAGCTCGTGATCGATGCCGAGGAGATGCAGCAGCGTGGCATGAAAGTCGTGCACATGCACGCCGTCTTTGACAATGTTGTAGCCATATTCACAGGTCTCGCCGTAGGTGATGCCAGGCTTGATGCCGCCGCCGGCCATCCATGTTGTGAAGCAGCGCGGATGATGGTCGCGGCCGAAGTCGCTCCCCGGCTTGTAGAGGCCCTGGCAGTAGTTTGTCCGCCCAAACTCTCCTCCCCAGATGACGAGCGTGTCGTCGAGCATGCCGCGGTCTTCCAAGTCCTTCACAAGCGCCGCCGCGGGCTGGTCGGTCTGCTTGCATTCCCGCACGATGCCGCCCTTCAGACCGCCGTGATGGTCCCAGTCTTGATGGTAGAGCTGGATGAACCGCACGCCCCGCTCCGCCAGCCGCCGCGCCAGCAAACAGTTGGCAGCAAACGTGCCTGGTTCCTTGGCATCGGGGCCGTATTGCTCAAGCACGTGGGCCGGTTCACTCGAAAAATCAGTCACCTCCGGCACGCTCGACTGCATGCGGAAGGCCATCTCGTAGTTGGCGATCCGCGCGGTGATCTCGGCGTCGGGCGTGCCCGTGAACTGGTGCTCGTGCAGTTGCCGGAGCCCGTCGAGTAGTTGCCGCCGATTCTCCGGTGACACACCGGCGGGATTGTTGACATAGAGCACAGGATCGCCGCCGGAGCGGAAGCGGACCCCCTGGTGCTTAGTCGGCAGAAATCCCGCGCCCCAGAGG
>JBAXUW010000466.1:0-1782 GCA_037129495.1 Planctomycetota bacterium | reverse complement strand
CTGTGGAACGCCGAGGAGAGGTGGACATGAAGAAGTCTCGCGTCAAGAAATAAGGCGGAATACAACCGCACGAGGGCGGGCCAGGGAGCCCGACCGATCCGATACCGGGAAGACCCGATAAGACCCGAGGAGCTTGTTGTCGGAGCCTATACCCACGCAGCGTGAGCGTCAACGTTTGGGTCGATGACCCGAGAGGTTGCGTGCGGCGACCCCCATCGGGTGCCGCTTCTTCACGCCGACCAACCCTCGAAGCCATGTTTCTCTCGCTCCTCCTGTGTCGCAGACGTGGGCGAACGATCGCTCTGACCGAGGTTCACGGCTGCGTCGATCGCCGTGACGTTAACTGTCGCCGTGTCAACTGCAGTGCCGGGATGAATGGTCGCCGCGACCAAGATGTCGGTGTCGAGCTCGACGGCATGCTCGAGAGGAACTGGGCCCGAATCGCAATTCGGCGGCGAAAAAGCCAGCCCTGATCCCACCCGATCCCAACTGGTTGCAGAACGCAGGAATTCTGGCAAAATCCCCTTCTCTTCGCTTCCCGACCACGCCCTCCGGAACTAAGGAACATTCCATGGCCCGCCCCGTCACGCTCTTCACCGGCCAGTGGGCCGATATGCCGCTTGAGGATCTGGCCCGCAAGGCCAGCGAGTTTGGCTACTCCGGTCTGGAGTTGGCCTGCTGGGGCGACCACTTCGATGTGACCAAGGCTCTGGAAGACAGCAGCTACTGCGCCGCCAAACGCGACCTGCTCGAACGGCACGAACTCACCGTCCACGCCATCTCCAACCATCTCGTCGGCCAGGCGGTGTGCGACACGATCGACGAACGCCATAAGTCGATCCTGCCGCCCCATGTGTGGGGCGACGGCAAGCCGGCCGGCGTCAACGCCCGCGCCACCGAGGAGATGAAACGCACCGCCCGGGCCGCTCAGAAGCTCGGCGTGTCGGTGGTCAATGGATTCACCGGCTCCTCCATCTGGCACCTCTTCTATTCCTTCCCGCCAGTGCCAGGCTCGATGATCGACGCCGGCTACAAGCAGTTTGCCGAACGCTGGAACCCGATCCTCGATGTGTTTGCCGAATGCGGCGTGCGGTTTGCGCTCGAGGTGCATCCGGGCGAAATCGCCTACGACACCATCACCGCGCAGCGCACGCTTGAGGCGATCGGCCGCCGGGAAGAGTTTGGCTTCAACTTCGATCCGAGCCATCTGCACTGGCAGGGGGTCGATCCGGTTGAATTCATCCGGGCATTCCCCGACCGCATCTATCACGTGCATGTCAAAGACGCGATCACCACACTCAACGGCCAAGCCGGCATTCTCGGCAGCCACCTCAACTTCGGCGATCCCCGCCGCGGCTGGGATTTCCGGTCGCCCGGGCGCGGCGGCGTCGACTTCGAAGAGATCATCCGCGCCCTCAACCACACCGGCTACAGCGGGCCACTCTCTGTGGAGTGGGAAGATTGCGGGATGGACCGCGAACACGGCGCCGCCGAGGCGTGCGAGTTTGTACGGCATCTCGATTTTGCCCCGAGCACCCGGCAGTTTGACGCGGCCTTCGCCGAAGACACCTGAGCGCCGCCGCCTGCGGGGATGCGACCGTGGCACACGAGAGCGGCGATGACTGGGTCAATAAACCGGTTGATGAAGGCGGAGGGGTCGGCGAACTTTTCGTGAGCGTCAGCGACGAGACTTTTGCCGCCCCGAAGCCAACGCCACACGGAAGTCGAATGCGCTCTATTGTCATCAGTTGCGTGTATCGACTAGCCGTATCTCATCCATCG
>JBAXUW010000465.1:0-1782 GCA_037129495.1 Planctomycetota bacterium | reverse complement strand
CACGGAGCGGCAGTGACTGGACAACTGCTGGAAGACCATTGGCCGGTAGCACTTTATGAACGACTCACCTCGCAACACGCCGTGAGAGACCGCCCTGCGCTGCCGCTTTCAACCGCCGTCAACAATCGGCCTCCTGGCAGAACTCGTCATGGGAACAATGCCCCAGAGTGACGACGTTTACGGGTAAGTCACCATCCGATGATCCGACGACTCACGCCAGGCACGAGCCAGCGAATCGTGATGGCAATCCCGTAGGAAAGAGTCGTCACAACGAGGGTCCAGAGAATCCACAGGACGATTCCGGGCAAAGGCCCGTAGGCAGACGAGAGCCACTCGCGTCCCCCACACGTACTCAGAAACTTTATCACCATAGGATGGAGGAAATAGATCGCGAAACTGCTGGCGGCGAGCGTCTTGAGAACAGGTTGATTGAGCCGCTCCATCCTGGAAAAAATCGAATACAAGAAGAGGCAAGCCAGCATCTTCTGGACCAGATTCAAGTCCGCTCCACCCCATTCCAGGGCGGGCTTGTGCATGTTGTCGTACTGCCGGTACCACGCGACCTGCGTGACCGACAGTCCGAGTAGGACGATCCCCAGCAACCACTCCTTGCCAGCCAGTCGCCGCAGCACCCGCTCCCGGTCCATTGAGACGTTGATTCCCAGCAGATAAACAGGCAGGAAATAGACTCCAGACTGGAGCACCGAAAGATTGTTGACCGGCCGGTGCACGAACATTGCCACCAGGATCGCTGCTCCCATGATCGCCAGTCGGGCGGCCACTCGCAGCTTTGTGTAGCGGAGAAAGGCGGGCGACACGAGAAAGATCGCCATGATGAAAGGAACGTACCAGTAACCGTCGAGATGCTCCCCGGTCCACAGTTGCTGGATGACGGAACTGGCGAATCGGCGGCACTGATCGATACCGTATGGAAAAACCGGCTCCCCGTAGCTCGGCATGGGCTGCTGTCGTGCGGCGATGTCGTAGGTCATGAAAAAGGCCGACATGACAAGGTACGGCAGCAACACGTACTCGGCCTTCTGACGTAGGAAACGCCGGTACTGGAATTCCTGGGGAAGGAGATAATGAAAGAGGAATCCGGAGATGAAGACGAAAAAAGAAGTCCCGCCCTTCACGAGGTTCACGAGGACCTTCTCTTGAAAGGTGTCGACGTGCAGCCCAGCCACATAAATGAGATGCCCCGCGACGATCAGGAGAATCGCCAAGCCTCGAAAAGAGTCGATCGCGACGAGGCGAGGCAGTGTGTCGCCGCCGGATCCTGCTGGAAAAGTCCCGTGCGGCGTGTTCGCCGGAGGATCCTGCGCACCTCGTGGCGGTGAAGCAGGGATCATTCTCGTAGCCGACATCCGGGCTGTGCCCTCGAAGTGCCTTCGCAGGCTGTGGATACGCTGCGTAGCCGGCCGCACGATGCGGTCGCGAGTCCGCAGTGCTCGGACAAAACGGAGGTTTTACAAGCGGAAAAAGTACAGGGACGAGTTTTTCTACCGACAGTGAGCTTAGCAGGCTGTGGATGCACTGCGTGGCCGATTTGCGTGGCAGTGAGGCCGCGGATATGTTCGGCCTGCTACCAACCCACGGAGAAATGACTCGTGCCCACGAATCGTCCAGCCATCTTTGCGTCTTTGGCCGCGATGCTGATCCTGTCCTTGCCCTTGGAAACCCTGGCCGGCGATCCGCCGCCGCCACAAGAGACGCCACAGAAGACGTCGAACGAACGGCTCGCGGATACGGTGAAGGATGCCGTGAAAGACGCGCTGGACG
>JBAXUW010000464.1:0-1784 GCA_037129495.1 Planctomycetota bacterium | reverse complement strand
CGATCCCAAGCCCTGCGAACCGCTTCTTCCATCGATAGAACGTCTGTTCGCTGATTCCAAGCTTGCGAATGATCTCAGCCACCGAAGTGCCCGACTCAGCCTGCCGTAGCACAAACGCAATCTGCTCTTCACTGAAATGCTTCTTTTCCATCCAAAAAACCCACCCTTTCTGGTGATGTCAAAAGTAAAAACCCTCACATCCCGGCTGGATCAATAAATGGGGAGAACGGCCTATCCCTGTGTCCCCCGGCTTCCGCTGGGGGCTTTTATTCAAGGGGTTCGTTTCCCCCTCACCAGATCAAACAAAAACCCTGCCGGGAGGGGCTCCCGGCAGGGCTCGTTGTGATTGAAGCGGAGGGCTCTCATCCGTCTACGACGGACTAGAAGCCGGAGTAGGTGACGAGGATGTCGCCGTGCTTCTGGAAGCGGACGATCACCGAGCAGCCGCAGGCGTAGTCATACTTCACCTGGCCGCAACCGAGCAGCGTGCACCGCGAGGTCTCACAGGGGCAGCCCTGGCAGCAGGCCGGCAGGCAGACCGGAACGGCCACCGTCTGGCAGGTCTCCGGGCTCGTCGGATTGAGGACCGTCTCGTAGGTCGGCTCTTCGCAGCAGCCCTTCGCACACTTGTGCTTGTGGGCATGCTTGTGGCGGTACTTGATGCAGGGGTTGGTCGGGCAGCAGGTCTCGGCGCCGCAGTCGGGCTCAAGGCCGCATGACGGCTCGAGGGCACAACCGGGCTCAAACTGGCTGCAGCCAACACCTTCCGGTGCCGCACAGCCAGGATCAGCCTGACGACGATGATGGCCAAAAACCCGCGTCGGCGAGCGAGCCAACGGCAAACGACAGGGCGACAGCAAGACCACAGAGAAATAGCGAACGACTCATGAAGTGAGCCTCCAAAAGAAAAGCTGGCAGGGACTGGGGGGACCGCGAAAAATTTCCCGCGGGCGAAGCCGGGATGCCTCCCGAAGCTTCTGACATCTCTGACACACGGATGGCAAATGTCAAAAAAACGCTGTTTGCCGCGAATACAGCAGTTTCCGAACGCCCATCCTGAACGCTTTGAGATGCCTGTGAACAGCTTGACGGAATACTGCACGTCTGTATACTGATAATCAGATTCCGCTGGATGCAACAATCCATGAAACGTGTCGACCACCCGTCGTTGATCTCCTCTCGAATGAGGTTCGCATGACTACGCTGCAAGAAATTATCAGGGCGGTGAAGCTGCTAAGCCCGGCCGACAGACTACGGCTCATCGACACGGTGTGGGACGAGACATCGCCCGACACATGGCCAAAGCCAAGCGAGGAGTGGATCAAGGAGGTACAGCGAAGATCGTCGGAGTACGACGCCGGCCGGATGACCTCCTCACCGTGGCCCGAGGTGCAGGCCCGTGCCCGGCGAGAGGCCGGCCTTGATGGCTGACGTGTTGATCGTACGGGCGGCCGACGACGAGTATGCAGCGGCCCTGCGTTGGTACGCCGATAAGAGCATCATCGCAGCGGTAGGATTCGAAGCGGCCATCGCCTCCGCAATCAATTCGGTTGCCACACAGCCCAACTGGCATCCCTCCTGCGACGATCGGCATCGATTCATGATCGTTCGCGGATACCCATTTCAGGTCATCTACCGTATCGATGGTCCCGCTTCCATCGTGGTCGTTGCAATAGCCCATTGCAGCCGCGAACCCGACTCCTGGCGTTATCGATAACGCTTGCCATGCGAGGCGAGCATGGATGCCGGCGATGTTCGGGATCGCTCGGCATGGCGACCGGACG
>JBAXUW010000463.1:0-1790 GCA_037129495.1 Planctomycetota bacterium | reverse complement strand
TGGTAGAGGACTACCGGCCTACTTGGCGGCCGCGAGGTCTGCCTTTCGCCGCTCCTCCACGATCTCCTTCTGGATGTTGCCCGGTGTTGGCCGGTACTTCGAGAACTCCATCGTAAAGACACCCTGTCCCTGCGTCATGCTCCGCAGGTCGGTCGAATAGCCAAACATCTCCGCCAGCGGCACCTCGGCAATGATCGTCGAGCTTTTGCCCACCGTCTCCGTTGAGACGATCAGGCCGCGACGCTTATTAAGCTCACCCGTGACTGGCCCCTGGAAGTCGGCGGGCACCTCTACCTCCATCTTCATGATCGGCTCGAGGAGCACTGGCTTCGTGTTGAGGAAGGCCTCACGGAAACCGGCACGAGCGCACGTCTGAAAGGCCATGTCAGACGAGTCGACATCGTGGTAGGAGCCATCGACGAGGGTCGCCTTAACGCCCACGATCGGAAATCCGGCAATCGGCCCCTTCGAGAGCACGGCCCGGAAGCCCTTTTCCACCGAGGGAATATATTCCCTCGGGACACGGCCGCCCACAACGGCATCTTCAAAAACGAAGTTGTCGGTTGACTCCTCTGGGAGCGGTTCGAGCGAGCCGATGATGTGGGCATACTGGCCCGAACCACCGGTCTGCTTCTTGTGTTTGTAGTCGTATTTTGTCGCCTTGGTGGGCGCCTCGCGGTAGCTCACCTTCGGCGCACCGACCTCCACTTCGACCTTAAACTCCCGCTTGATCCGCTCCACATAGATGTCGAGGTGGAGTTCGCCCATCCCCGCGATGAGTGTCTCGCCCGTCTCCTCGTCAGTGGCAACGCGAAACGTCGGATCCTCGCGGCTGAATCGCTGCAGCGCCTTGCTGAGCTTGTCGAGGCCGTCGCGATTGGTCGGCGTGATAGACATCTTGATCACGGGCTCCGGCACAAACATATTTTCGAGCGTGCAATACTTGTGGTCGGTGGCATAGGTATCGCCGCTGGCCGCGTCGACGCCCATCACGGCCACGATGTCGCCAGCTTCGCCTGAGTCGATTTCCTCGCGCTTGTCGGCGTGCATCTTCACGATCCGGCTGAACCGCTGCTTCTGGCTGGTTCGCTGATTGATGTAGGCCTCCCCCTTGGTGATCGTGCCCTGGTAGATCCGCATGAAGGTGAGCTGACCATAGGGATCGTCGACGATCTTAAATGCCATCGCCACGAGCGGCTTCTGCGGATCGGGGGTCAGGTCAAACGCCTCGTCTGGATTGTTCCACTTCTTGGCGTTTACCTTGCGCTCCAGCGGACTGGGCAGATACCTGACAACGGCATCGAGCAGTTTCTGGACGCCCTTATTTTTGTAAGCTGAGCCGCAGAAGACGGGCGTGATGCTCTGACTCTGCATTGCCGCCTTGACGACCGCGTGGATTTCGTCCTCCGAGACCGGCTGCTCGCTGAGCAGTCTTTCCATGAGCGTGTCGGAATACATCGCCAGCGCCTCGAGCATGACATGCCGGGCCTCGGCGGCGGCCTTGGCCGAACCCTCGGGAATCGCCTCCTCCCGCACGGTCTCGCCATTTTCGCCGTCGAAGTAGGCGGCCCTCATCGTGATCAGGTCAATCACACCCTCGAGTTTGTCTTCCTTCCCGATCGGAATCTGCAGGGGAATCGCATCGCAGCCGAGCTTTTCTCGCAGCTGACCCACGACCCGCTCGAAGTTGGCACCGGTCCGGTCCATCTTATTGATGAACGCCAGCCGCGGAATTTTGTAGCGCTTCATCTGGCGATCGACCGTCATCGACTGGCTCTGCACGCCGCCCA
>JBAXUW010000462.1:0-1791 GCA_037129495.1 Planctomycetota bacterium | reverse complement strand
GCATGAGACCACCGGGCGTAAGCCAGGAACTGCAGACAGCCACCTCCTCCAGGGCACAGAAGATCACCTTGCAGGCCTGCGGCATGCGGGTGTCGAGCTCGGTCGCGGGGCCGTCGCCACGATCGGCGGCGACTGCCCGGATGAGCCTGCTCGCCCTGTCGCCCGCGGCCGGCGTGAATCCATACGTGCCCCCCTGCGCTTTGGTGAGAAACGCGAGTTGATACGCGTCCTGCTCGCCCGGCTCATGGGGCTGCGAACATGATTTGCAGTACGACGGCGGCAGCAGCATCTCGTGAACGGGTGACATGTCCCAGGGTCGGATATCGCCTCTTCTCTGCGCAAAGGCGGAAACATCCGCCAACAGCCGCTGCGGCGGAACGTCCTCACGGCGAAACACGGCGACGCCATCGAACAACCCCATGTATTTCACGCCCGAGATCGCCTTCAACTCCTCGATCAGTTCCAGTAACTCCGGCAGGGCGGTATCGTCGGCGTCGTCGATCAGCACCCATCCCCCGGGGCGAACCTTCGGAGCCCAGCATTCGAAATCCTTGAGTGCGCCGAGGAATGAGTGGTCGCCGTCGATAAAAACCACGTCGATCGGTTCGCCGGGCCATACGGCTGCGACCGCACTCGAATCGCCAATCCGAGCATCGATCCACTCCCGAACGCCGCACGCGTCCGCATGCGCGATGAACTTGCTCAGGGTGCGTTGATGTGGCGCCATTCCCAGCCAGGGAGGGCCGCCGCAGTGCGGGTCCACGCTCACGACCCGCCCCCGACCGCGTCGCGCCACGCCAGCGGCCAAGAAGATCGCCGCACCGCCCTCAAAGGTGCCCAGCTCGACGATGACTCCCGAGCCTGCTGAAAAAGCCGCGATGCCGAAGTGCAGTGCTTTCTCACGCTCTGTCAGCCAATTCATGACGCCGGCCCCGGCAAACCGGGAATGCACCTCCCGAAACCGCGGGTCCGCCTCGGCAAGTCGGATCCATTCGTCAGGGTTCTCCGGCAGGCTTTCCGGCGCCGGGTGCTGGCGATGGGGGCTCGATTTCCAGAACATGTCGGCCGGCCTCGAGGTGACAACGATGGTTGAAGTTATACGGATTCCGCATCCCCTCGATAACGCCACAATCCGGTAAAAACCCGCTGAATATCAGTCTTTCGGCAGCAGCGTGATCTTTGTAATTTCCCGATGTTCTCCCCAGGGACTTGCCGCCGTGCCCGCAGCACCTGCAGCCATCATCAGCCAACTCCCGCTCGACGTCGTGGGTGGGGGTGAGCGGTTCACGCTCCAGACCCATCGCTCCGCCGTCGCCGGCGGCGATTTCGTCGACCTCTGGAGTACCGTGGGGGCCAACCCACCCCTGGAACCGCATTCCCGGCGAATGGCCCACGCCTATCACCGGCTCTCCCACACCGGAAGCACGATCGTTCCCATCGAGACCGTTTCGCTGCGGGAACTGCTACGCCGGCAAGCCGACTACGGCACCGTCGTCATCCATCAGCATCTCGTGAACGCCTCGACGCTCGACATGCTCTCGGCCGCGCCCCCAACGCAAAAAATCATGCTTACGAGCCTTGGTGCCGAACCGATCGGCGAACTGTTCGCGAAGGCCTACGAGCACCACTCCGGCATCGAAATCATCGAGATTTCAGGCTACGCCGCCCAACGGGCAACTGCCCGCGGCATGGTCGCATCTGCCCGGTCTGCGGGTGTGTGGCGTGCCGACGTCGCTCCACCGGTTCTGCGTCCGGCCGCGCCCGGACTGCGGGTGGTCTCCATCGGGAGGC
>JBAXUW010000461.1:0-1820 GCA_037129495.1 Planctomycetota bacterium | reverse complement strand
GGCCGTCGGCACGCTTCGACCGAGTGTGGATCGCCCGCGAAACAACCTCCTTGCCGGTGCCGGTCTCGCCCAGGATCAGCACGGGCACATCCGACTGCGCCACGAGTTCGACGCGGTCCATCACATGCCGCAGTCCGGTGCGGGCTCCGACGACGTCTTCGTTGATATCCTGCCTGCCCAGCCTGGAAAGCAATGTCTCACGATCAGCCTCCGCCGCCTCCCGGAGCGACCGCAACTCATGGAGCCGGCCATCATTTTCGATCGCGACGGCGAACGGCTCGAGAAGCCGCTGGGCGGTGCGCTGATCGACTGCCGTAAAGGCCCTCCCGGCCTCGGCCACGAGCACGAGAATGCCACTCGGGCCATCATGGGAGCGGAGCGGCCCCGCCAGCACGTCGGCATCGAGTCCGGCAGGCAGGATCGCGCGCAGCCAGCCATCGCCATCAGACTGCCCCGCGCCGATCACCTCTCCGGTGCGCAGCCATGCCGTGAGCTTTCTCCACGGCGCCGTCGCGAGCGCGGCGGTGCGCGGCGATCCTTTGAACGTTCGGTGCGCCGCGCCCACGGCCAGCGGTTCCACCATCTTGCCGGCGGCGTCCACGCGCAGCACGAACAAGGCCTGAAGCGGCAGATGGGCGGCGATCGTTTTCGCGATCACCGCGGCCGACTCCTCGATCTCGATATGGCGGCATGCTTCACGCCAGACTTCGGAGAGCAGATCGCGACTCTGGGTCATGGCCGGAAATCCAAGGACCACCTAAAATTCCATAACATAAGACGGAATGCCATCTTATTTAATGGATTGGAGTCCCGCAAATATCACGGCATTTGGCTTTTGTTCCGTTTTGAGTCGAACTGGGCAGTTTGGGCGCGAGTCTACGCCGTCTGGTTCTGGCCAGCCATTCGTGGCACGGGCATTGCTCTGGCTCGGTACGGCCCAACATCGGTTCGGGTTCGAACCGCCGGCGAGCATGGATGCCCAGCCGGAACAGCAACGACCCAGATACCCCACAAGCAGTGAGACTCACATGGCCGGGACTTCGACGCAACGGACGACTGCGATCCTGCTGACGCTTGCCGGCGTTGTTGCCGGTTGGGCCACTGACAAGGCCGAGGCGCAGGGTGGGAATCTTCCGCCCATCGCGCTCCTGAACGTCTCCTACGACCCCACCCGCGAACTCTACCGCGAGATCAACGAAGCGTTCGCCAAGCAGTACGAGCAGTCGCACGGCCGCAAGGTGTCGATCAAGCAGTCGCACGCCGCCTCCGGCAGCCAGGCCCGCGCCGTGATCGACGGCCGCGATGCCGATGTCGTCACGCTCGCGGTGTGGCCGGATGTCGAGGCGGTGGCGAAGTCGGGACTCCTGCGACCCGACTGGCAGAACCGCTATGAAAACAACTCCGTTCCATACCACTCGGTGGTCGTGTTCGTCGTCCGCAAGGGCAATCCCAAGCAGATCAAGGACTGGCCCGACCTCGTGCGCGGCGACGTCTCGATCATCACGCCCAACCCGAAGACGTCGGGCAACGGAAAGTACAGCTTCCTGGCCGCCTGGGGATCCGTGATCACGGCCGGCGGCAGCGAACAGGATGCCCGGAAGTTTGTCGCGGACGTCTACGGCAGAACACCAGTCCTCGACACGGGCGCCCGCGCGGCAACGGCGACGTTCTCGCAGAAGGGCATCGGCGACGTGCACCTGACCTTCGAAAACGAGGCCCACCTCGAGGTCGCCGAGGCAAAGGGCGAGTTGGAGATCGTCTATCCGAAGCGTTCGATTCGTGTCGATCCCCCCGTTGCCGTCGTGGACCAGAACGTCGAC
>JBAXUW010000460.1:0-1825 GCA_037129495.1 Planctomycetota bacterium | reverse complement strand
TCGTCGAGCTTCAGCCGATCCCGGCTCTCCGGATTCCTCCGTGGGATAAGTTTTCCGTGAAGAGGACATGTTAGAAAACTTATCCCACTGGGGGCGGCAACTGGCGTGCCGAACAGGATTGCTACGTCCGCTTTTCTCAGCTGACCGCTTCCAAGAGCGTCTCGTGCAGGGCGACGAGCCGGCGGTAGCGGGCGTACATCTGATGATAGATGGCGGTCTGGGCTGGCCGTGGGGTGAAGCGGGTCGGCGTGCCGCTGGCATGGCCCTCCAGAAACGGAGTCCACTCTGGCAGACGGCCGGCGATCGCCAGGCGGCGAAATTTCGCCAGCAGTGTCGCTCCCCAGGCGGTGCCCTCCGCGGCGGCGTCGAGGATTGTCACGGGCGTGTTGAAGGCGTCGGCGAGGATCTGGCCAAGCGCGGGCGTCTTTGTCAGGCCGCCCGAGAGAATGATCTCCGTTCGCGGAAAGCCCTGCGCGTCGAGGGCGTCGCTGCCGATCCGCAGGTTGAAGATGGTTGCCAGGAGCATCGCCTTGGCGACGTTACCCGGTGTGGCGTTCTTCTCACTCAAGCCAATCAGGCCGGCCGTGCCGCCATGCGACACACCCAGCCCCGGTTCGTCGTCCATGAAGGGAAGGGCCAGCAGGCCCCCGCAGTCGGCCGTCGCGGCAAGCACCTGCGGCATCACGTTCGTGAAGGCCGTTGATGCGTCGCTGGCTGTGCCGGTAGTCGCGCTGTCGGTCGCGCTGTCAGTCACCTTCCCAAACATTTCCACCACCGTGTTCATCGCTGTCGTGCCGTTTCGCAGCCAGACCATGTTGATCGGCTTGCCATCGGGCGCGCAGAAGTGGTCGACCGAGCGGGAGATGCCACCAAAGGCCCGGTCGCCAACTGAATTTGCGACGACGCTCGTGCCGAAGCTCATCGACACCATGCCGGCTGCGCCAATCAGCGAGCCGGCGAGCGCTGCCGGCTGATCTCCCTCGGCCGGTGCCACCGGGATGCCGGCGGGCAGGCCGAGCAGGGCGGCGCCGTGGGCGTCGAGCAGCCCGCCATCCTCGCCCGCCTTCTTGACGGTCGGGAGGAGTTCGCGGAGCGGGCGGATCGTAACGCCCTTGGCTGCGGCCGTGGCGATCACATCAAAATCGGCGAGCAGATTGAGATCGTAGTTGAGTGTGCGTTGGTCGATCGGAAACATGCCGGCTGCATCGCCGATGCCGAGGTTCCAGCGGCCCGTGAGCAGCCGGGCGATCCAGCCCGCGGGGGTCGTGATGTGGGCCACCTTGGCGGCCTTCTCCGGCTGATTTCGGATTGTCCAGAGCCAGCGGGCGGTCGTGATCCGCTTCGGCATCTTGACGCCGAACCGTTCGGTGAGTTCGTGCCCCTCAGCCTCGTTGCGGCCGTCGCACCAGAGCCGCGCGGGGCCGAGTGAGCGGCCCAGTGCATCGGCCAGCACCTCGCCATGCATCTGGCCAGAGATGCCGATCGCCTCCACGTCGATCTCGATTCCGGCATCAGTAAGTTTCTTTCGCAGGTCGGCCATGGCGGTGGCCAGCGCCTGCTCCCAGTCGCCGGGCGACTGTTCATAGCAGGCGGGCTCGAGCCCCGGCACCATCTCATAAGAGCCCTCGCCGTGGGCGATGATTTTGAGCGCGTCATCGGTGAAGATGATCGACAGCCCCTGCGTGCCGGCATCGATGCCGAGATAGCCCTGGATATTCATGAGGCCGCCTTTCGTGCGGAGATTGTCAGGAGCGAATGAAGGATAGCCCGGTCAATGGCACTTCGGCAACGGTCTTCCGGCTGATGAGCGACTCGTGAGTCTCGG
>JBAXUW010000046.1:0-17417 GCA_037129495.1 Planctomycetota bacterium | reverse complement strand
ACGGATTGGACAAGTTAGAAAACTTATCCCACGGGGGACAAGCACTTGTCGTGCCGAACAGGATTGGCTGCGTCCCCTTTTCTCCTCCTGAATCGAGACGTCGCCGGATGATCGCTGCGGGCCGGATTCGTGTTCAGATGCCCGGCAGCCGATCCTTCGAGTCGCCGAAGCTGTCGAGTTCCAGGCCGCCCCAATCCATGAGGTTGAGGAACAGGCTGCACATCCGCCGGTTGGACGCCTCGAGGTAGTCGAGTGAACGGCCACCCCTGAGTTTGCCCCCCGCTCCGCCGAGCAGGATGACTGGCAACTGCTTGGCGTCGTGGTTGCCGTGCAGCATGCTCGAACAGTGCATGATGGCGGTGTTGTCGAGTAGCGTGCTGTCGCCTTCTTGGACTTCCGCCATTCGCTCGCAGAGGTAGGCGAGCTGAGACGTGAAGAACTGGTTGACCGCGACGAGGTCTTGCGGCTGAGTGTGGGCCATCTGATGATGCTGATCCTTGGCTCCGACATGCTCGTACGTGGCTGTCGAACCGTCGTTACAATACTTGAGGCTCGCGATCCGCGTGGAGTCGGTGCGGAAGGCGAGCAGCACGATGTCATTCATGAGCCGCCAATAATCTGGGATTTCGGCGGGAACCCCGTCGGCCGGTCGCGGGCGATCAGGGCCGGCCAGGGTCGGCTTCCAACCGTTGGCGTCGCGTTCCTTATCGGCTCGCTTGATACGACCTTCGATCTCGTGAACGCTGCCGAGATACTCCTCGAACCGCTGACGGTCCGAGAGGGAGAGCCGCTTGCGGAGTGACTGGGCGTTTTCGAGCACGGCATCGACGACGCGGCGGTCGCCGCGGTTGCGGTCGGTGCGGAAGAGCTGGTCGAAGGCCAGCGCTGGCCGCGTTTCGGTCCAGGTCGGCGAGACCTGGGAACTCCAGGAGATGTGCGAGCTGTAAAGCAACGGATGACCATCCTGGAGTCCGGGGATCGAATCCTCGCAGCCCAGCACCAGCGAGGGGATCCGGGTGCGGTCGCCGATCCGCCGGGCCATCAACTGGTCGAAACTGACGCCCGTGCGAACCTCGGTCTTCGCCATCGTCGCGCCGCTGAGCAGGTTCCCCGTCTGCATGCAGTGGATCACGCCGTTGTTTGCCTGTTCATTCCACAGACCGCGCAGGAAGACCAATCGCTGCTTCCAAGGCTCGAGCGGCTTCAGGCACGGCCCGAGTTCCATGCCCTCGCCCTCGCCCTTGGCCCACCAGTGATCCGAGTGGAAACCCATGCCGGTGAAGGTGACGAGCGTGCGGGTCGGCGGCTGATCGACGGCGCTCGTTGCGGCAGCCGCGGCGAACGGCAGCGATTCAAGCCAAGGCAGGGCCACCGACACGCCGAGGCCACGCAACAGCGTGCGTCTCGAGAGTGTCGAAGCGGATGTGGTGGGCACGGGACTATTCCTGTGGTGGTGAGAACTGTTTATTTTTAGCGTGTTGCAGCGCGAAAGACAACAATCGGTTAAGGAGCTGCGGTGGTCGTTGGCGCAGAGGCCACCGAGCGAATGCAGCGAAACTGCTCGCTGCGGACAATCAGAAGTAAGACGTCCGACCAGCGGCCGCCGGCGGTCATGGTCTTGGTCAAGTCGTCGACCAGTTTCCGGTCAGACAATTGCACGCCGCGGCCCAGCGCGTAACCCGTCAGCTTGTGGGCGAACGCCCGCAGCAGGTCCTCGCGCCGTGGTCCAGCGAGGTAGTCGCGCAAGCCGACGAAGCCATCGACCTCAGTGCCGTCGCGCGTGGTCGCCTTGGCATCGCCAGGCTTCAATTCTTGAGCGGGTTTCAGCCGACCGAGGGCGTCGAAGCCTTCAAGCGTCATGCCGTACGGATCGATGTGGACGTGACAGCTGGCACAGGCTGCATCCTGGCGATGACGTTCGGTGATCTCGCGCACGCTGAGCCCGGGCGGAGGCGACTCGGGCAGCGGCGGCACGCCGGGCGGGGTCTTGGGCAGCCGCTCGCCGAGCACCTGAACCACCCAGGCTCCGCGTTTGACGGGGCTGGTGCGAGCGGCCGCCGATTGCTTGGCGAGCACCGCGCCGAAGCCGAGCAGCCCGCCGCGACCGTAAGCAGACACCTGCTCCACGCGGCGCCACTCCGGACCCGACACACCGGGGATGCCGTAGTGCTTGGCAAGGATGTCATTGAGGACGGTCGCGTCGGCGGCGATCACGTCCGCGACCGGACGGTCGTTCATCAGGAGATCCTCGAAGAACCGCACTGGCTCTTCGGCCAGCGCGTCACGCAGGGCAGGCGTGAACTCGGGGAAGTGCTTCAGGCTTCGACCGTGGTTGGCGACGAAGTCCCGCACGCCCAGCCAGCGGGCACCGAACTCCTCGGCCATGCCACGCATTCGCCCGTCCTTCAGCATGCGGCGCAACTGCTGCTCCATGACCGCGGGCTCGTGGAGCAGCGCCGCCTGCGCCCGCAGTTCGTCGTCGGGGCTCGAGTCCCACAGCAGAAAACTCAGCCGCGTCGCCAATTCGTCACCTGATACAGGTTGCCAGCGCGGCCCGGGCGCCGGTTGTTCGACCCGATACAGAAACCACGGCGACGAGAGGACACGGGCGAGCGCAGCGCGGAAAGCCGGATCGTGCTGGATGCTGTCTCTACGATCGGCGTGGTAGGACGCGAGAATGGCCTGGCGTTCGTCGTCGGCGAGAGGCCGGCGCCAGGCCCGGGCGGCGAAGGCGAGCAGCGCCTCTAGGTGCCCCGGTTCGGCAGCGACCTGGGCCGCGCGGAAGGCCTTCTCCTCCCGTTTGATCTGTTCCTCAAACTGCTGGATGTAGAAAAACATGATCCGGGCGCCGTCGTTCGGCTTGCGGTAATACTGCACGAGTCCCTCATAGGCGAGCGGGGTAGCGAGAGCTTGCTCGCTCACAAACTCCAGTTCGCTCCATAGCCGGTCGATCTCCGCCCGGCCCGCGTCATCGAGCAGGAGCCGACGCAAGGGCTCGTCTTCGCGGCGGTACAAAAACACGCTTCCCTGGGCGTCTCGAGGGATGATCGGTTGGAACAGGACCTCCGGAGGAAACAACTCGCGAAATTCCGCAGCCGGTCGAGCCCGTTCGGCGGCGACTCGCGGATGCACGATTTGCGCGGCCTGCGGGTCGTCGGGCGTCGCTTTGGCGACCGGCTCGGCCAGGTTGCCGCCGCCGCCCGTGGCAGCGATGAGGAAAGCCCGGACGGAGGCTGTTTCTGGACTGCCTTCGTCCAGGCTCACATCGGCGCGGAGGAACCGGGGCAACGTAAGCGCTTTTTGCAACTCGGCCGGCAGTTTATTCAGATCGATGACAACCTCGGCACCGGCAGCCGTGACCAGGGCGGACTTGGGCACCGACCGACCCTGCGGGTGTTGGCCGAATTTGAGCCCGGACGCTTGCTCGACGGCCGCGCCCAGTTCTGGGTGGTCCGCAAATACCAGCGGCGGCCCGTCACCACCTTCCAGTCGCAGCCGGTCCCAGACCACGAACGTGTCGGGCTGGGCTGGCAATGCGACCATGCGGAAGAGCAGTTCACGAGCGGCCCCTTGGACCCGCTCGCGGGCGACCACGCGACGCAGGTCCTCCCACGCGGGAAAGCCGTTGCCGACCGCAAGTGCCTGATTCTTCTTGTAGTTACTTTGGAACAACTGATCCTGCGTGGCCTTGATCGCCGCCAGGACCGGCGCCGGATCAGTGGTGGCCGATCGCCATTTTTCTCGCACGTGGGCGAGCATGTCGGGAGGCAGACCAGCGTCCGGTAGACTCGTGGGCACGCTGCCCAGATCGGCCAGTGCCTGCCCCAAGTCCGGGGCTGCGATATGCGACAGCTCGAACGAGACCCCGTCGAGACCGGCAGGATGGGCGTCGGCGACGCGGCCCGCGACTACCAACTCGCCAGCGATCGGACTCGTCCAGGCGACTGCCACAGGTCGTTTCTGTCCGGGATGCACGAAGAACGATCGCGCGGGCAATGTCGTCCAGACGTTGATTGGTTCCGCAGCCGAGTTCACGAAGGCCGAGGGTTCGGAGCCGAGGCTCCACGATTTCAGTTCGGGCCGTTCTGCGTTGCTGTTACGCTGTTCTGTGAGGAACGCTGGAGTGGATGTCGTTTCCAGCAAGCTCCAGCGGGCCTCGTGCTGGTCCGGCCAAGGGTTCCCCTTCAGCAAATTGGGAACCAGATCGGCGACGCTCCAGGTTCGCTGCTCGCCGGTTGTCTCTCGGATCGTCCATTCGATGAGCGTGCTGTCGGCCCCGTGATTTTCGTTGGGAAGCACGGTCAAGAGGAGCAGTTCGCAGCGTTGAACCGAGACTTTGCGTTCGAAGGGAACTGAACCCCCTTCTGGAACCTTGGACTCCGCGAGGAGACGTTTCGCGGAGGCCCACTGGGACTCGATCTTCTGCCTGGCCAACTGGAGAGCCGTCTGCCGTCGTTGCGTCTCGGCTTCAATCTCTGCCGCTTTCTCCTGCCACTGCTTCGTCAGGGCATCGACTTCCGCTGGTGAGGCCGACTTGTTGCTCAGCCCCGCCCAGAGCGCGGCTAGGTACGAGGCGTTGAGTTTTTCCTCGGCGGCGACCTCGGCGATGGCGATTGGGCCTCCGCTGGTGAGCCTGTCGCGGTGCTTCATGGTCGCCGCGAGGTGTGCCACCAACGGCGGCTCTCCGTTCGGCCCGGCGTGGCGAGCATGAAAGCTGCGGAGCGAGTTGAGCACCTCGTCGGACCAAGTCGGGCGGTCCGGAGAGGGGGAGAAGCGGAAGCTATGAGGCAGCAGCACGACCCGCGCAGCAACGTCGCGGGCAGTCTGGTGGTAGCGCTCGACCAGGCCCGGAGTCACCGGCATCGCATCCCCGACGTTGGCGAAACCTTCGCCGCCGACGCTGTCGACAGGGAACTCGCGGGCCAGAGTCGGCCGCATATCAACGCCGGTGAGATCGCGGATCGCGTTGTCGTACTCCGTGTTGCTCAGCCGGCGCAGCGTCACGGGCCCGGGATCGCCAGCCCGTGCGGCCGCCTCCGCGTCGAGCGTTGCCGTGATCCAGCCCAGCAGTTGTTCCCGCTCAGCCTGGCTGAGTTGCGGCGCATCCTCCGGCGGCATGTCGCCCCCGCGCACCCGCGCGGCAACGTCGCCGAGCACCTTGGGCCGAGCGACCAACGCCTCGGAGGTGGCGAAGCCCACCAGATCGAGGTCGTTGTCTTTGGGCGCCGTTCCGTGGCAGTTCCCGCACGTTCTTTCGACGAGCGGGCGGATCTGCTCCGCATACGAACTCGCCAGGTCGATCTCACCAGCGGCGGCGGCATTACTGAGCGCGAGGCACGCCGGCAGCACAATCCAAAGACATTTTCCCGGCATCTTAGCATTCCTCCACCGCGACCGGTCGTGGCCCTCCAAAAAGAGCCGGCGATCGAGACCTATTTTATCGTCCTCCACGTTTCCTGTCGACAATTATTTCTTAGGAAAAATAGGCATAAAAGGCAGGTTCGCCACCGTTTCGCTGGCGAAGCGTCGCAGATTGAGACAGCGCCGATTTCCCGCCCTGCCCCGCGGGTGCGGATCGGGCCTGCGGTATTGAGGCTGAGTTGTGCTCTTGGTTTCGCTCCGGTGTTGGAGTCGGCATGGCTGCTACCGGCTCGGCGGTGCGTTGCCACAGACGGTAAGAATATGTATTGGACAAGTTAGAAAACTTATCCCACGGGGGACAAGCACTTGTCGTGCCGAACAGGACGGGGACAGGTACGTATTTCTGCGGAACACGAGCCAGCCGCGTATTAGGCAGCGGCGAGCGGTCGGAACTCGTCCCGATCGACCTCGGCCTGCCCGAGGGATCGCAACACATCCATCAGCCGGTCTGGTCCGCACTGCGACGGATCGACGATCTCAATCCCGATCACGCGGCCATCGGCCGCTCGATCCACCAAGATCGCCGCATCGAGTCGCTCTGTTGTGGCCACGCGATCGCCCTCCTGCCGTGGCAGATAGACATAGGCCGCGATCGGCCGGCCTCGGCGATAGGTCACCTTCAGCGAGATCCGTTTCACCATGCTGTCACCCGACTGTCACCTTGTATGCAGTGATCACGACGATCACACGATCGAGTTCATCCGGTTCGATCACCACTTCCCACCCCCTTGCCATGGTGGTTGGTTTCGAGCGTCCACCTTCCGATTGAACCGCTGGAGTGGAGGTCGCCGGCAACTTCGATCATCAGCCGGAGATCGGCCTCCGAAAAGTCTCTATCAATCATCCGGTCCAGAACATGCGGACTCAACTCCAGTTCAAAATCCCACCACTCTGGTGGGTTTTCCAGCGGCATGGTCGCAACTTCCCGAGAACTTTTTTTAAGGGTATCACGTTTCACAATCCGGGCCGACTGGCGTCCGGTACTTCCGCCCAATCCTGTTCGGCACAAAAAGTGCTTCTCCCCCGTGGGATAAGTTTTCTAACTTCTCCCACGGGGGGCAGAGACTGCTGTGCCGCCCACTTGGATCACTCGGCCGAAGCCTGCCGCGGGCCCACTCGGCAGCGTGTCCAAGGGGGTTTTGTTATCCATCAGTTGTCCTTCACAGACTCCCCTGTCACAGCATCCCCTCAACGCCGGAAGTCAGACGCGCCCGAAGTCAGACCTCGTCGAGCGGCTGGGTGGCGTCGCCAACCGTCTTCTCGTGAACACCCATCTTCTCCATCATCGAGAGATAGAGCCGGCACATCTGCCGGTCGGGCTTGCCAGAGTATTCGAGCACGCGACCGGTCTCGAGCTTTCCGCCAGCCCGGCCGAGCAGCCGCATGTGCTCGGCGATGTCTTGCGGGATGCCGTCCGGCGGCCGCGGCATGTCGGGCGTGGCCAACGTCGGCTTCCAGCCCTGCAGTTCGCCCCGCTGCCTGGCATTGGCAATCCGCTGCTCCACGTCGCGGACGCTGTCAAGGTATTCGTCGAGCTTCCGCCGGTCGGCCTCGGTCAGCTGCTCCGCTTCGGGTGGCGGCGAAGCCCACTGCAACCGGATCGGCCGCCGCCGAGTCTGCCAGCATGAGGACGCCAGCATGAGGACGCCAGCCACGAGCGTTACCACGACCGGTCCGAGGAGCTTTAGTCTTTCTACGAGAATCTCCGTGGCAACCTCGCCGGCCACGTCGGTGAACCGGGATTGCGTAGCACACCTGCAATGCGATCGCCCCCCGGGGGTGCTGTCGACAGTTTTTCCAGGACCGGCGGGAAAAACTGGCCCACACCCCACTCCAAAACCGAATCGATGCCCGCGAAAGCGAACCGTTCCCGACGCCCTCGGCCGCGTGGATAAGGCAGAGGCTCCAGCGACTCACTAGAATAATCGCCGCTGCGGGACAGCAGTAGCGATTTGACACTCCGTCGCGTTGCACCACCCAATCTCTGGAATCAAAAACCGATGAAAATTATCCGCTTCCTTGCGGCCGGTCGTGAGCACTTCGGACGCCTTCATAACGATGGCCAGACGACCCTCCTCGAAGGCGAACTCTTCGAGGGCCTACGCGACTCCGGGAAGCCGGCCACCGTCGAGAAACTGCTCGCCCCGCTCGTGCCACGCGACATTCTCTGCGTCGGACTCAACTACAAGAAGCACGCCGCTGAGAGCGGCGCCGAACCGCCGGCCTACCCCGTGCTCTTCATGAAGAACTCTGGCACGCTCCAAAATCCCGGCGATCCGATCGTGCTCCCCAGGAAGCTGCGCAGCGATGAGGTCGACTACGAGTGCGAGTTGGCCGTCGTGATCGGCAAGCGGTGCCATAACGTCGGCCGGGCCGATGCGCTCGCCCACGTGCTCGGTTACACCTGCGCCAACGACGTCTCCGCCCGCGACTGGCAGCGAAATGGCGGCGGCGGTCAATGGTGCCGCGGCAAATCGTTTGCGACGTTCTGTCCGCTCGGCCCCGCCCTCGTCACGACCGACGAGATCCCCAATCCGAATGCCCTCGAGATCCGCACGATCGTGAACGGCACGATCCTTCAGGATTGGAACACGAGCGACATGATCTTCGACGTGCCGACGCTCATTGAGTTTCTCTCGGCGAGCATGATCCTCGCCCCTGGCACGGTGATCCTCACCGGCACGCCACACGGTGTGGGCTTCGCCCGCAAGCCGCCCATCTTCCTCCAGGCCGGCGACAGCGTGACGATCGAGATCACGGGGATCGGCAGGCTCACCAACCCCGTCGTGGAGGAGGTCTCAGTCGTCGAGGAGGTTTAAACGGTTCGCTCGCCGGCCGATTCGACAGCCCATCGCGGCCCTGTATACTCGGTGCCGCGTCCGCTCACGTTCTTTGAACCAGCGCTGCCTGCGGAATTCCCCTCCATGCCCCTGTCCCGCGTCGAACGTCTCAATCTCTCCCAGACGGTAAGTTCCCGACTGTCGCGGGCCATTCTCGCAGGGGAGTTTGCGCCGGGATCGCGGATCTCTGAGCCTACGCTGTCTGCCCGCCTGGGGGTGAGCCGGGCGCCGATCCGCGAGGCGCTCATCGAACTCGAATTGCGGGGCCTCGTGGAGTTTGATCCAACGGGCCACACCCGGGTGCCGTCGCTTAGTCCGCGTGACATCGACGAGATCTACACCGTTCGACTGATGATCGACCCCGTGACGGCGGCGCTCGCCGCCCAACACGCCAAGGCAGACACGTTCAAGGCGCTCGAGTCGAACGTTGCCGCCACCAAGTCGGCCAAGACGCTGGCCGACGTCTCGCGGCTCGACGTGGAGTTTCACGACAAGATCGTGCGGGCGGCGGGGAACCGTCGGCTGCTGCTCTGCTGGAACGTGCTTCGCGATCAGGTCGGCCTCTGGCTGGCGCAGATGCAACTGCGGCACCAGGCGGTGACCCGCCGCACGAAACAGCAGACCATCGAGTCGCACCAGCAGTTGCTCACGGTGATTCGCTCGGGCGACTCGAAAAAGGCCGCCACCGAAGCCCACAAGCATGTGGCGGAATGGATCAAGCTCATGCCCGAGGTCGCGGACGACGACAAGGCGGAGTCGTAAGCCACTGCCGGCGGACTCCTGTGGGATACGTTAGAGATCGGCTGGCTGGGCCTGCGGATAGAACCGCCGCAGCTCCGTCATCCGGCCCGATTCAGGAAAGGTCTGCGCTCGTGGTGACAAACGGCTCGCCTCGCGGCAGTCTGGTGGGTCTTGTGCGGTGGCACAACAGTCGGCGGTGCCGCCCCGGGTGGTACGCATGAATTGACCTACACTGCGCAGCGTTGTACATTTCATGGCTCGGAGACCGTCTCGCTACTCGTGCCTGCCTGGAGCCTGCTCCCTTGAAATCTGTTTCGTTCACCAATTTTCGTAGTCAGGCGTCCTCGCTTTTCGACGCGGTCGAACGCGGGGAAACGCTCGTTGTGCTGCGGCATGGTAAGCCGGTCGCCGAGATTCACCCAGTGGCGACGGGTGTGTCGCGAACGCCGTCGTGGCGGCGACCGAGCCTGCGCCTCACGGCGAAGGGAGCGGCGCTCTCGTCGGCGATTCTCGAAGAGCGAGCCCGTGAAGACATTCTTTGACTCATCTGCATTCGCCAAGCGATACGTCGATGAGCCAGGCAGTGAGAGGGTCGATTCGCTCTGCATGGCGGTCTCGGAGTTGGGGCTGTGCGTTCTGTGTGTTCCAGAGATCCTCTCGGCGATGAATCGCCGGCTCCGTGAGCGCCGGCTGAAACGCGACGAGTACGAACTGATCAAGCGGCGTCTCCTCGAGGAGGTCGTCGATGCGACGATCATCGACCTCACGCCGGCCGTAATCGCGGTCGCGGTGGCGGCACTCGAACGATCAGCAGTTCGTGCGGCTGACGCCATGCATGTGGCGGCGGCGGCGGTATGGGGGGCCGAGCGTTTCGTGTCGGCCGATCAGCAACAGCTTGCAGCGGCCCGCAAGGCTGGGCTGAAGGTGATGGCCATATGACAGGGTTTGTCCGCCTTCTGGATCGGCACGTTGGAAAACTCGCCCCCACTCAAGAGATCGGTGGTCGCTGTGCCGATCAGGATTGCGCGGCGGCAATCCGTTCGGCCAGGCCACCGAGAAATCTCGCCGCGGGGCCGCCGTCGACGATCCGGTGGTCAAACGTGAGCGAGAGTGGCAGCTGCCGCTGGAGCACGAAGCCCTCCTGGCCACCGGGGGGCGGCACGGGCTGCATCCGAATCGCGCCCACGCCGAGGATCGCCGCCTCAGGATAATTGATGACGGGCGTGAAGAACTCGATGCCATACGATCCCAGGCTCGTGAGCGTAAACACGCCCCCCTGCATGTCGGCGGCAACCAGTCGGCCCGACCGGGCCCGCTCCACGAGCCAGCGGGTCTGCCGCGCGACCTCGTTCAGCGGCGTTGCCGACACGTCGCGAACCACCGGCACGACAAGCCCACCCGGCGAGTCAACCGCCAGGCCGATGTCGATCCGATCTCCCGGCAACGTAAACTGTGTCTCTTCCCAACGAGCGGCGAGCAACGGATGGTCGAGAATCGCGGCGGCAAGGAGTTTGAGGAGCATGTCGTTGAGCGTCGCTGCCTCAGGACCGTCGGCGGCCTTGCCGGCCGCGCGGGCGGCGAGGAGCGCGGTCGCGTCGGCCCATGCCGTGAGCGTGACCGACACCGTCTCCTGACGGCTCCGCACCATCTGCCGCGCGATCGTCCGGCGGATCTGCGAGATCGGAATGACGGTCGCTGGCGTTGTGCCGACCGGCGGCGCCAACGGCTGCGCGGCGCGGGAAGTGCCGCTGGTGGCCGCGGCGAGCACATCCCGCTCGCGGATGCGGCCGCTCTCTCCGCTGCCGCGGATCGTGGCCACGTCGATGCCCTGCTCCCGTGCCGCCCGCCGCGCCCGGGGCGAACTCCGCTGCGTTCCTGGCGGTGTGGCCGTAGCCGGCGTCGCGGGCCGTGCTGTCGCGAGATCAGCGACCGACAATCGGCCACCGGGCAGCTGCGGCGTGACGGTCGTAAGATCGACCCCGAGTTGGCGGGCGAGCCGCCGCACGCTCGGTGACGCCGCGACAGGCACGGTGCCGGCGGACTGTCGATTTCCGTTCGATGCCCCCGGCGACGCTGCTGGCTCGGGCACTGCTGGCTCGGGCACTGCTGGCTCCGCACTTTTAGCGGGCGACCAGATCGGTGCCTCGCCTGCCGCACAGAGCTGGGCGATCACGCGGCCGACGAGCACTGTCTGGCCCGTGGCCGGCGTGTCGGGGGAGAAGTGCAAAATCCCACCGTCAACCGCCTCGATCTCCTGCGTGGCCTTCTCTCCCTCAAGCATGAAGAGCGGTTCGCCCAGCTTCACCGCGTCGCCGGGCTGCTTGATCCAGCCGGCAAACACACCCTCCTCCATCGACCAGCCGAGCCGGGGAATCGCAACATCAACAGCCATGAATTATCCTCCTCACGGTCGGGATCACTCCGCCACCAGCCCACGAAGCGCGGCCTTGATCGCTGTCGTGGACTGCAGCACCTCCGCCTCAAGCACCGGGCTGTAGGGCGTGGGTGACGGCACGCCGCAGAGCCGCCGGACGGGCGCATCAAGATCGTCGAAGCCACGGTCGGCCGCGAGCGCGGCCACTTCCGCAGCCAGGCCGCAGGGGCCGGCCGGCTCGTCGACCACGAGCAGCCGGCCCGTCTTCGCCACCGAGGCGAGAATCGCATCGGCATCGAGCGGGTTGACCGTTCGCGGATCGATCACCTCGATGCTCACCCCCTCTTTGGCGAGCGTTTCGGCGGCGGCGAGGCAGAGATGGTTCATCCGGCCAACGGCCACGACCGTCGCGTCGGTGCCCGCGCGGGCGATCCGGGCCCGGCCGAAAGGAATCTCGAAATCACCCTCCTCGACCGGCCCCTTCACCTGCAGAATCTCGCGGTGCTCAAGAAAGAGCACGGGGTCGTCGCCCCGCAGCGCGTGGGCGAAGAGGCCCTTCGCGTCGCGGGGCGTCGAGGGCACGACCACCCGCAGCCCCGGCACCTGCGCGAGCATGCCGTAATAACTGCCAGAGTGGTGAGTGGCCGCCGAATGGCCCATGCCGATGCAGCCGCGAAGGACGACCGGCATCGTGAGCCGGCCGCTCGACATGAACTGCATCTTCGCAATCTGGTTGACGATCTCCCCCCAGGCATCGAGCAGGAAATCGATGAACATGAAGTCGACCACGGGCCGGGCCCCGGCCATCGCCGCGCCGCAGGCCAGCCCCGTGAAGCCCCGCTCGCAGATCGGCGTGTCACGGAGCCGGTCGGGGCCATACTTCGCGTAGAGGCCGGCGGTGGTGCGGAAGTTGCCGCCGCGGCGGCCGACCCCCTCGCCGAGCACGAAGATCGAAGGATCGTCGGCCATGGCCGCGTCGAGCGCCTCGACCGTAGCCTGGATGAACGAGACCTGCCGCGCGGCCGGATCGGCCACCGGTTCGCGCACGTCTCGCGGCGTCGCATAGACATGCGTCGTCGCGTCGGCTGCGGTCGGCACGGGTGCCTGTTCCGCCGCCGCGCGACCGCGGGCCACCTCGTCAGCCACGTCCACCTCCGCCGCATCAAGCTCCGCGGCGGGAATGCCGTGCTCGGTTTCCAGGCGCTGGCGGAAGGCTGCGATCGGGCAGCGTTCCTTCCATGCTGCCACCTCTTCACGGGTGCGATAATCGAAGTCGCCCATGCCTTCGGCGTGGGGCCGCGTGCGGTAGGTCTTACACTCGATGAGCGTGGCCCCCTCGCCGGCCCGCGCTCGCGCTACCGCCCGCGCCGCCGCGGCATGCACCGCCAAAACATCGTTGCCGTCGATCTCCTCGCCCGGCAGGCCGTAGTTGGCGGCGCGGCGACCCACGTCGGGAATGCCGCTGGCCTCGCTAAAGGGCACCTCCGTGGCAAACTGGTTGTTCTCGCAGATGAAGAGCACTGGCAGCTTCCAGATGGCGGCCAGGTTGAGCCCCTCGTGGAAGGCGCCGTTGTTCACGGCGCCGTCGCCGAAGAAGGCCACGGCCACGCCCCCGTTGCCGGCTAGCTTGAAGGCGTAGCCACCGCCGGCGGCCTGGAGAATGCAGGGCCCCACGATCCCGCTCGTGCCGAGCAGGCCGATCTCGGGCGCAAAGAGGTGCATGCTGCCGCCGCGACCCCGCGAACAGCCGGTGACCCGGCCGAAGAGTTCGGCGATCAGCTGCTCCGGGGGCAGGCCCTTGGCCAGCGCGTGGCCGTGGCCGCGGTGCGTGCTGAAGATGACGTCGCTGGGTCGCAGGTGGCCGCACACGCCGGCCGCGATCGCCTCCTGACCCACGGAAGTGTGGCAGGCACCGTGGATCAGCCCCCGCTGATGGCAGCGGGCGAGCTCCTCCTCCGTGAGCCGGATCGTGAGCATCGCGCGATAGAGACCAAGGAGCCCATCGTGATCGAGGCCCAAACCACCGGCGCTGGCTCCATGTGGCCCGCGTTGGGGCTGGGCCGCCGTTGCCGATCGCGCGCGTTTCACGGTCATGCGTCGTCTCCTGCCATGCTCGGGCCGATGCTGCCGCCGGCATTCATCGCGAGATTGCCACCATCCATCGGGATGAGCGTGCCGGTGATCCACGACGAGGCGTCGGAAGCGAGGAGCACGATCAGCCCTTGAATATCCTCAGGCCGTCCGAGCCGGCCGCGGGGAATGCCGGCGAGCCACTTCGCCTCGATCGCCGGATCGGCGGCGATCCGCTGCTCGAGCCCGGGGTTCAGCACCTGCGCGGGCAGGATCGCGTTGACGCGGACGCCCCGGGCAGCCCACTCGGTGGAGAGTTCACGGGTCATCTGGGCCACCGCCCCCATCGCCATGCTGTAGGCGATGTGGCCGCGGCCAAGCGCCGTGAGGCTCGCGAGGCTGCCGATATTGACGATCGATCCGCCCCCCTGCCGAATCATCCGACAGCCCGCCTCTCGGCAGTGGGCGTAGCGGCCGACAACGAGGTTTTCGAGCACCGTGCGGATCTGGTCGGGCGTGACTTCGAGCGGGTCGGCCATGATCGCCTCGCCGGCGATGTTCGCCAGGAAATCGACCCGGCCAAACTCCCCGTCGATCCAAGTGAAGAGCCGGCCGGCGGCCGCGATATCCGCCGTGTCGTGCACCCGCGGCCAGCCGCGACCACCGGCCGCCGCAATCTCTCGCGCGGTGGCGGCCAATCCGGCCTCGTTGCGGTCGAGCAGCACCACGGTCGCGCCGTGGGCGGCGAGCGCAAGACTCGATGCCTTGCCCATGCCGCTGGCAGCGCCCGACACGACGGCGATCTTGGAGGAGAGGTCAAATAGCGGTGGAGGTTTCTGAGTCATGGTCATCCTGTGAGTGGCAGAAGCGAGTTGTGGGTTCCAGATGATCGGCGGGGTTTGGCGTCAGGCATCCGCCGTCCGGCGGTCTGCAGCAGCCGCGCGACGTTCGATGAGCCACGATGCGAGCAGGGCCATGCCCATGCCCCAGACCATCACGGCCACCATCGGACCGACGCCGAACGAGCCGATGACCTTCGGAGCGAAGATGCCGCCGCCGTTGCCGATGGAGTTGACCAGCGCGATCCCCGCGGCCGCCGCCGCGCCGCCCAGAAAGAGTGACGGCAACGCCCAGAAGACCGGCAGCACCGCCATCATTCCGGCCTGCGCAAGACAGAGCCCGAAGAGCTTCCCCCAGGGTCCCGCCGGCAGCCAGGCGAGCAGCCAACCGGCCGCCGCCACCGCCAGGCAGCCGAAGATGATGCCGGCCCGTCGGCCGCTTGCGTCGGAGAGCCGGCTGACGAAGAGCATCGCGATCACCGCCGTGATCTGCGGCAGTGTGGAGAGCAGGCCCACCTTCCAGTAGAGGCCGGCCGCGTCGCCGTCCGGGCCGACCAGCAGCGGTTCGAACGAATCCTTAATGAGCTTCGGCAGATAGGCGCCCGTGGCGTTGGTGCCGATGCCGACGGTGAGATAGAGGCCGATGAGGATCCAGACGCGAAGGTCGGCGAGCGCCGAAAGCTTCTCGCTACCGCCGGCCTCGAGCCGTCGCCCATCCTCGGCGGCCCGGTCGGCCTCGAGCCAGGCCCGCTCATCCGCCGTCAGCCAGGATGCATCGTGTGGGCCGTCGGGGAGCAAGAAGAACACCGAGATGCCCAGCAGCACTGACGGAATTCCTTCGAGGATGAACAGCCACTGCCAGCCGGCAAGGCCAGCCACGCCCTGCATCGAGTCGAGGATCAGGCCGGAGGCGAGATTGCCTAGGATCGTAGCGCAGGGGATCGCCAGCATGAACCAGGCCACCACGCGGGCCCGGAGCGTCGCCGGAAACCAGGCCGTCAGGTAGTAGATAATGCCCGGAAAGAAGCCGGCCTCAGCCACGCCCAGGAGCACGCGGGCGGCGAAATAACCAGCGGGGCTCACGGCCCAGGCGGTGAGCGTCGAGACGAGCCCCCACGAGATCATGATCCGTGCGATCCAGCGCCGCGCGCCAAACCGGCGGAGGAGCATGTTGCTGGGCACCTCGAAGAGGAGGTAGCCGATGAAAAAGATTCCGAAGCCCCAGTCGATGACGTTATTTGAAAAGCCGGCGTCCTTCACCATGTCGAGTCGGGCGAAGCCGACGTTGGCCCGATCGATGATGTTAAACGCGTAGAGCAGCGCCAGGAACGGCACCAGCCGCCAGATCACCTTCCGCATCGTCCGCTCGCCGAACCCGCCGTTCATCGGCTGTTTCCTGTCGGGCCCGCCACCAGGGCTAGGCCGCGGCCGTAGCCGCCGCGCGTGCCGGCAATCTTGATCGGGGCGAACATAAAATACGCCTCACGGTCGGCGAGCGCGTCGAGATTCGTGAGCATCGCCACGATCACGAGCCCCTTCGATCCTGCCAGCCAGTCGACTTCGCGGGACGTCGCGGGATCGACACCGCCGAGCGTGGGGCAGTCGGTGCCCAGGCAGCGGATCCCCTGCTCTGCGAGAAATGCCACCGCCTCCGGGGCAACGGCCGGCCAGCCTTCGGCCGTGCCCGCCAGTGGCATCGCGAAGCAACCCTCCTGGGCGGGAGCTGCCGGCAGCGGTTTCAGCGTCTTATCGGTGTGGCCAGAGACAAAGAGCACGATCTCGCCGGGCAGGAACGGCCGCGTGGCGGCGTGGGCCTCGAGAAACGCCCGGGTGATCAGCGGGCTCGCCGGTGTTCCCGCCGCAAACGTCGCCGTGCCGACGAGCTTTCGCACATCGACCACGTGGGCCGGGCCCATCATGCTCGCCAGTGGCGCCTCAGCGGTATCGATTGAAGACGCGCCGAGCCGGCCGTAACGCTGCTCGTAGGCGGCTACCGCCGCACGGATCGCGGGCTCGGCAGCGGCGATCTCGCCGCTATCGGCCGGCAACGCGAAGCTCGGCAACACGGCATGCGTGCCGGCGAAGCTGTCGAAGAGATGCCCCATCGCGAAGAAAGGCCCTCGTTCCTTGGCGAAGGCATTGAGCACTTTGGCGACATACCGGGCCCCCTCCTCGCCGGGCGACCAGCCGGGCCAGACGACGGGCAGATTCTCATCAAGCGTGACCGAAAGATCGACGACGGCGCGGGCCTTCGCCCGCGCGATGAGCGTGGCGGCGAGTTTCGGCTCGGTGACGGCCAGCAGGCGGCACTCGCCCCCCGACCCGCCGGCATGCTTGGCGGCCAGGATCGCGACGAATGCGCCGGTCGCCGGGATGCTGCCGAGGTTCGTGGCACACTCCACCCAGACCATGCCCCGACGGCCACCGGCCAGGTGCGTGGCCGCGGCGAGGTTCGGCAGCGGACCCATGCTGGCGCCGTCGCTGGCGAGCGTCATCACGCCACGGTCGGCCAGATAGGTCATCGTCTCTGGCTTAGGCGCCGCCCAGCCTGGCGACTTCTTCCGCAGAGCATCCGCGACAAACCGTTCGCCGGCGGGAAACGGCTGGTAATACGCGTCGGTATAGCCGGTGCGGAAGCAGACCACGTCGCCAGGCCCGACCGGGCGGTGGGCAAGTTCCCATTCGCGGACATGCTCCGGGCCGATCAGAAAACTCTCGCCGGCCGCGGCGGCATCGCGATGCTTCGTGAGGTCGATCACGCAGGCCGCGCCGCAGAACTGCCAAGCGGGCACCTTCTCGCCCGTGATGCTCCCCATCGGCCCAGCGTTTTCGAGCCCCGAGCCAGGGGGCGGCACGAAGTGGGCCGGCGCGTCCCACTGGGTGCCGGTGTGCTCGTCGATCACGAGCATGTCGCGGTGCCGGCCGGTGTGACCAAACGTCGCAGTGGGCACGACGGCGAGCGGCGTCATCCCGACCGGCCAGAAACAGGGCCGGTCGGCGGCGACGGTGAGCGAGAGATCGGCGACGGCCGGGGCGTTGGGCTCAGCGCCGCAAAGGACGACGGGGACGAGCAAGGCAACGATCGCCAGAATGACCATGCTCCTGGCTCTCATCCGCACGAACAGTTCGAGC
>JBAXUW010000459.1:0-1826 GCA_037129495.1 Planctomycetota bacterium | reverse complement strand
GTCATGCTTGTCATGCTTGTCATAGCCGCACCCTGCTCGCCGCTGGATAGGTGCCAAAGTCGTTAAACCAGTAGTGTTTGGCGAAGCGATACATCCAGTGCTTCTCCGGGATCTCCTGGCCTGGTAGGTCTTGGCTCGACCGCGGCGTCATCGCCAAGAGTTCCTGCCGGGCGGTGCCCCGTTGGGTCGTGTCGTGGGCCCCGTGACGATCGGCGATCTCGAGGATCAGCCGGGGGTTTTCGAGCACCACGCAGCCGCGGCTGTGGCCTGCCGCCGCCTCCCGCATGTCCTTCAAAAATGCCGACTGCGTCACCTGCTCATAAAACGATCCGCTGCCGACCTGCTCGACGGCCAATTGGATGATCGGGCAGGGCTCGATGCCACCCGATGGGCCGACATGGTGCGTGAGCCCGATCGCCATCGGGCAGAGCGCCGTGCCCGTGTCGTCGTAGTAGGCATCGACAATCGCGATCGGCAGCCGGGCCCGCGCATCGACCACAAACCGCCGCACACGGACGAGTTCATCGGGCGTGAGCGCCAGCTCCGGCGACGACTCTGGCCCGACCGGCCGATACCCATGAAACCAGGCGTAGTGCACCCCCATGCCGATCAGACGCTCCAGCCATGCGTCGGTGAGCTGCGTGTCGATATTGGAGCGACAGAGGCTTGTGGCTACGCCCGTGATCAGCTTCGCTTCAAGGCAGAGTTCCAGACCGCGGAGCGACCGATCGAGCACGTTGCGGCTGCCGCGGCGAATGTCGCTGGTGGCGGCGTCTCCTTCGATGCTCACCAGCGGCGTGGCATTGCCCACCTTTTGCAGGCGCCTGGCAATCTCCGGCGTAATCAGCTGGCCGTTGGTGAAAATCTGAAAGTAGCAGTCGGGGTGGGCCTCGAGCAGGTCGAGGAGCCGCGGATGCAGAAATGGCTCACCCCCGAGTAGGCCGAAAAAAACGTTGCCGTGGGCCTTGGCATCCCGGATGATCGCATCGAGTTCTTCAAAAGGCACCATCACCCGCGGCGCCTGCACATCGACCCAGCAGCCCTGGCACTTAAGATTGCAGGAGTTGATGACAGAGAGATGAAGGAACGGTGGAAAGACGACGCCCTTTCGCTTCCGGGCCTTGAACTTCTCGATCGCGACGAGCCCCTTGACGCCAAAATTCCAGCCAAACTTCCAGAGGCAATTGGGAGCGACGCTGGCCACCATGTGGCCGGCCATCCGCGGCAGGATCATCGGCGGCATATTCATCCCAGTAGTGTAGCCAAGTTTTGCTTCCGCGGAGCAGGGACCCCTCACCCACGGCCGGCACCATCATCCCTTTGCGTTCCCCGTCTGGATGACCAGACAAGTCCGCTTGATGACAAACCCCAACCAGAAATACGACGCGGTTCGTTTTGTCTTCCGTTGTTCCCCCTTTTTTCTTTTCCTGAGCTCACGTTGGCCGTTCCATCGTGCGTCAGGCTCGAACCATGCGGTGGGTCGGCACGGGCCGGCCGGGTCGGAAGTGCTCCAGATGGAGGATCTCATACGGCCGCTCGGCAGCACAGGCAGAGAGTGCGGCTCGCACGGCCTGCTCAAGCTCCGTGGGATCAGCCTCGGCCCTCAGGTTGATGAGCAGTCGGCCGATGTCGACTGGCTCGGCCAGCCGGTGCGAGAGCAGGGGCGCATCGGCGGTGCGGACCAGATTCGCTGCGGCCAACTCATAGGGGTCGCCCTCAACTGAAAGCGTGCCCTTGAGATGGGCGATCTCGCGGCCCGCTGACTCAAGCGCTTCGCGAATGTTTGATAGGATCGCCACCAACAGCTCGTTACCGTCGAATTCAGC
>JBAXUW010000458.1:0-1834 GCA_037129495.1 Planctomycetota bacterium | reverse complement strand
TAACGTGTCTCACGCGAAACATCGCATCCTGCAATTCTGTTCGGCACGGCAGACGGGGAATCCGGCGGTGCAGTGGCAGAGCCGCAGAGCACAGCGAAGAAGACAAGTTAGAAAACGCATCCCACGGTGGGCGGCAACTGCTGTGCCGAACAGGATTGCGGGAAGCCCCTATTTTTTCGGGCCACGGTTTTTTGATGGAGGCGCAACCGGCTTGGCCAGCGTGATCGAGAGCGCCGTGGCCTGCAGTTCACCCTTCTGCAGATAGAGGCCCTCCACCTCGACCTGATCCCCCGGAGACGCGAGCATAAAGTTGGTTGTCTTGACGATCAGTTCGGCGTCGGCGGGCACCTCGATCTCAAACCGATCCTTGCCCGCCAACACCGTGATCACCGTATCGGCTACGAGTTTGATCGTCCCTGAAACAAGATAGCTGCCGGCCGGCCGCTTGCTGCCGACCCGCTTCGCGCCAGGTTCGGCGATGCCCAGGCCCCCAGCGATCACTCCCGGCACGCCACCGCCCGGAAACGTAATCTGCGTGACCGGTGCCGCGACTTTGCCGAATTCGTCGAGTTGCAGCGAGCACACCACAAACTGGCCCGGCTGCAGCAGCTCCCGCGATGCGGTGCCGAGCACGGAGACCTCCGCGGTCGGCGCCAGGATAACGTTCCAGGGGTCACCCCCCGTGAGCCGCAGTCGCAGCATGCCCCGTCCGACCGCTTCTACTGTGCCCTTTCCAGCGCCGGCGGCGAGTTTTTGTGGCGGGGTACCGCCCGGGCGGGGCTGGGCCTGAGCCACCGAGTCGGCCGCGGCCCAGGCGGCCACCATCCAAGCCAGATGCCAGAGAAACGGGCCAGGAACGAGGCGGCGGTCAGGGGTGGGGCCTTGTGACAGAAACATCTGGCAGCTCCTTGGTTTTCCATGAGACCCGTCTCGCCGGCCGCAGCGAGACCCGGTAGCTCGTTATATATTCCATCTGACCGGTTCGGATTCGGATTCCTGCTCCAGCCCGCGACTTTAAAAAATACACACCATGCCCGACTTGCCCCGCCGTGTGACCGTTCTCGATCTCGCGGCCGCCAAACGCGATCGCCGTCCGCTCACGATGGTCACCGCCTACGATTGGCCGACCGGCCAACTGGCCGATACCGCAGGCCTCGACTGCGTGCTCGTGGGGGACAGCGTGGCGATGGTCGTGGCTGGCCGGTCATCGACGATTCCCGCAACGCTCGACCAGATGATCTATCACGGCGAGATCGTGTCGCGGGCGGTGTCGCGGGCACTGGTCGTGGTCGACCTACCGTTTCCACTGCAGCACCTCGGTGTGCGGACAGCGATCGAATCGTGCGCGCGGATTCTGAAAGAAACCGGCTGCCAGGCTGTGAAGCTCGAGGGCACTGCGGGGCAGGCGGATGTGATCGCCGGCATTGCCGCCGCCGGTATTCCGGTGATGGGGCATGTGGGGCTCCGTCCGCAGGCCGTGCACCAACTCGGCGGCTACCGGATGCAACGCGACGTCGACCAACTCATGGCCGACGCCGAGGCGGCAGCCGAGGCCGGCGCGTTTGCTGTTGTCTTGGAATGCATCCCGGAGGTAGCGGCCGCCGCCATCACGCGGTCGCTCGCCGTGCCGACCATCGGCATTGGTGCGGGCCGACACTGTGACGGTCAGGTGCTTGTGATGCAGGATCTGGTGGGACTCTCGCTCGGCCGCGTGCCCCGATTCGTCCGGGCCTACGCCGACGTGAAGACGTCGATGGGCGACGCCCTGAACCGTTGGCGACTGGATGTCGAAGCGGGCAGATTCCCCGGCCCCGAAGAAACGCCAGGGTAACGA
>JBAXUW010000457.1:0-1840 GCA_037129495.1 Planctomycetota bacterium | reverse complement strand
GGTGAGGTGATGATCGTGGGCGAGCAGGGGGCGGCGTCCGACGCCGTCCGCCGACTGTTTGTTGAAGGGGGCTTCGTGGAGGTGGGCCATGACACGGTGACCGTGATCACGCAGCGGGCGATCCCTGCCGAGAAGCTCGACGCGCCTGCCGCCCGCGCGGAACTTGAAAAGCTCGCGGGAAGCCGGGCCGCTGGGGACGAGGCGATCGACGCCCGACTGAAGGCAGAACACGCTGCGCGTGCGCTCGTGCGGACTGCCACCCGGGGCGGCTGACGCCGGGTGAGCCGGTTCGGAGGGCAGGGGGCCGCGGCCTGCCAGCATCCCACGGCGGCCACCGTGTGGAGCGGTGACGGCGGCTGGGCTGCCGGCCGGAGCCCCTGAACCGTCTTTTGACGGCCTGAATCGGCATGGGCGGGGGCATGCCGACTTCGCTAGTCTCTGGGCGTTCCCGCCCCTGGAGACGATTACCATGCGTGCCCTGCTCCTGTCACTCTGCTGTTTCGCCGCCTCGGTCGCCCCCTGCTTTGGCCAGGCGTCTGCGAAGGTCCCCGTGGTGTTCGCGGCCTACGCGACGCCGCTGGAGGAGCCTTGGAACATGGTCATCCACACGGCGTTGCAAGACGCCGAGAAGATGGGCCGCATCAGCTACACCTGGCAGGATAAACTCGCCACGCCGCAGGCGATGACCTCCGGGCTTCAGTCAGCCCTTGTCCGCCGCCCCGACGTGGTCTTTGCCGACGGTGTCGAGGCCCTCGACGCCATCAAGGCGGTGGCCGCCGCCAACCCCGGCATTTCGTTCGTGGTCGGCACGTCCTCGGCCCCCGTGGCCCCGAATCTCTCGGTATTCGACAGCAACCTGTCGGAACCCGCGTACCTGTGCGGTTTCGTCGCCGGCAAACTCACGAAGACGGGAATCGTGGGGGTCGTGGCGGGCCGCAGCGACGTGCAGGTGCACCGTGCGATCAACGCCTACATCCAGGGGGCCCGCGACGCCAACTCCGCGGCCAAGGTGAAGGTGACCTTCATCGATTCCTGGTATGACCCGCCCAAGGCCAGGCAGGCCGCTCTCGATCAGATCGCCGCGGGCGCGGACCTGATCTGGGCCGAGCGGGAAGGGGCCATTGCCGGCGCCCGCGAGAAGGGCGTGCAAGCCTTCGGCAATCTGGTGGATCAGAACGTCGAGGGGCCGGAGACGGTGCTTACGGGCCCGGTCTGGAGCATGGCCCCGATCGTGGATCATGTCTCCAAACTGTCGGCCGCCGGCATGATCCGGGGCGAGAGCTACCTCGACTTCTCGACACTCGCCCGCGGCGGCGCGATCCTCGCCTCGTGGCATGGGTGGAACGAGAAACTCCCGCCCGACGTGATGGAACTCATCCGGGCAAAGCAAAACGCGATCAAGACAGGTGTGCTCGTGATTAACCCCAGCGCCGACAGGCCCGTGGGCGATTGAGGGGCAGACGAACCGCCCGCGGACGTGGAGCTAGATCTGCCAGTCGACGCCAGCCTCGGGCATGTCGCCCCGCATTCGTAGTTTGGGACGCTCGAGCACGACCGTCGTATGCGGATCGACCGACCGCGTCAGCCAGACATTGCTGCCGATCACCGAGTCATGGCCGATTCGCGTTGCCCCGCCGAGCACGGTCGCGTTGGCATAGATCACCACGCCATCCTCGATCGTCGGATGCCGTTTGGTGCCGCGAACGAGGTGGCCGTCGGCGTCGGTCTGGAACGAGAGGGCCCCGAGCGTGACGCCCTGATAGATCTTCACGCGGCTGCCGATCTCACAGGTTTCGCCGATCACGACGCCGGTGCCATGATCGATGCAAAAATGGTCGCC
>JBAXUW010000456.1:0-1843 GCA_037129495.1 Planctomycetota bacterium | reverse complement strand
ATCGTGGAGGTGCCGAAGAGCTTCCTATCCACGCTCAAGGCCGGATTTTTCTCGTGGGCGCAGACCGGCCTTGAAACCGCTCTTCTCGCGGGTCGTCCGCTCTGTGGCATGGAATGCCGTCAGAGGCTATGGATATCGATATCGGGCAGCTCGTCTATCCGTCCCTGAAAGATTGCCCGGTCGTCGTGGACCTGCACGAGCTCTCCCCAGTCGGTCGGCGGGCCACGGGCGGGAGAGACTGGCGGAGGCTCGAGCGGTTCGCCCAGATGCGTGAGGACCTTCCGGATCGGCCCCGGATCGGTAATGAACGCGATGAGTCGGATGTCGCCACCACACCCCGGGCACTCCAGCGGAAACTCCTCCCCCACCCGCGCCATGAGTTTCGCCCACGCAATCCGGGAGGTGTCGTGGGAGGGCGGTTTGTCGCATGAGTCGCAGCAGTCGGCGGTGGCATCTCCGCACGCCGCATGTCCGCCGACCGCATGCCCATCAGTCGCGGCATCGCACCGCTTGCCGACATTCCCGATCGCGAGGGCGGTGACGGCGGACCTGAGCTTGTGATTCGGGGCGAACACCCCGTGATAGCGATGCCGGTGCTTCCGCGGCGGCGGCACGAGATCGGCCAGCCGATCCAAGAAGTCAAACGGCGAGAGTTCGACGACGCCGTTAGCACCCGGCCGTGTGGACTTCCGCCCGCGTCCCGGGCCGACCCAGTTGGCCGCCTTGTGTCGGGGGAGCACGTAGCGGACGCAGGCGATGCGGCCGTCTTCGCCGCGCATCACGGAGAGCCGCTCCAGCGCGAAGGGCGGCCGGGCACAGTATCGCAGCAGGTGCTCGAGGCTCTGAAAATAGCTCGGCACGTCGCGGTCGATGAGCGTGATCCGGACGCTTGCGTCCACTGAGAAACCACTGTTTTCTCGAGCAACCATGTCGGCGGCCACATCGGCGTCGAGGAGCCGCTGCATGCGGAACCAACGCACGACACGCCGGCGCACCTTCTCGGTGAGCGTGGCCAGATCGGCCTGGGTAATCAGTCGAGCCGGCAGGAACGCCGGCGGCCCGTCAACGGTTGGCACGAAGACGCCGTCGGTCGCGCACGCATGCAGGTGCACGTGGTGATTGATCGCCGATCCGAAGCGGTGCAGAAAGGAGACGGCGCCGAGTCGCGGGCGAGCCGGGCACGGCCGGTCACCGTCACGGGTCAAGCCCGCCGCGGTACGGAGCAGCCGCTCGATCTCTTCGATGAAGATCCTCGTGAGGGCTGCGACCGCGTTTGGGCGGTCAGCGAGGAAGCAGCGCAATCGCTTCGGCACGGAGATCACCCACTGCCGCACGGGCACCGGGGGAATGACGCGGTCGACGAGATGCGCAGCTGTCTGTGCCATCCGGCGGCCATTGCAAGACGGACAGACACCCCGGCCCTTGCACGAGAAGGCCACAACAAAACCCTGCCCGCACGACGTACAGCGTGCCCAGCCAAATCCGAAGCAGAGGATGCCACAGGTGAGGTATGACCGCAGCTCCCGTTCGACGTGCACCGAAACGGGATGCTCAGCGACCGACCGATTCTCGAGCCAGCCTTCGAGGTGCTCCGAGACGATCTTGTAGAGCGAGTCTTCTCCGGCCGGCGTCGCTCGTAGCGGCGGGAACTCGCAGTGCCGACGTGCGGGCGGACTTTGGACCGCGTCGGCGACGCAGTCAGGACGGCGACCATGGGCGCACCGGGGCATGGACGAAAGAAGTGTGCGCACGTACACTAGTCCTTAAACAAGCGAATGTCGACCGCTCTAAGGATAGCCCGGTCAATGGCACTTCCTCAACGGTCTTCCGGCTGATGAGCGAC
>JBAXUW010000455.1:0-1848 GCA_037129495.1 Planctomycetota bacterium | reverse complement strand
CGGTTGCTCCATCCACTCCTCCCCGGCGTCATTCATGACCACGGCAAGGCGCTGTTCAATCTGGGCTGCCTCGAGCACGCGATGCTGTTGTTGCACCGGGCGGCCGACGTGGCCGGCAGAATGTCCACGGCGGAGGAAGCGGGGGAGGTTCGGTCGCTGGCGCTGCGGCATGTGGCGGTCTTCGTGCCCGGCAGCCCGGTCGATGACAACTCCTCGATTTACAAGTCGCGAAAAAAGTACATCGAGATGGCGATGGCGGGGGAATCACGGGCCAAGCCGAACCTGCCCCGGGTGAGGGCCCCGGGGCCATGGCGGATCGGGTATCTGTCGTCGTTCTTCCACGCCCCACAGTGGATGCGGCCGGTGTGGGGACTGATCAATCGGCACGACCGCGACCGCTTCGAGGTGCACCTCGTCTCGGCATCCCCCCGCGAAGAGATCGATGCCGCCTACGGCCGCCATCCCCGAGACCGGATCCACGACATCTCGGGGCTGTCGAACATGGAGGCCGCGGCCTCGATCGCGGCAGCGGGGATCGATCTCCTCGTCGATCTCAATGGCTACAGCGATCCGCAGCGACTGGCGATCCACGCGCTCCGGCCCGCCCCCCGGCAGGTGACCTGGTTCAACATGTACGCCACCAGTGGCATGGACTGCTTCGACGCGCTGATCGGGGATGCAACGGTCATTCCTGCCGGCGAAGAGTGCTTCTACACCGAGCCGATCGAGCGGCTGCCCGGCACGTACCTCGCTTTCGCATGCGATGACGAGGAATCGCAGCCGACGGCCCCCGCGATGGCGCCCGAGCCGCCGGGAGCCAGCGGCCCCTTCACGTTCGGCTGTCTCGCGTCGTTCTACAAACTCACCAATGTCACGCTGGCCGCATGGGCCGAGATTCTCAGCCGGAGTCCTGAAGCCCGGATGCTCTTCCGCAATGCTGGCCTGGGCCGCGAGGATCATCGAGACCATCTGCGGGATCGTCTCGCACGCCTGGGCGTCGCGTCGGAGCGGCTTGCGTTCGAAGGCCCGGCCGGACATCAAGACTTTATCGACACCTATCGGCGGATCGACGTGGCGCTCGATCCGTTTCCCTATTCCGGCGGCACGACCACCAGCGAAGCGTTGTGGCAGGGAGTGCCCGTGGTCACCTTCACCGGGAATCGCTGGGCCAGTCGCACTTCGGCCTCGCTGCTGCAGGCAGCGGGGCTGGGGGAATACGTGGCCTCTGACCGGCGTGGCTACGTCGATCTCGCCATCCGGCTCGCAACATCACGCGACACCCCAGCCATGCTGCGGGCGTTTCGCGGCACGATCCGCCAGCGTCTGCGATCCGCTGCCATCGGTGATGCTGCCGGTCTTGCCCATGGCATGGAAACGATCTACCGGCGTCTCCTCAATTAGCCCAACTCCCTCACCCGGCACGAACCAACGCCCTCACGACACGGTCCATAATTATGGCTCTCAATGTCAATCGCCACGCGAATCTGTTCATCGCCACCCCCTGCTACGGCGGGCAACTCCATGCGGCGTATGTCAATTCGCTGATTCGCACGATCAAGCAACTGCATGGCTGGGGGCTCCAGTGCGAGCACCACTTCATTGCCGATTCGCTGGTCAACCGCGTGCGGAATGTGCTGGTCGCCCGATTCATGGCCAGCCGCTGCACGCACTTTCTCTTTATCGACGGCGACATCGAGTGGGAGCCGGAGGCCGTGATTCGATTGCTGGCCGCCTCCGAGATTGAAGATATCGAAATCTGCTGCGGCATCTACCCGAAGAAGGTGTTGCCGCCAACCTTTCCCGTCAATTTTTCCCCCAGCGCCAGCGCCCTGATCAACCAGCATCCGC
>JBAXUW010000454.1:0-1852 GCA_037129495.1 Planctomycetota bacterium | reverse complement strand
CCGGGGGGTGGCAGAGTACGTGAGCGCACGTACTCTCGCTCCCGGGAAGGGGCCGGTGCACGGCCCACTGGGCTCGGGAGCGGCCGGGTCGACAGCGCACGACACACCATTGCTCGTGAATCGCCCCCGGGCACGATGCCCGAAGGGAGAAAGCTGGGCACGGCGCCGCAGGCCTTCACCTGCTCATCACAGCCCTCCTTATGGTGCGACCCATCATGCAGGATGACCCCAGGCCGTCGCCGAAGGCCACCCGATTGGGCTGCGGTCACTCGTCCACTCGCTCGCCAACAGCGAACTCATCGCACCTCGCTGAGGCCCACGCGTGGCAACGGGACGCAGCGGTGCGGCCCGTTTCATGCCGCGCTATCCCGCACGGGATTATCGATGGTATTATGGACATAATATTCCCGAACGGGAATGTTTTCCCTGCGGTACTCGACATTTTTCCCGTACGGGAACGCTGTATGCGGCAACACGTCATTCGCAATTCCAGAGAACTCGGCAAGGTCGTGCGACAACGGCGCAAGACGCTGGCACTCACGCAGGCCGCCTTGGCTGCCGTGGCCGGGGTCGGTGTCCGATTCGTGTCGGAACTGGAGCGGGGTAAGCAAACCGCAGAATTTCAACGTGTGCTGAACGTATTGCACGTGCTCGGCATGGATCTCGAAGTTGTCGCCCGCGCGGAGGCCGACCCATGAAGCCCCTGCTTCTATGGTGGCGGCGAACACCGGTAGGCACGCTCGGCCTTGTGCAGGGCGAGAGGATGGAATTTCGCTACACAGCGGAATGGCTTGCCTTATCGGCTTCTTTCCCAGTGTCGTTATCGCTACCGCTTCAAGCCGGCCCGCACGGCGACGTGGCCCACCATTTTTTCGCGAACCTGCTGCCGGAGGCCGACGTCCGGAGCCGACTGTGTCAGCGGCTCAAGATCACTCCCGGCAACGACTTCGAATTGTTGCGGGCGATCGGCGGAGAGTGCGCGGGCGCCTTGACGATCGGCGAAACTCCGCCGACGGACAACGCCTCCGCGGCGGACTATCGCACGATTACACCGACGCAGTTGCGACGATGGTCGCTGGCGAATGGCCCGGATGCGTTTTCATCCACGGTGGGCTCCGACGGCGTTCGGTTGTCTTTAGCCGGCGCCCAGGACAAACTGCCCGTGCGTTTCGAGCACGACGTGGTCAGTCTGCCACTGGGACAAGCCCCGAGCACGCACCTCCTCAAGTTCGCCTCGCCGCACTTCAAGCATCTGCCCGAAAATGAATATCTGATGGGCTTGGTCGCCCGACGGCTGGGGCTCGCGGTTCCGGCGACGAGGTTGTGGCGCATCGACGGCGGGGGCACGATCCTCGTGGTCGAACGGTATGATCGCCAACGATCCGGAGCCGCGATTGTCCGCCTCCATCAGGAGGATTTCTGCCAAGCATTGGGCCGCAGTCCGCTTGCCAAGTACCAGAAAGAAGGAGGACCGCGGCCAGGCGAGCTGGCTGACATCGTGCGCAGGTTCGGCGCGGTGCCAACCGTCGATCTACCACTTGTGGCGCGTTGGGGGTTGTTCAACTGGCTCTTTGGCAACTGCGACGGGCATGCAAAAAATATCTCGTTGCTCTTCGACCCCACGGCTGGTGTGCGGCTGGCGCCCTTCTATGATCTCGTCTGTACCCGGGTTTACCGTTCGCTCGACCGCCATCTGGCAATGAGTCTCGGCGAACAATTTGATCCGGGGCACGTTCTGAGGCGGGATCTCGCGGCATACGCGAACGAGTTGGGCATCGGCCGGCGGATGGTCGATGCCATCGTCGAGGAATTCATCGGGGTGGGACCGCGACGATTCGACGAGGCTGTCACC
>JBAXUW010000453.1:0-1858 GCA_037129495.1 Planctomycetota bacterium | reverse complement strand
AACGGAAATGGCCGTGGCCGATTGGCGGCGTGAGGCGAAGATGCTCGGCATGTCAAAACGCGACATCGACAGTTTTGCGGATGCCTTCGAGCACCCGGAACGGGAGGCTGCGCGGCGTGCCACCGGCCTGTGAGCCCATGCCCGCCAGATGATGGCCGCTGCCGCGCGTGTACCTATCCGCCACGGCCCAGCGTCACCTCGCCGGCTTCCGCAGGATACTTTTGCTGGTGAATCGCTTACGGCAACCCGGCCGACTCGCCCGGCCGGAGGAAAACGATCTCCTCGTTCGATCGGCCGTGGACGAAGAGCCTGGCGACGCGGCCAGCGAGCTTGTCGGTCTCGCCCCGGGCCGTGCCGATCACCTGCACGTAATACTGCCCGGCATCGCGAATCTTCGCGGGCCGGCTCCAGCCGCGCGGATCGGCGACGTCACGATTGAACGTGACATATGCACCCTCCTGCGACCAGCCAGGATCCCGGGCACGGTTCATCAGCATGACATACTGCGAGAGGTGGGTGTTCCAATGGATCGAAGGCCCCCAGAAGACGTCGGGCGTCTTTCCGTGCCAGCTGCTGGCGGCGGGAAAAACCGGCGTGCAGCGGCCCCCGACGCCGGGCTCCTTCCATCCGTCGTCTCGCCACTTGAAGATCTTTCCGACGGGGGCGTCGCGGTCGGCATACCGCATGCGGGCGACGGCGATGCCCTGCTCCTCAGCCGGACCGCAGTAGGTGCTGAAGAGGAAGTAGAGATACTCTGTCGCCGCGTCGGGGATCACCGAAAAATCCCCTTGTCCGCCGGCAAAGAACCCGTTGGCCGTGCCGCAGTCGTCGCTGCCGGCCGGGGGGCTAAGCACGATCCCGAGGTCGGTCCACGTGCGGCCGTCGTCGTGCGAAACGGCCGCCCCGATCTTCGGCGACGTGAGGGCGAACGGCTTTTTCAGCTCGGGGCAGCAATCTCCCGGCTCGTTGTGGTACCAGCCGTAGAGCACGCCCGAGTCGGCTTTCCAGGTCGCCTCGAACCAGCGGCCCCAGCGGTCCTTGTGAAACTCGGCGTCGTTGTCGATCCGGCTCTCGCAGACGTCGGCCAGGTGGAGGAGATCGGGCCCCGCGCACCGGCTGGGCAGCGGCTTCGGGATCCCACCGCCCGACGTGAAGACGAAGAGCGTGTCGCCAGCCCAATGGGCGGGCATGTTGCTGTCGATCGCGTACTTCTTCGTGTCCGACGGGAGACGAAGCTCGGCGGCCGGCCGAACCACGACGCTTGGCGAAGCCGGCTCAGCCGCCGGCGAAGACAGGCAGCCGATCGCGACGAGGCAGGCGATCAGCGGGGCGGTGGCCGTGAACGGCAGGCTCCACGACGAAGAGGAACGCGACGCCATCGGTATCTCCGGCATGATGTGATGATTGGCCTTCGGTAGATTTATAACACGTCCTGATGACACATGACAGCGGCGCATGACCGCGGGAGTTGCTGCCGGATGCAGCAGTTGCCCGCCGGAGAAAATGCCATGCACGGTGCAGGATTAGCCATTCCCTTCCGGCCGGCCACGAGGCATACCTGAAGCCATGTCACGAGCCGACGAACGAGCGAGGGGGTGCCGCATGGCGGCGTTGTCACACTGTTGCTTTCGGATTGCCGTGGCCACGGCGGCGGCTCTCGCGATCGACGTCGCGGTGGCCGCACCGCCGGCACTCGAGGCCCGGATCGACGCGGCCGGCCAGTCGGCGATGATCGGCAATGGCGTCGTCGAGCTGGAGATCAGTTGGAAGCAGGGCCTGCGGCTCACGCATCTGAAGAACCTTGTAACCGGCGTCGATTGGATTCCGCAGCCGCCAGGCTATGACTGGGGCCCGGGGC
>JBAXUW010000452.1:0-1872 GCA_037129495.1 Planctomycetota bacterium | reverse complement strand
CAGCAGGGCGAAACGGTGGAGCACCCACATCGTCTGCTCGAAGCCGTGGGCGACCTCAAACAGCACGGCCTGATCCGCGGCGTTGGAATTCGCCGCCGAACGGAGATAGTCGCTGCGCACTCCTTCGAGTAGTTCGCTGCGGCCCTCGGTCAACATCACGAACGTCGCCGCCGTAGCCGGGTCTTTCTGGGTGAGGGCTTCGAGCATCGTGTCCAGCAGAAAATCGAGCCCCTCGGTATAGCTGTCGAGATGCCTGCGCAGGTCACTGCCGGCCGGCATTTTGACGCTTGATGTGAACAGCGATCGCACGCTTTCCTCGATGTAACGCAGCAACCGCAATCGATTTTCTAACGAGATCAGCCGTGCACTGGTGGCAGGACAGAGCGACTGGGTCGCCAGTTGCTGAAGGAAGTCTTCCGCCATGCTCGCGACGTTGACGAACGGCTCGTGAATGCCCGCGGCGGCGGTCCGCACCGGCGAACTGGCGTCCGTTCGCATCGCCTGGGTGTAGGACTTGAGCCGCCTCGCCAGCCGGAGTTCCTCCTGCTCGACGAGGTTCAACGCGACGGGCGGCTCCTCCAGTGCCTCCTCATAGATGAATTCCGGCATCGCCGCGTCGACGGGCTTGGGGTCACGATGCACGTTCGACAACGCCCACGCCATCGTCGGCCCGGACAGGATCACCGTCACGATGGCCATCACCACGATGATCGAGAACATCTCATGGGTCAGCAGTCCGATCGACAAGCCGAGGGTCGCGATGATGATCTCCGTGCCACCGCGGGCGTTCATGCCGAAGCCCATCGCGAGCCGCTCCCAGCGAGGCCGCCCACATGCCCATGCGCCCAAGTAGACGCCGAGCAGCTTGCCGATACAGGCCACCGCGATCACCGTGATGAGCAGCATGATCATGCCGCCTTCGTACACGCTCCAGATATTGAGCCGCAGGCCGGCAAGCCCGAAGTAGAGTGGGGCGAGGAACGAGGAGACGACCAGGCTCAGTGAATGAACGGCGGTCTTCTGCAAGCCGCTGGCGGAGCCAAAGAGGATGCCGGCGACGAAGATCCCCAGAATCGACTCGAGCCCGAGCCAGCTCGTGATCAGGCTGCCCGCGAGCCCGCAGATGATCAGCAGGGAAAGCTGCGACGCCGCACCAGGGGAAAACTTGTTGTGCCAGTCGATGAATCGCCGTATCAGTGGACGGCCGACGATAAAGCAGGTCGCGAGAAACAGCACCGCCGCTCCGGTCGACTTCGCCACGGCCACCCCGGAGAAAGTTCCGCTCACGTGCAGGCTCGTGGTGATGCCAACGAGGATCCAGGCCACGACGTCGTCCATCATGGCCGCCCCGAGGCAGATCTGGCCGACGTTTTCCCGCAGCATGTCCTTGTCTCGCAGGATCATCGCCAGCGGCGGCAGCGCCGATATCGACATCGAGACCGCGAGAAACAGGCAAAGCACCAGACGATCGTCGGCGTGGACCAACATTGTGGCCGGAAGGTAGTGGCCAAGGATGAAGCCGCTGATCATCGGAACGATCAGGCCACCTGCCGAGACGATGGCACAGGAGGCGGCATTGCGCCTTAAGAGGTCGAGACTGACCTCGAAGCCCGCTTCCATGAGGAAGAGGAGGAGACCCACCCAAGTGATCGCCGCGAGCATGTCGGCCTGGCTCTGCTCGGGCCGAAAAATGGCCGCCTGGAAACCTGGAAACCAGTGCCCAAGGACTGACGGACCGAGCAGCATGCCCCCGAAGATGTTGCCGATGAGGGCGGGCTGTCGGCAGCGACGCATCAACTCACCGCCAGCGTGGGCGAAGGCAAGCAACACGACAACCTGGAGGAGAAAGGCGGCGACATCCTCGGGGGACAG
>JBAXUW010000451.1:0-1875 GCA_037129495.1 Planctomycetota bacterium | reverse complement strand
GTCGCTCATCAGCCGGAAGACCGTTGCCGAAGTGCCATTGACCGGACTATCCTTTAAGATCGTCATCTACAGGCCGAAGCTGGCAGACGGCGCCGCCAAGGTGCCCTTCGAGTTCGCCTCGCCCGTTGGCATGGTGCCGATGGATTACGTTGCCGAGCTGAAGCCGGTAGAAAACTCGCAGCGGCCATGCAGCTTTTTCCGCTGGCAGAGCGGCCTGGGCTACACATGCGAAGCCAGGATCCCGCTCTCAGCGCTGCCTGAGTTGGGAATGCCTGTGGCGGCAGACAAGAAGATCAAATTCGACTGCGGCGTGATCTACTCGAACATCGGCGGCAACAACCGCGAGAAACGAGTCTACTGGCATCAGAGCGACGCCAACAGCCGCTGCATCACCGACATCCCCACCGAGGCCAAGCTCAGCCCGCAGGCCTGGGGCACCGCGGTGATCGCACCGAAAAAGTAGGGCAGCGCCTGGGCCACGGAAACCGAGAACCTGAACATGCAGGTTCTGCCCCCGCGGGCACGGCGGGGGGCTGACGAACATGAAAAAGATCGCGGAGGCGAAAAAGGCTCTCGGGAAGGGGGCAAGCCGGCCCGCCCGGACTGATTTTCGTAGCCGTGAGCGGCCACAGCCGGGTACCCCCAGCCACACCCACCGTTCACCGCCCGGAAAACGCTTGCGGAAGTGCCATTGGCCGGACTATGCTTACGCGTTTGCTGGGGTGTCATTGATCGGACTATCCTGACGAAGGATCCGTGGCTGTGGGTACATCACGTCCATGAAATCCCGCCTCACGCTCCTCACCGCCCTGCTGTCTTTTTCGGGAGTTTTTCCCCCGCCAGCGAGCGGGCAGGTTCCGAGCGAAGTTGCGGCGCTGGTGGAAAAGCATTGCATCGACTGCCACAGCGGCAAAAAACCCGCTGCGGGGCTCGATCTGGCACAGTTTCAGTTCGACCTGTCCGATCCTCGCGCATTCTCGACGTGGGTGCGAGTCCACGACAGGGTCGAGGCCGGCGAGATGCCGCCTTCCGATGCCGATCAGCCGTCGCCCGACGAACGCCGTGCGGCGGTCGGCGCACTTCATCAACCCCTACACTCCGCGTCGCTTACGCGCCAACAGACCGAGGGCCGTGTCGCGCTGCGGCGAATCAATCGGCCGCAGCACGAGAATACGCTCAATGACCTGCTGGGGGTTTCGGTCAAACTCGGCGACGTGTTGCCGGACGACGGCTCCGTGGCGGGTTTCGACAACGTGAGCGAAGGGCTTGATGTTTCGTCCTCGCATCTAGTGCGATATCAACAGGCCGCCGATCTGGCGCTCGATGCCGCGATTGCCCCGCGGCCCCCGAAACAACTGGCGTATCGCCGCACCGGCAAGGAAACGCCTGAGAAGCATGCCGGTTTTCGCGAACTGATGGATAAATTCGTGCGGCTCGATGGCGAGCGTCTCAATGTTTACATCGGCCTGCCGAACCATATTTCGATTCAGTCGGATCAAGTTCCCCTGACGGGCCGCTATCGGCTGAAAATCATCGCGCAAGCGGTCAATACCGGCGATCGCCCGTTGCCGCTGGAAGTTCGCGTCACTGGCGGGGGAGGAACGCTGGCGACGTTTGACGTGCCCCCCGACCGCCCACGGGTGTTCGAGCTCGAAACGCTGCTGCATAAGCAAAATGTCATCCAACTCAACGGCTGGACGCTGCCGTCCGAACACCAAGTGCGCGAGCAGCTCAAAGGCAAGCCACTCGACGAAAAGTACACCGGGCCGGGATTCGCGTTCGAGTTGATGGAGGTTGAAGGCCCGCTCGGCGAATTTCCGCCGCCGAGCCACAAGCGGTTGTTCGGCGACTTGCCGCTCGAACCGACTTCCGTGC
>JBAXUW010000450.1:0-1882 GCA_037129495.1 Planctomycetota bacterium | reverse complement strand
GTTGTGAACACGGCCGACGGCAGCTTCAGGTGCTCACTGCCCTGCTGGCGGCAGCGATGCTCTGGAGCCCGCTGGTGACAGCTGGCGAACCCATGCTCTTTTCGCCCGCCCCTGATGCAACGAGCATGCAGCCACCACCGCACGATACACTCGGCCTGCAGCCCATCCTGACGCAGTCGTTTCTTGCGCTCTTAGATGCTCCGGTTAAAAAGGGTTCGGCAGACAAGCCAGCTGTGGTGGAAGTGCTTCCGGCCCCGTCGCAGCCGGCCACTGGCAAGGGCCAGATTCCGCCCACTCCGGAGTCCCGCCCGCAGGGCATCCTTGCCAAGAATCCTCAGCCGCCAGCGGCCCCCTCAGACTCACCGCTGATGCCCGATCTGGCGGTCGACGACCGGCCAGAGCCGCTGACGCTTTCCGAAGTTCTGAGTAACGTGCTGCTCAACTACCCGCTCCTGCAGGCTGTTGAACGTGAGCGGGGCATCGCAGCTGGCAAGCTCACGACTGCCATGGGCGCATTCGACACGAAGGTCACGGCCGCGGGCACTTCTCTCGCTCCCGGTACGTACGAAAACTATCGGTCAGACTTCGGCGTATCGCAACAGTTCATGACCGGGGGCATCAGCGGCTTCGGCGGCTTCCGTACCGGCTTCGGCGAGTTCCCCACCTACAATCTTGGCCAGAAGACGGCTGACGCAGGGGAATGGCGGGGCGGCCTCAACATCCCACTGGCTCGCGACCGGGAGATCGACCGCGCCCGCGCCACCCGGGCCCAGGCACAGCTCGACATATCGCTGGCCGAACCGACGATCCAGCGCAGCCAGCTCGACTTCATGCGTTCGGCGTCAAGGACCTACTGGGCATGGATGGGCAGCGGCGAGCGGTATGCCGCGACCCAGCGTCTGCTCGAACTGGCTATCGAACGCGACAAGCAGCTGGCACTCAAGGTTGCCAGCGGCATCGTCGCCAATATTGAGCGGCTCGACAACCAGCAGAATATCGCACTGCGTAACGGCCTCGTCGTGCAGGCCGACCGGGCAGTACAACAATCGTCCATCGACCTGTCGCTCTACCATCGGAGCGTGGATGGCCGGCCGCTTATGGCCGCTCGCAGTCGGCAGCAACCGCTGCCAACACCGGAGCAGCCCACGATTGAACGCTACCAGCGGTCGCTCGACCGCGCTCTGGGATCGCGACCAGAATTCCAGCGGTTTGCACTGCAGCGGCAGAAACTGCTCGTTGAACGCAAACTCGCCACCAACCAAACGCTGCCGGGGATTGACGGCCAGATTGCGGGCAACCAAGATGCCGGGTTCGGCAAGAGCCCGTTGTCGGGCCCCAACGGCCTCGACCGGCAGGTGCTCCAGGCCTCGCTCATCTTCCAGATGCCCGCGCAGCGACGCGACGCATTTGGCAAGCTGCAAACCCTCGACTCGCAACTCGTCCAGATCAACCGGCAGTTACGCTATGCCGAGGATCAGGTGCGGGCCGAGGTGCAAGACTCCTTCTCGCTTTTGGAGCGGGCCTACGAGTTTCACGAACAGTCAAAGCTGCGGCTCGAACTCTCCCGGCTTGTCGCGCTTGCCGAGCGGGAGCAGTTGCGGCTCGGCCGCAGCGACGTGCTTCGAGTCACGCTCCGCGAGCAGGCGAAGTTTGAGGCCGACTTCGCCGAGATCATGGCCCGCCAGGAATTCTGGCGGGCCGAGAGCGACCTGAGCGCTGCCGACACCTCTCTCGGGCCCGAACTATCGTTCTCGCAACGGCCCGACTAGAGGTTCATCCATCCGCCACAGTCTTCTGGCTGTGCGTGGAATAAGTTATCCCACGGGGAATCCGGGCAGCCGGGATCGGCTGAAGCTCGACGAGCGTTGGAATTTCGCCCTGT
>JBAXUW010000045.1:0-17546 GCA_037129495.1 Planctomycetota bacterium | reverse complement strand
CCCCCCCACGCATGGTCAACCGCAACCTCATTCGCGAACTTGAACTCGGAGACGAACTCGATCAGGAAATTGAACTCGCCATGGCCGGAGCCGAGGCTGGCGAATACTCGATCGGAACCTCCACGCTCGCGGTCAATTCAGTGCTCTTGGGGAAGGTGTTACGGGTTGATAGCGAGTTTGTGCTCGTCGACGTTGGCTATAAGAGCGAAGGCCACATCCCGCGAAACGAGTGGGACGACACCGAACCGGCTCCGCAGATCGGCGACATTGTCAAGGTGCTGCTGGAGGAGTTTGAGGACGGTCAGGTCGAGGAGCAGCGGGGGCTGATTACGCTCTCCAAGCGGAAGGCCCGCCGCATCGAAGACTGGCTGCGGGTCATGGAAAGCGTCCATGAGAACGACGTAGTTACCGGCTTCGTCACCCGCAAGATCAAGGGCGGTCTGCTCGTCGACATCTCGGGTGTCAACGTCTTCCTGCCGGCAAGTCAGGTCGATATCCGCCGCCCCGCCGACATCGGCGACTATTGCGGCCGCGCGATCCAGTGCCTGGTGCTCAAGATCGATGAGGCCCGGCGAAATATCGTCGTGTCGCGGCGGGCGCTCATCGAGCAGGAGCGGGCCGAACGGAAGAAGCAACTCATGGAGACGCTCGAGGTGGGCCAGATCCGCCGGGGCGTCGTCAAGAACATCGCCGACTTCGGCGCGTTTGTGGATCTGGGAGGCATCGACGGCCTGCTCCACATCACCGACATGAGCTGGGGCCGGATTGGCCATCCCAGCGAGATGGTGCAGATCGATCAGGAAGTCGAAGTTCAGGTGCTGCACATCGATCGCGATCGGGAGAAGATCGCGCTGGGCATGAAGCAGCGGACGGCCAGCCCGTGGGCGAAGGTGGCTGACAAGTATCCGGTCGGCACCGTCTGCAATGGTTCGGTCGTCAACGTGATGAGCTACGGCGCCTTTGTGAAACTTGAGGACGGCGTCGAAGGGCTCGTGCACATCAGCGAGATGAGCTGGACCAAGCGCGTGAGCCATCCGAGCGAACTGGTCAAGCCAGGGGACGAGGTCGAGGTGGTCGTGCTCGCCATCAATAAGGAAAAGCAGGAGATCTCGCTGGGCATGAAGCAGACCCAGCAGAATCCTTGGGAGAAGGTGGCTGCCGATTATCCGCCGGGCGCGATGGTCAAGGGCATTGTGCGGAACCTCACCAACTACGGCGCGTTTATCGAGATCGACGACGGGATCGACGGACTGCTCCATGTCACCGATATGTCGTGGACGCGAAAAGTCACCCATCCCAGCGAGATGCTGGAGAAGGGGCACGAAATCGAGTGCAAGGTCTTGTCTGTCGACCAACAGCGTCGACGGATCGCGCTGGGACTCAAGCAAATGGCTGACGACCCCTGGTTGACCGACATTCCGGATCGCTATAAGACCGGCGACGTGGTGAACGGCACGGTCACGAAGATCACGAATTTCGGCGTCTTTGTCGGCCTCGAGGATGGCCTTGAGGGGCTGCTGCACATCTCGGAACTCTCGGAGGAGAAGATCGAGAACGCCGAAGAAGTCGTCAAGGTTGGCGATCCGCTCGAGGTAAAGATTCTCCGCGTCGACACCGAAGAGCGGAAGATCGGGCTCTCCAAGAAGCGGGTTGGCTGGTCGAGCGACCGCGAGGCTCAGGAAGCCTCCAACGAAGCGTGAAGCTTGGTAGCGGGGCGACTTTGAAAGCCCGCCGTTACGAACAGGCCCTCAGTTTGGCATGCCCGGCATGTCGAAGGCCACAACTGTGCCAACGGCTTCTGCGTTGCCGAGACCGTTGACGCCGTGCAGCGGTGTCAGCCGCAGCGGGCGGCCCGTGGAGAGCCGACCGGTGGCATCGACTTCGATCACCACCCGACGGGGAGCTGCGTGAACGGGCGCTGGGTTGCTGCCGTGAGTCAGGGCAGCATGGCGGTGTTCTAAGGCCTCGCCTGTGCGGGAATCGATGATGTCGAAAGCAATGAGTTCAACGGGCATCGTCCGCCCTGAAGCCCCTGTCCGTCGCACCCAGACAAGCAGCCTTTTACCGGCGCCTAACTGGCTCAGATCAATCGTCGACGGACCGGAGGAGGGTGGGGCAGGCACCGCCACGGGCCGTCCGACAGGTGCACTCAATAACGCCTCTCCGGGCAGGAGCCAGAGCCGTTCGGGGCTGGCGACCTGCGGCGGTTTGGCCTGCTCCGGCGCCGGCGGCGAGACGATGGTGGCCTGTCCTGAAGGCACTGTGCGGGCCTTCAGGAGCCGTCGGCCGCGGTCAGCGATCCAGCCGAGGTCGCCGGTGAGCGTAAAGCCACCGGCAACGATGCCGATGGCCACGCACTTGGCTAGAAAAGACTGCATGGCGTTCCACTGTTGACGGTAGCTCCGAACGTCGTAAGTATGGCCCCTACTCTGCAACCCGGGCTGCCCGTGAACGCCCGCGAATGTCGTCTGAAGCCACCGTGCGGGTCGGGTGGTGACGGTTCTACCGAATGCCTCGTGGGATAAGTTTTCCAACGTGTCCAATGAGTGCGTCGAGCTTCAGCCGATCCCGATTCCGCCAAACAGGACAAGTTAGAAAACTTATCCCACTTTTATCGCACGTAGGAGAGCTTACAGCTCTGCCAGGGCGGCCAGCACCTGCGCGTCGTGGCCCTCTGCCCTGACGGCCTTGAAGACCTTGGCCACCTTGCCCGCGGCGTCGATGATGAACGTGCTGCGGGCGATGCCCAGCGACTTTTTGCCATACATATTCTTCTCTCGCCAAGCCCCGTATTTTTCCGCCACCTTATGGTCGATGTCGGCGAGGAGCGTAAATTGCAGGCCGTATTTCTGGCGAAAATCTTCGTGGCTCTCAGGGCCGTCGGGGCTCACTCCCAGCACCACCGCTTTGTGCTTGGCCAGTTTGACTTTTGCATCGCGGAAGCCGCAGGCCTCCTTCGTACAACCGGGAGTGTCGTCCTTGGGGTAGAAATAGAGGACGACAGGGTTGCCCGTGAGGCTTGAGAGCTTGAGCTTCGTGCCGTCGTGCGTGGGCAGCGTGAAATCGGGTGCCTTCGAACCTACCTCAATCCAATCAGCCATGGCAGTCAGCTCCGTGAACAGGTTGTCATCATCAAGCGCATCGGATCTTTCTAGCCGGCAGGGCGAGGATCGGCCAGTCGGAACAGATTCCGTGCGGGTGGCGTTGCTCACGCCGGTGGGCCGCGGAGCCTTGGCGGTCGTGGGCGTGGCCGGATCGGGAGCCGTTGATTTGATCGCGATGGCGTTTGCGCCGCGTGGCGACCGACCACTGGCGAGCCGGCCCGATGGCTCCATCGCGTTTGGCCGGTGGGCCAGCGCCGCTGGGCCTGGCGAGGATCTTGTAGTCGTTCGTCGCACGATCGCTGATCTTGAAATCCACTGCCACGGCGGACTGGCGGCAGCGGAGGCTGTGCTCATGAGTCTTGAGCGACTCGGGGCGGTTCGGCAGTCGTGGCCAGACTGGCTGCGGGCCGGCGGCAGGCCGGAGGCCGAGGTCACTGTTCGTGAGGCACTTTCCAAGGTGGGCGGGCCACAGGCGGCGCGACTTCTCGCGGCGGTCCTGGCGGGAGAGACCGCTGCGGTGGCGAGCACCTCCAGCATTGAGCGACTCGCGCGGCCGTGGCGGGTGGTCGTGGCAGGGAGCGTGAACGCGGGCAAGAGCAGCCTCGTCAACGCGTTGGCCGGCTACGCCAGAAGCATCGTGTCGGCGGAGGCGGGCACAACCCGTGACCTGCTCGAAACACGGATCGTGCTCGACGGCTGGGAGGTCGATCTCGTAGACACCGCTGGGCTCCGGGACGAACCTGCCGGCAGAGGAACGGGAGCCGCTGTGGAGCGGGCGGGCATCGCCCGCGCGGTCGCCGCCTCCGCGGATGCCGACCTCGTGCTCCGCGTGGTCGACGGCTGCGATCGAGCGGCGACATTCGCGGCAGCTACTGCCCACCGACCAAGCGAGTGCCTTGTGCTTTCGAAGGCGGATCTGGCCGCCACGCGTGCTGAAAACATGCCGGCAAGCGCACTCTGGACGAGCACTGTCACCGGGGAAGGCATCGAAGAACTGGCTGCGGAAATCGTTCGCCGTCTTGCGACAGCGAAAAGCTACTCGTCTTGATCCTTCGAATCCTTGGAACGGCCGCGGACGAAAAGCCGGATCGGCACCTCACGAAAAGGCGTCGTCTTGCGGAGCTGGCCCACCAGATAGCGCTTGTAGCCCTCGGTCACGCTCTCGGCTGCACTGGCTGAGAGCACGATCGTCGGCGGAGCCGTCTCCACCTGCGTCGCGTAGTAGATCCGCACCGGGCGGCCGCGAGGATCGGCTGGCGGGTGGTTGGTGTCGATCGCCTCACGGAGGATCGTGTTGAGCTTCGCCGTTGGCACCCGTTCCCGGCTCTGGCGGTAGAGCCGCTGGGCCGTGTCGACAACCGCCTTCACGTTGCGGCCGCTCGTCGCCGTGACAAATGCCACCGGTGCCCAGGGCATCGTGCGGAATGTATCGCGAAGGTAGTCGGCCCACTCACCACGTTCCACGCCCCCCGCATAGAGATCCCACTTGTTGACGACGAAGACAACCGGCTTGGCCTCCTCCATGATCGTGTCGGCGAGTTGCTTGTCGACGCGGCCCACCGGCTCCGAGGCATCGAAGAAGAGCAGCACGACATCGGCCCGGCGGATGCTCCGCTGGGCACGGTGCGTGGAGTAGAAGTCGATGTCTGTGGTGCGGCTTTTGGTCCGCCGCAGCCCCGGCGTATCGATGGCCAGAAACGAGTGGCCGTCCACCTCAAACCGCACGTCGACGCTGTCGCGGGTCGTGCCCGCCACGGGGCTGGTGATCACGCGTTCTTCATTGGCCAGACTGTTGACGAACGTACTTTTACCGACATTACGCCGGCCCACCATGGCGAGCTTCATCTCCGGCAGTTCAGCCGACGGTTCCTCCACATCGACGTCTGCGGCGGGCAGTCGGGCCAAGATCGCGTCGACGAGCGTGTCGCGGTTCCGGTTTTGTCGAGCGCTCACGACCAGCGGTTCGCCGAAGCCGAGGGCCGCAAATTCATGGGCATGATTGTCGAGTTTGAAATCATCGGCCTTGTTGGCCACGAGCAGCACCGGTGTGCCGATCTTCCGGATGCGAGCCGCGACCATGTGGTCAGCCGATACCAGGCCAGCGCGGACGTCGACGAGGAAGAGCACAACGGCAGCCTCCGTGAGGCCGGTCTCAATCTGGGCGTCGATCCGGGTGGTGAGCCCGTCAGGATCGTCGAAGCCCATGCCGCCGGTGTCGACCAGATCGACCGTGCGGCCTTCAAGTGAGAGCCTCTGGACGAGCCGGTCACGGGTCACGCCTGCCGTTGGGTCCTCGATCGCGATCCGCTTCTCGATCAGCCAGTTAAAGAGTGTCGACTTGCCAACATTGGGCCGGCCAACGATTGCGATTTTGGGAATCATGGGAGGCGGGAGTCGCTTGAGCGGGGCGGCGGAAGAGAAAGCCGCTCCAAACCGTTAGTCTACAACCGGGCGGTAGTGGTTCGCAATGTTGGGCTCTCCAGCGCTAGGCTTTGAGCAAGCTTTGAGCAATCGGTCTCTGTGCCTGGGAGAGGAGAGAGAGCCGGACAAATCAGATCATGCGAAAAAAGATTCGGCCGACAGCGTCTTCACGACAGTCTCTCGCGAGACGGGCCGGATTACACCTTTTTCGGTGATGATCGCGGTGATCAGCCGGGCTGGTGTGACATCAAAGGCGGGATTGTACGCTCGGGCCCGGTCTGGGGCGGCCTGTACTCCCAGCGGCCGCAGCACCTCGGCGGCCGACCGCTCCTCGATCGGAATACTGTCGCCCGTCTCAAGCGTGAGATCAAACGTACTCGACGGCGCGGCGACAAAGAAGGGCACGCCATGTGCCTCGGCGAGGACTGCCAGACCGTAGGTGCCGATCTTGTTGGCCGTGTCGCCGTTGGCCGTGATTCGGTCAGCGCCCACGATGCAGGCCCCCACCCGGCCGGTTCGCAGGAGTTGGCCGGCCGCTGAGTCAACGAGCACAGTCACCGGAATGCCGCGCTCGACGAGTTCCCAAGCGGTGAGCCGCGCTCCTTGAAACAGTGGCCGGGTTTCGTCGGCGAAGACGTCGAACCGGCGGCCCTGTTCCCAGGCCGTCGTAATTACCGCCAGCGCCGTGCCAGCGCCGCCTGTAGCAAGCCCGCCAGTATTGCAGTGGGTGAGCACGCCGCCCTCCGGCAGGATTGCGGCGCCATGCCGGCCAATGGCGGCACAGAGCCGACGATCCTCCACGTGGATGCTTTTGGCCTCCGCGAGGGCAGCCTCGTACATACCAGCAGCGGTCGCCACTGCTGGCAGTCTGGTGAGCACACCGACGACGCGTTCCACGGCCCAGCGGAGGTTGACAGCAGTCGGTCGGGCGCAGGCGAGCAGTTCGGCACGATCCCGCACGTGGGCCCGTGCCGCATCGGCAGGGAGGCCGTCGCGAACGGCCTCGCTCGCCGCCACGGCCACGCCGTAGGCCCCGGCGATGCCGATTGCCGGGGCGCCGCGGACACGGAGCAGCGCGATCGCCTCGATGAGCGTGTCGACGTCGCGGCAGGCGATCCACTTCAGCCGCCCGGGCAAGAGCGTCTGGTCAATGAGTTCGAGATGGCCCGTGGCGTCGCCCTGCCAGCGGAGGGATATTGGGATCATGGTGGGAAGGAAAACCCTTCATCTTTCATCAGTTCGTGAATGTCGCAGGGGTGCAGGGGAGTCCGAAGGCATCGGCCACGGCGCGGTGCACGAGCTGGCCACGATAGATGTTTACGGCGGAGAGAATCGCGGGGCTTGAGGCGGCGGCCGCCTCTAAACCCTGCGTGGCCAACTGCAGCACGTAGGGGAGCGTTGCATTGCAGAGGGCATAGGTGCTTGTGCGGCCGACGGCACCGGGCATGTTTGTGACACAGTAGTGAACGATGTCGTCCACCACGAATGTCGGATTGGCATGGGTCGTCGGCCGGCTCGTCGCCACGCAGCCCCCTTGATCGATCGCGACGTCGATGATCACAGCCCCGGGTTTCATCAGCTTGAGATCATCGCGCTCGACCAAGTGCGGGGCCCGCGCGCCGGGGATCAACACGCTGCCGATGACGAGGTCAGCGCGGCTGAGTTGTTCACGGATCGTGTGGCGGTCGGAATAGAGGCAGTCGACATTGGGGGGCGTGACGTCGTCGAGATACCGCAGACGGTCGAGGTTTGTGTCGAGCAGGCCGACGCTCGCGCCGAAGCCAGCCGCCACCTTGGCGGCGTTTGATCCCACAGCGCCGGCGCCGAGCACGGTCACGTGGGCTGGCGCAACGCCCGGTACGCCGCCGAGCAGGATGCCGCGGCCCATCTGCGGCTTCTCCAAATACTTGGCCCCCTCCTGGATGCTCATTCGGCCGGCCACCTCGCTCATTGGGATGAGGAGCGGCAGCCGGCCCTTGTCGTCACGGAGCGTCTCATAGGCCACGGCTGTGGCTCCGGTGGCTAGGAAGCCTTCAGTGAGACCACGGTCGGCGGCAAAATGGAAGTAGGTAAAGACCGTCTGCCCGGGCCGGATCAGCTGCAGCTCTGAGGGCTGCGGCTCCTTGACCTTCACGATCATGTCAGCGCGGGCAAACAGATCCTCGGCACTGTCGACAAGCTCTGCCCCGCAGACAATATAGGCATCGTCGGTGAGGCCCGAACCAGCGCCAGCCGACCGCTGCACGAGCACGCGGTGACCGGCGCGGATGAGTTCCTCCGCGCCGACAGGCAGCAGCGAGACGCGGTATTCGTCCTGTTTCGTTTCCTTGGGAATGCCGACGATCATGATCGATTCATGCTACGCGATCTTGTAGCTCGACGGCATCGGCAGGGGATAGTTGCCATTCTTGTCAGGCACGACCGGCGGCGTGGACTCCCACGTCAGGTTTTCGGGCATCGTCCGGAAATTGGTCTTCAACAGCTCATCGTAGCCCACCTGCTTGCCGGTATAGGTCGCCGTCCGCCCCAGCACGGAGGAGAAGCTCGAAGTCGTGCCGTAGAAGGCGTTATTGAGGTGCTTGTCATTGCGGATCGCGTCGTGCAGTTCGTCGTGCTCGACCTGGTAAGGGTTCTCGCTCTTGCCCTCATACTTCCAGAGCGACTTGCCCGAGTAGTCGGTGATCTCACCGATCTTAATGAGGCCCTTTGTGCCCTGAAACTCCTCGTTCACGCGGCTATCGCCGCCGGATAACTGGCGGCACTGGCTGGCGATCCGGACGCCACCAGGGTAGGTGAAGGTGACTGCGTGGTGGTCGTAGATCTCACTCGGCTGGTCCGGCACGCGGTTCTGCTTGCCGCCCACGCCGTAGGCCGTCTCGGGCAGTTTATCGAGAAACCAGTTGGCGACGTCGATGTTGTGGACATGCTGCTCGCAGATGTGGTCGCCGCTGAGCCAGTTGAAGTGGTACCAGTTGTGGACCTGAAACTGCGTCTCGTTCATCTCGGGCTTCCGCGGGCGATACCAGATGCCGCCGCCATTCCAGTAGACCTGGCCGCCGATGATGTCGCCGGCGAGCCCCTCGCGGACCTTGGCGAGCGTCTGGCGATATTTATCGTCGTAGTGCCGCTGCAGGCCGACCACGACCTTGAGCTTCTTCTCATCGGCCAGCTTCGCGGCCTCGAGGCAGATCCGGGCCCCGAAGCTGTCGACGCAGACCGGCTTCTCCATGAAGACATGCTTTCCAGCCTGGACCGCCGCCTCGAAATGAAAGGGCCGGAAACCGGGGGGCGTGGCGAGAATCACCAGATCGCAGTGCTCAAGCACTTTCTTGTAGCCATCGAGATCCTTGAACTGCCGCTCTTCCGGCACGTCGACTTTGTCTTTCATCGACTCAACCGCCTTCAGCGCGCCCTTGATGCGATCGTCGAAGGCGTCGGCGATTGCTGTCACCTTGACGTTCGAGCCGGGGACAGAGAGCGCCTGCTGGAGGGCACCGGTGCCGCGGCCGCCGGCGCCGATCAAGCCCACGCGGATCAAGTTGGCGGACTCCGATTGGGCATGCACGGCCTGCATGCCGGCGAGCGTGGCGCTGGCGATGCCGGCTGCCCCGACAAGCCCGGCTTCTCGGCGGGAAAGCGGGCCGAATGCGAACGGCTGATGCAATGCGGACATGCGGAGACACTCCAGAAAAGGGGGTTTTGAAAAAGAGACGGAGAAATCCGAAGGGCGCTCAAAAGGCGGCGGTGGGGAAGCGAACCGCGGCCCCACACGGAGTGTACTCCGGCGACCGCAGGCCGGGAAATGCCGCCATCGCGGGCATGAGGTACGATTGGAGCACGATCCCCAGCGAATTCCTGACGTTTATTACGGCTTGTCGTTCCCGGTTTTTCCCCATTTGCGTCCGAGGCCCGTCGCATTCATGCCCGCCATCTTCTGCGACCCGGCGCTGGCCCGTGACTTCGCCATCGTGGTGGTCGATCGCCTGCGAAAGGCCGGCTTTGAGGCCTTCTGGGCAGGCGGGTGTGTCCGCGACGAACTGATCGGTCGCACTCCGGCCGACTATGACGTCGCCACGTCGGCCCTGCCCGACCAGGTCAGGGCGGTCTTTGGCGCCCGCAACACGCTCGCAATGGGGGCTGCCTTCGGCGTGATCACGGTGCTTGGACCGCGGGCTGCGGGGCAGGTCGAGGTGGCGACGTTTCGCAGCGACGCGGCTTACACCGACGGCCGCCATCCAGCCGGTGTCACGTTTACCAATGCCCGCGAGGATGCCCTGCGGCGAGATTTTACGATCAACGGTCTCTTCCTCGATCCGATGACAGGCGACGTGCACGACTACGTTGACGGCCGCGCCGATCTCACCGCCGGGATCGTGCGGGCAATCGGCACGGCTGTGTTGCGGTTTGGCGAAGATCATCTGCGGATGCTCAGGGCGATCCGGTTTGCGGCGGTGTTTGGCTTTGCGATCGAGGAGCAGACCGAGGCGGCGATCGTCCGCATGGCGCAGCTTGTAACCTCAGTGAGTCCGGAGCGAATCGCCACTGAGCTGCGGGCGATGGTGTCGCGACCGGGCCGGCGGCGGGCAGTCGAACTCCTGGCGCAGACCGGGCTCGCCCGCCACGTGTTGCCCGAGGTGGCACCGGCCGCTGACGGGGCTGAGGCTCACGTCGCTTGGCACGATGCAGCCCGCATCATCGACGCCCTCGACGAGCCGCAACTGGCGTCGGCGCTCGCCATCCTCACGGCAGACTTGCCGGCAGAGTCGCTGCGGCAGATCGCCAGCCGGCTCCGGCTTTCGAACCACGACATCAAAACGGCTGGCTGGCTGCATGCGGCGGTCACGGCGGTGGGCAACGCCGATGAACATGAGCTTTCGCAGCGGCCCTGGTCGCAGGTGCAGCCGTGGCTCGCGCATGAGGCTGCTTTTCTGCTCGCCGACGTGCTGCGGGCGCGGGCGGCCTGCGGCCTCGGATCGAGCGACGCCGCCAGCTGGATGTCGGCGAAGCTGAGGCTGCCGACAGAGCAACTCGATCCCCAGCCACTCCTCACGGGTAACGATCTCCTGGCGGCCGGCGTGCCGGCTGGCCGCGCCATCGGCCAGGAGCTTGAGATCCTGCGAACGCTCCAGCTTGACGGCGTTGTCACGACGAAGGCAGCGGCGATTGAGCGGCTGCGCGGGCGGAACAGCGGTTAAGCACCTACACGTAAGCAAACCTACAAGAAAGCAAACCGAGGCTGCGGAGCGGGCACTGGCTACTTCGGTGGTTCACTGGGCGCCGGGAGGTCGTCGATGCTCTCCAACCGGAAGACCTCAAGAAACTTCCGCGTGGTGCGATACGACGGCTCGGCGGCAGGATCGTGGCCGTCGTGTGGCATGAGTTCCAGGAGGCCGCGGCTGACCAACTGCCGCCAGACCGAAGGCCGGGCGTCACAGCCCAGTTCCACGATCCGGTCCCGCTTGACCGGCTGGTTCCAGGCCACCAGGGCCAGCACATCGAGCGACTCCGCGTCGAGCTGGATCATGCGGGAGCGTGTCTCCAACACGCGGCCAAACCCGGCAAACTCCGGTCGCAGTCGTAGCACCCAACCGGCATCCTTCGCCACGACCTCGTAGGGGCAATTATTCGCCCGATACTTCCGCCGCAGTTCCGCAGCCAGCTCATCGATCTCTTGCGACCGCACTCCCCGCATCAGGCCTGCCACCTTGCGGCTGGTGATCGCCTCACCCCCAGGCAGGCCAACAAACAGGATCGCCTCCAGGATGCTTTCCGGACTGACGCGGCAGGCGATGTCGTCTGACTCCGGCGCGAAGCTATCGTCATCAAGCAGCGGCGAGGCATCGACCTTGACCATGTCGTCCGCGGCAGCCGAATCCGCATAGGGATCGCCGTTGCCCATCATGGCGGCGAAGGCCTGTGCGAGCTTGTCGATGGAGAGTCCGCCGTCGGCCGGCGGGGCCTGAAAGCCGACCTGCGGAGGAGGACTAGGAACCGGCGTCGATGGGTCTTTGCGTTTGGCCATGGCAACCCAGATTCAAGCAGGAAGGCCGGGCGAGAAACAGATCGAAAAGAGCTGCATCCCAGGAGTGTTCGGCACGACAGTTGCCGCAGTTAGAGTAGCGAAACGAGGGAGCGTGGGCTGAGTTGCTTGCTGGGCTTGAAGTTGCCATAGCGTGGTCCATGACTGCCGCTCGCCGCAAGATTCGCCCGGAAGACATCCATGGCCTGAAGCATTTCAAGGCGTGTTCAAGGCCCTGCGGGGCTGCGGGGGCTTGATCGAGCGATTGCACTTCGGAGGAACGCAGCGGGATAAGGCAGCAAGCGTGGACGAAATGGCGCGGGATATCGAAGCACTTCCCAGGCCGGCGTGATTCTTCTGCGCGCCCAAGGACGCCGCAGCAGCGTCAACTCCGGAAGCTCTAAAAATTATCCCACGGGGAATCCGGAGAGCCGGGATCGGCACGGCAGGATGCCGGGCACAGCACCAGCGACCTGCGGTCGCCAAGAAAACATGGCCAGGATGGCCATGTTTTTCGTGAAGTTAGAAAACTTATCCCACTGCCGCGCCAAACAGAATTGGCTGCGTCCCCTTTGTTTCTTCAGGACCGTTGTTTCTTGCTGACCCGCTTGAGCGTGCGGCCGTTCTTAGTGGCGGGGGCGGTCTTGAGCGGCTCCGCTGCGCCGTCGAGCGGGGCACCCACCGCGATCGTGGCCAACCGCGCGTTGATCCGGTCTGCGTAGGCTTCCGACAGCTCCATGCCGAGGAAATGGCGGCTGAGTTTTTTGGCCACCGCCAGCGTTGTGCCGCTGCCGCCGAACGGATCGAGCACGGTGTCGCCCTCGTTGCTTGACGACCGGATGATCCGCCCCAGCAGTTGCTCTGGCATCTGGCAGCCATGCCAGCCCGACCGTTCTTTAAACGTGCCGCAGATCCGCGGGAAATACCAGGTATCTTCGGTGTCTGTAAAGCCTTCGGGGAGGTCCTGCGGCCGCAGGATCCAGGTGTCGTCCGGCAGGCGGCCGGTTGGATTGGCCCGCCTGTCGCCGTAGACGAGCTCGCGGGCGCTGGGCACGCGGATTGACTGGCTATTAAACGTGAACGCGGCGGGATCACGGATCAAGTGGAAGAGATGGGCATGCGACCGGCTGAACTTATGCTTACAGTTCACGCCGAACGTGTAATACCAGACGACCCAACTGCGGCAGGTGTAGCCGAGTTCGCGGGTGGCAATCACCTTGAGCTCGGCAGCGTATTCATCGCCGCTGGCCAGCCAAAACGTGCCGTCAGGCCGCAGCACTCGCGTAATCTCTGTCATCCACCGCTGCGACCAGTCGAGGTATTTGTCGGCCGAGAGCCGGTCGTCGTAGGCGTCGTAGGCGTAGCCGATATTGAAGGGCGGATCGGCAAAGGCCAGATGAACGCTGTCATCAGGCACCTGCTTGAGCAGTTCGAGGCAATCGCCTTGGTGGAGCGAATCAATCGAGAGTTGCGTCTGGTTCATAAAAACGGTGCCTGGCACCGAATCTGCGTAGGTGAGGGGGACAACTTGCCTAGTTTAGTCTATTTGTGTGCCGGGCACGGCTCGTCAAGCGGCCTGCATGAGGTGGCTGTGGCGAGCCGAAGTGCGGCGGCGCAGGCGGCCTCGAAGGCGTCGAGGCTGAGCTGCTCCTTTGTGGTGTGGATCTCCATCTGGCCGCAGCCGAGCGTCACCGTTGGAATGCCATTGGCCGCCATCCAGTTGGCGTCGAGACCGCCGTTTGAGATGTCGAGCCGGGGCGTGAGACCGATCGCTCGCACCGCACCTTGAGCTGCGACCACGCAGGGCTCGTCGTCGGCCAGGCGAAATGCCTCGTAGTCGAGATGGCCGTCACACCTCACGCTGCCGGTCTTGCCGTCAACACTGCGAACCTTCTTGACGGCGTCGCTAAAGGCCGCCTCGATCGCCTTGATGATCTTGGCTCGAAACGCTCGATCGTGGCTTCGCGCTTCCGCCCGCAGCACGGCCGCCTCGGCCACGACATTCGTTGCCGCGCCCGCATGGATCATCCCCACGTTGCTCGTGCCCCGTTTGCCCTCCTTCAAGATCAGGCCATGCCAGCCATTTTCCACGAGCGACGCGATCGCTAGCGACGCAATCACGATCGCCGACACGCCCTTCTCGGGCGCTACGCCGGCATGGCTCGGGATGCCTTCGATGACGATGTCCATCCGGTAGCCGCCCGTCGCTCCCACCGTGATCTTCTCGACCGAACCACCGTCGAAATTGAAGGCCAGCTTCGGCCTGCCGAGATCGGCGGCCTTCACAAATCGGGCACCATAGAGACCGATCTCCTCCTGGATCCCAAAGAGGAGCGTCAGTGGCGGATGCGGCAGCTTCTTGTGAAGAATCTGCAGAGCTGTCGAGAGCACGACAGCGCAGCCGGCCCGGTCGTCGGCGCCCAGGCCCGTCGCCGGATTACCGCTCTTGATGAAGCGTCCTGACACCACCGGCTTTGTGCCGATGCAGACGGGCACTGTGTCCATGTGGGCCATCAGCAGTCGCCGCGGCCCCACTTCGGTGCCCGGCAGCTTGACGATCAGGTTGCCGACGTTGCCCTTCATGGGCGTCTTTGTGTGGGCCGAGTCAAACGTGATTGCATCGGCAGGGCAGCCCGCTTCGCGGAGCCACTTGACGATCCGTTGGGCGACATCCTTCTCGTTCCCAGAGCCACCCGGAATCGCCAGGAGGTCGAGCACCACGCGGCGGGCGGCGGCTAAGTCGGGCGCTGCTGCGGTGGGCGTGGCCACTTTTCGCGCTGCAGGCTTTACACTCCCGGCTGGCTGCCGGCTGGCCGCAACGTTTTTTTTGTCGGCGGCTGGTTTGGTCGCGGTTTTTAAGGAGGCTTTTTTCATGCGGATCTTTCTCGCGGGGATCATGCAGGGCTCGCACGTGGCAGCGCTGGTGCACGATCAAATGTATCGAAACACGCTTCGCGACCTCGTGCAGTCGCACTGGCCGCAAGCAGAAGTCTACGACCCCTTCGCCAATCACGGCAATTCGATCGTCTACGACCGGCGGCGGGCGGGCGAGGTCTTCATGGGCCATATCGAAATGTGTCGCGAATTCGACCTGCTGGTGGCCTACGTGCCGGAGGCCTCGATGGGCACAGCGATCGAGATGTGGGAGGCGCACCAGCAGGGCCGGATGGTGGTCACGATCACGCCGCTGGTTCACAACTGGGTGGTGCAACTGACCAGCCGGGCGGTCTACGGCGATTTCGACGCCTTCGCCCATGCAGTCAATGTCGGCGAGATCGACCGGCTCCTTGCGACGCGCTAAGATCCGGACAAGTTGGAAAACTTATCCCACGGGGAGGCCGACGCTACTCACCGCCGCGGCGGCTCGTGACCGCTGCCCGGCAGGCGGCGGCGATCTGCTCGCTAGACTGCGGCCCCAGTGGCCAGATTTCGATCTGATCGCTGGCGTCGTTCCCCAGCCAGCCGTTCTGCCGCAAGGCGTCGGCTGTCGCAGCGTCGGCCGCAATGACCACTTCACAGGAGCCGATCGCCCGGCTCACGAGCTTTTGCATCAGTGGCTTTGCGGCAGCCGCAGCAAGATCGGTCTGCGACACATGCACCACCACTGGGGCCCCCGTCTCCACCGCGAGGTCGGTCAGAATTCCCGCCCGCAACACGAAGATCACGTCGGGATCGGTCGCGTCTAGCGCTTCGGCAATGAGTTGTCGGGATGTTTCGCGAATCGATCCTAGGAGCCGCGGCGAGAGCCTGGGGATGACCCGGAGAAACTCTTCGGCAGACCCATCCCGCACCGCCGCGAGAAAGTCGTGCGAGGCCGCCGCAATCGCATGGAGGTGGATTCCATACATGCCGGTATGTTGCTGCTCAAGCTGCGGGATCGACGCCGGCCCACACACCGAAGCGGTGATTCCAAGCTGGCCAAGCGCAGCGCGGTAATGATGCGCTGGCGTGTGATCGTGGTCGCAATTTGCATGGTCGATCAGCAGCAGACGCATGGTTTCGTCGCGTGTTACAGCCAGCCCTGCCAGCGGACAACGGCCAAGCAGACGGCCACATAGGCCGCCGCACCCCAGTCGTCGGCCATGATACCCAGCCCGGCGGGCAGGTGTTCGAGCCGGCGGCAGGGGAACGGCTTTGTAATGTCGAAGAGCCGATGCAGCAGAAACGCCACCGCCACCAGGGGCTCTGACCGGGCCGCGGCGGGCACCATCAGCAGCGCCAGCGGGAGGCTTGCCGCCTCGTCGTAAACGATCGACCCTGGGTCTTGACCGCGGCCGATCAGCCGCGCGGCCCGCGTGCAGGCCGGGATGCCCAGAAGATTCACAGCCACGAGCAGGCCGGCCTCGGCCAGCGGGGGTAGCGTTAGCCTCGCCATGCCGAGCGCCACAATCGCACCGGCCGCAGCTCCGAATGTCCCGGGTGCAAATCCGATCCGGCCCAGCCCGCCACAGGTCGCCAGGAGCACCGCGGGATCAAACCATTTGGCAGGCAGGGCTGACGTGGGTGCTGGAGCGGTCATGAAAAGAACTGTAGCAAGGTGAGCAGACTATGGACAAAACCTCATCGCAGAAAGCGCTGAGGAAAAGGGGGCTGCCGAGCAGTTGCCGACCACATTGAATCGTGACCGCTGGGCAACGTTCTGCCGTGACCGTGGCATCGTCCGGCTGAGCGTATTCGGCTCCGTTTTGCGCGACGATTTCGACCCTGCCCGCAGCGACATCGACGTCCTGGTTGACTTCAAGCCCGAAGCGATGCGAGGCATTGGGGTCCGGTTCTTCGGGTATGGCGACGAGCTGGCCAGCAGCCTCGGCGCCGTCGCGACCCAAGCATCACGCTCGTCCAGATCCGTCAGGCGGCCGAGAAAGCGGCATCCTTCCGACACATGCGCACACTTTTTGGCGATAACGAGCGATCAGGCCGCAGTCTGCTTGCGACGCCGATACATCCCCCAGCCACCACAGGCGATTCCGGCCAGTCCCATCACCCACGTCGATGGCTCGGGCACAGCAACCACCCCCTGCACCGAAAAGCTGCCCCTGTTGTTGTCATAGTAGTCTGGAACGCCGACAAAGTAGCCGCCGTCGACGATGCCGAGATAGAGGTGGGTCGCTCCATCGGGCACGAAGAATGACTGTGGAACGCCAGTGCCTGTCCCGGTGAGTCCGTCGCCGATGAAGAACGACTGATTCAGGAGAGGGGAGAGTTGCGTAAAAGCTGTGGAGAGCGGGTTGCTACCGAAGCTACTGCTGAAGTTAAGGATCGCGGGCGGCGGTGATTGCGGCACGCCTCCCAACGTGAAAACGCCCGACAAAAACATCACCCTCCGGGCGGCTGCATTGGATTCGTAGAGCAGCATGCCAGACACTCCACCGGCGCTCGCCATGTCCATATAAAAGGTCGTGGCCGTATTCTCGGCCGAGGGAGGAAGCAGGCCGGGTGTGCCCGACGTTGTCAGATAGTTGTTGGGCCAGTCCGCGTCTTGGAAGTTTACCGCGCCGCCATCCGGCCCGTTGTACTGTCCGAGATAGGCTGGCGGAGCATCGACGTCGTTGTACGAGACCGAGCCCGAAACGCTCGTGAAACTGAGCACTCGGCCGTTCCCCGGGGTGAGCGCAACCGAAGATGGGAGCGTGCCACCACCCACGAGCGGCGTCGTGGGCTGGCCAGCCGCGTAGAGATTGGCCTTGGAATCAACTGCGAGGGAGAACGACTCCGCAAACACTCCGCTGCTCGACGAGGCGAGCAGCATACCGATCAGAATGCGCGAGACGTTGGTGTGAATAAATCTCATAATGTGATCTCACTATTCGGAAATGTTTCGTCGACGGTACTCTTGTCGGGCTCTATTCCTGATCGACCTTATGCTCTTGCAGCCCATGGGCAATCGCATCGTCTGAGGCCAGCCCGAGTATTGCAATGATTCTTCACAAGTCAAACAAGCGGCGGCAGCCGCTCGCCACAGCCCCCCGTCATGGAGGACGACTTGCTGATTCCTTCAAAGA
>JBAXUW010000449.1:0-1904 GCA_037129495.1 Planctomycetota bacterium | reverse complement strand
TCTGGGATGGCGCCATAGTCGCACCACACAATATATTCGCTATACGGAATAACGTCCATCAGCGGCACTTTCTCGCTAATAACGATGCAGCCGCATGCCAGGGCCGGCAAAACCCTGAACTCCTCAATAGAGTGATGATGCCAAGTCTGATGAGTGTTCACAATGATTCTTGCCGATGAGTACAAATTCCTCAATCCTTGCAAATCATAGATCCCATGAATATTTTGATAGCCAGGGCAAGCCCTACGAAGACCTTCAATCACCCAGGCCCTACGCGGCTCTGCTTCGTTAACAAAGTTACTGATGACCGACAAACCCCTCTCGCCCAAATTGCTGTATGGGAAAGGAAGTGATGGACAATAGACAATTCCCTCCGCGATCTCAGCGGAAAAGGCTCGAGCCCTTTTGATGTTCTCTATATTAGGTATATTATATTCCATAACAATATCGGAACAATAATAGTAATCTTTATTCACCACCCTGACATGGTACTTTTCTGCGGGATCAAAGATTGACTTTATCTCACCAATCTGGTCGGCCTTGTCGAGGCTCCTTCCGCCCGGCAGCACAAGATTGTGCTCATGCTGAAAAAAGACGCTAATGGATCGATAACTAGGCGGATTCTTCCTAAAGTAGGCCTCAGCAAGAGGTACATTGGTGGTGTATATGCTTGCATTAAGGAATTTCATGCAGCCAACTCTCCTTCAAGAACACCGGCCCCTATCACGTCTATTTGTACTCGCACGAGTCGCGACACAGGCCGATAATTTTTCTGAGGGAGTGGGAGGCATTCCATGGCGAACCCGGGTGAGCGGATCATGCGTGCCAGTTGTAACCAAGTCTCCGTCATCGTGAAACTGGCTGACGGCCGCACGATCTCAGCGCCGCTTGCGTGGTACCCGCGGCTCCTGCATGCGACGCCCGAGCAGCGAGCTCATTGCGTCGTTGCAGGCGCGGACTACGGTGTTCATTGGCCCGAGCTTGATGAAGACCTGAGCGTTGAGGGACTGCTTCGTGGGGCCGCAGCCCCACGCATCTCAGCAAAAGCGAGCTGAGAAGCGAGCAGGGGCGGCACCCGAGGCTGACCTGCCCCCCTTCAACGGCACCACTTCCAGAGAGAGATACGACGAATCGCGCGGGCTGGCCGCTGCCTCTGGGTGATACTGCACGCTCGCTGCCTGGGCCGTCGTATGCCGCACCCCTTCGATGGTGCTGTCGTTTAAGTTGCAATGGGTCACCACCAGTTCACGTGCTGCCCAGACACAAGGCCGGCAACTGGGTCGGCCCGGGACGGTCGCGAAAATCCGCCCGGCCTGATGCCGACGGCGTCGTCGAACTCTCGCCGTTTGAGTTTCTCGATCGTGTAGCCGATCTCGTGCCGCCGCCGTCGCGAAAACACCGGCATCGCTACCACGGCGTCTTCGCGCCGAATCACCCGCTGCGGCGGACCTTCACGGCGCTGGCCATCGGGAACATCGGAAAGCGGAGCGAAGCGGCGACATCCAGCTGATTGCGTCCATCACGGAACCGGGGACGATTCGGAAGATCCTGACACACCTCGGCGAACCGCTCGAACCTCTGCCCGTCTCTCCCGCTCGCGGCCCACCGACCGACTGGCGCGAACTCGTCCAGATGCATGACGACGTAGAGATCGTCCAGATCGCGCCCGACGAACTGCCCGCGATCGACATCAACTCGCTTTGAGGGCCGCCGCAACCAGCCGTCCGCAAGCCGGACTCAGGGAAGGGCTGCGCCGACGGTAAAAAACTTCTCGCCCAGCGGTGGTTTGAAGGGAGCTTGGAAGTCACGGCACAGACCGACGTGCCGTGAATGGCCTCAACCTTCACCAAATCGGCAGCTCGTCAACCGTCCTACGCTCGCCGAAGTGCCGTTGACCTGGCTAT
>JBAXUW010000448.1:0-1911 GCA_037129495.1 Planctomycetota bacterium | reverse complement strand
TTCAGCAAAAAACCGCACGCATGAGGAACCGGGAATAACCGAGTTACCCGTTCGGGAAACACGCCTATTCCCGGTGGCTCATGGCACGACAAAAACGCTTTTTTTTCCTGCGATTCTGCCGCCCGACGACGACTCCGTAGCCCTCCGAAGGCAAGGTATGGTATTTTGCGATTATTGCTTCCCAGGCAATTATCGAGAAATAGGATACCCGCATGCCCAGGAAGCTTGGCCAACTCGAAAGCGCTGCCCTCGCCCTCGCGCAGATGCGGAATCTCCGCACCATGCGAGTGGGCGTCCTCGCTTCCGGACTGCGCCTTTCTGCGAAGCAGGAGCGAGAGCTCCTCAGCCGCATGTCGCGATCCGGCATGATCGCCAACGTCCGCAAGGGGCTGTATCTGTTTCCGCCGAGATTGCCTCTCGGCGGCATCTGGACGCCGGACGAGGCCACCGCCATCAACGCCCTGATGGCGGACAGGAACGCCCGCTATCAGATCACAGGCCCGAAAGCCTTCAATCGGTATGGCTACTCAGAGCAGCTCCCGTCCCTCACGACGATCTACAACGATGCGATCTCGGGTGAGCGACGGGTTGGGAGCATCGTGATGAAACTGATCAAGGTCGCCAGAGACAGGCTCGGCGGCGTCGAGACAATCCGGACGCCCTCTGGTGAGACGCTTGTGTACTCGTCACGCGCCCGTACGCTTGTCGATGCAGTCTACGACTGGTCCCAGTTCGATAGCCTTCCCGAGGCCTATGACTGGATTCGAGACGACCTTGCCGCTGGCCGGGTTACAGCGGACGAGTTGGCTCGCGTTGCCGTGCAATACGGCAACATGGGGACGATTCGCCGGATTGGCGCGATCCTCGAGCCCCTCGACGCAAGCAACTCCTCTCTTTCCCGCCTCAAGCGGGCGTTGACCACCACCACCGCGAAAATCCCGTTGGTGCCCACGCGACCTGCCCGCGGCCCGATCTCAAAGACCTGGGGAGTCGTGATCAATGGCTGACCGTTCCGACGCTCGCTTGAGACTTCACGAAGATGTCCCGCTGTTTCGTGAGGCGATTGCCTTCACGGCCGCCACGACCGGCTTCGCGGGCCAGGTCATCGAAAAGGATTATTTCTGCACCATTCTGCTCGACGACTTCGCCCGCCATGGTGGCGTCGACCTGATATTCAAAGGCGGCACATGCCTGGCGAAAGTGCATGCCGGCTTCTACTGACTCAGCGAGGACCTCGATTTCACTATTCCGATGCCGGTCGATGCAAGCCGAACTCAACGCAGCCGTGCGGCGGATGCAATCAAACACGCGGTCGCGAATATCGCTCGCCGCCTCCCTGGATTTTCGGGCCACACTGAACTCAAGGGTTCTAACGACTCATCGCAGTACAGCGGCGTCGTGACTTATCAATCCGTCCTGAGCGGCGAGCAGGAGACCATTCTCATCGACGTGAGTGTTCGCGAGCCGGCATTGACGCCGGCCGCAACACTTGCAACACGCACGCTCCTTTTGGATCCGATCAGCGGGCAGCCTGCCGTGCCGGTGTTGGAGGTAGCCTGCATCTCGGCCTTGGAAGCCATGGCCGAGAAATACCGTGCCGCGCTTTCGCGACGGGATGTCGCAATCCGCGACTTCTACGACCTTGACTACGCGGCGAGGCATTTATCCTTGGACTTGGGCAGCCCGACGTTCGTCGACATGGTACGCCGAAAGCTCGCCATTCCGGACAACACACCGGTTGATGTCGGCGAGGAGCGAATGCTCGCCCTGCGGCGGCAGGTCGATGCGAAGCTCAAGCCAGTCCTGCGGGAGAAGGAGTTTCGCGACTTCGTGCTCGACAGGGCGATAGCATTGGTCGTCGACATGGCGGCACGGGTCACCTGAACGTCACCCGCAGCGGCGGCGGGCGAA
>JBAXUW010000447.1:0-1914 GCA_037129495.1 Planctomycetota bacterium | reverse complement strand
GCCCACTCCGGCAGGAAGAGGCAGTCCGGGAGCCCGCGGGCCGCCTCGTCCATCGACCAGTAGCCAAACACGCCGGAGATGCTGTCGACGTAGAAGAGGGTACAGCCCCAGCGATCATGGGCATACTTGGCCTTCGGCAGCATCTCCTTGCCGCCGTTGTCATAGACCTGTTCCTTGGGCGCCGGCCCGCGCTTGGCCGTCTCCAGTTCGGCCTGGGCCTTGACGAGCGCCGCCTCCGCCTGCTTGAGATCCTTCTCGGCGGGTTCCGATTGACTTCCGCCCTAGAACGCCTCTTCGACGCTTTCGCGCGCTTCGGCAAGCTTTTGCTTCGCCGTATCGACGCGGCGACGGGCCGCCTCCACGCCGGCCTTCGCCTGATCCAGCGGCACCGCCGGCCAGTAGGTCATCACCTGCGGGCGGACGGTCACGCCCGTCTTGAAGCCGGCATCCTTCCACTTCCGGAAGCAGGCATCGACCACCGGGATGGTCTGGCCCTTGTACACGACGGGCGTGTTCAGCTCGGGCGCATACGTCTGGAAATGCGGATGCTTGGGGTCGAGCACCCGCGGATCACCAACCCACGTCAGCGGCTGCGGATAGCGGTGCCCTTCGAGTTCCCACCAGATCACGCCCTGGGCGCCGGCCTGCTCCAGGACCACGATGCTCCTGTCCACATATTCCAGCAGCCGCTTGGCGAACGCCTCGCGGCCCTCCGGCGTGGTCGTGTCAACGCCCTGGGGATCCTTGAACCAGCCGTTGGGATTCTTCCCGTGGCGATCCTTCGGGCTCGCATACGCGTCGGGGCATCCGAAGAACGCGCCGATCGGGCGCCGGTCGGTCCAGATCGACTCCCGCTTGTTGTACCGCCCCCATGCCTCGTATCCGTCGGCGCAGATTTCAATCTGCCGAGGGGAGCGATTTCTCGAGGGCGGCTTCGAACGCCCCGTGGGCCGCCGCTCGCTCCGCTTGGGCCAGTTTGGCACGCTTGGCGGGTGAAAGCTCCGGTTCCTTCTTCGCCGCAGCCGCCTGGGGTTCATCCAGATCGACGGGCTCCTGCTTTTTTTCCCAGTCGGGATCGAGAAGCCGCTTCTCGTCGAGGCGAGAAACCGCGCTTGCCGGCGACGGCTTCGGCTTGGCGTGCGGCTCCTCGAGCTGCTTGACTCGCATGGAGAGCCTGTCCGCCTCGGGCCGCAGCGCCGCATCCTGCCTGCGGAAGCGGATCGCCACCGTGACCGTCTGCTGCTCCACCTTTCCGGGAGGCGGCATCTCCCATGACGTTCCGGCGACGAACACCGGCCAGCGATCCCCCGCGGCGGTCTTGATGCGGTTCACGCCAGAGTCCCACGTGCCCGTCAGGTCGGCGAACATCACCTTGACGGCCTGCTTGTCGAAGGGCGCGGCGTAGTCAACCCACCAGTAGACGTGCGGTGCCTGCTGGGTGGCATGGTTGTAGCCGTCGCTGACACCTGCGTTGAGCTCGAAGTAGTAGCTCCACTGCATGTTGACGCTGGAGCCGTGCGGACCGCCGCCTGGGCGGAAGACGAGCCGGTCGTTGAGTTGCAGCACGTTCGCCCGAAAGCCATCGAGGGCCTGGCCAGAGGTGTTTTGCAACGTGGCCGTGCACGTGAGGTCCTCGCCATTGGCCTCGTAGACCGCCTTAAGCGTGCCCCAAGGATAGGTCTGCACGATCGTGTTGCCGTCGACCTTGGTGGCCGTCGGCGTCGTCTCGAAGGCCGCGCCGCGGAGCGCCGCGCCGCCGCCGGTGAAGCCGAAGCCGCCCGCGCCGGAGGGATCGACGTATTCGACGCCATCGTAGGTGAGCGATTCGAGCCCCCGCTCGCCGAGCTTGATCTGCACGCCATCGGCCGCCGCGGCCGAGACAGCGACACCGAAGGAGACATAAGCCGCCAGCAG
>JBAXUW010000446.1:0-1916 GCA_037129495.1 Planctomycetota bacterium | reverse complement strand
GCTGTACTCGAGCGATATGCCGGGGCAAAGGCTTTCGCGGACGGTGCCGACATCGATCAGGCGGCCGCCGATTCCGAGCCCGGGAGGCGGGTGGTGCAGGGGCAGCGGATGATGCAGGCCGCCAGCGACATGTTCCTCGGCTGGGCCAGCAGCCGGGAGGGCCGGCACTACTACGTTCGGCAGCTCTGCGACATGAAGCAATCCCTCCCCGAAGAGGAGTGGACGAATACCCGGATCGGCAACATCGCCTCGCTGTGCGGCAAGGTACTCGCAAGGGCCCACGCAAAGTGCACCGATGTCGCTGAGTTGGCGGGGTATCTCGGCGACGGCGCGAGGATCGATGAGGCAATGGCCGCGTTTGGGCTGGCCTACGGCGATCAGGTGGAACGCGACTTCGAGTTCTTCGTGGCATCCGACAGCAGTGGCCATCTGCGGAAGCCGGCCGATGTAGCTCACGAAGGTTGAATGGGATTCGCCTGCCCTGTGTCCGCCGACTCTCCGGGGCGAGGCTCGGCGCAGCGCCCTTTGCAATTATTTGTCACCCCTCTTGAAAAGGGGACGCCATTGGGGGACACTGACATCCGTCTGTGGGGGCATGATGCACGCCACGGCTCAATTCACGCTGACATTTGTGGCGGGGGGTGCGGCCTGCCGGCGAGGGGGAGCGTGCGACTGGAGTAGCGGAGGAAATTTTCGGCACTTTGTGTCCGGTTTTCAATCTCCGATACGCCTTAGTCATAGAGCGGCTGTGTTTCGTTGGGTTTGGCCCTGGAGCAATCCGGACCATCCCCTGCCAGACGCCCTGCTGGAACGACCGGTTGCGAATGACCTGTACACCGCAGGGTTAACGGTGGTGGTCTCTCGCAGGGGAGTTCGCCGGGGATGCACGCGTTTGAGCGACGGGTTCCAAGTCGAACCGATGTTCTGGGGGCATCGGCACGGTGGATCGGATCGCCGATCTACGTCAAAGACGGGGAAGTTCCGGGGCCACCCCGGATTCACTTCGTAAGGAGCGAGCGCGAGGGCCAAAGATCGCGCGCGGTACCGGAAGACCCTTCGTCAGATCCTTGACGCATGCCATCGAGCGATCCGTTTCGCGGAGGCCCCGGCACCATGAATTTGCTGACTGAGAAAACGCCGGTTTGGGTTTCGACATCGCCGAACGCATGTGGGTGTGATGACGCATTCGATCGGGCGTGGCTCGCGTGATCACCCTCATGCGGTCCTTCGCGGCTCTTCGCAGACAAAGTTCCGGCCCAGACTCAGACCGATAGGCCCCCCCGAATGCCGGAAAGTCTTTCGACAGGTTTGAGGCTCAACATCACCAGGAGTTGCAGATGGACTACCTCGTCACCGATCCGTCCTTCAACAGTCTCTCGTTGCCAGAGCTTCTTGCCGCACGAGATCTGTTCCACGCCCATCTGATGCACAAACCCAACGTGGTCGGGACTGCAGTCGGTCGCTACCTCATCCGCGACACGGACCCACCTGCCGGTTCTGTGGGCCACCGGCCATCTGGACCAAAGACGGCGCGCACTCTCGAGAACTCCTCGGTGCGGGACTACTCGTGGCCTTGTATTCTCGTCTTCGTATCTCAGTGGGTGGACGAAACCGCATTTGGCTCCGACGCACTGTTTTCAGCCTCGGATCACGTCCCGAAGACGATCTACCTCCCTGATGGCAGAACAGTTCCCGTCTGCGTCGTCTTAGCAAGCGTCGTCGATGCGGAATCACCCGTCGTCAATCCCGAAGAACTGCGATTTCCGAAAAAGCAATTGTCGTGTGGCTATCCGGTGTGGACGAAGGTTCAGGAGGCAACTCATGTTGCCTCGCTCGGATGTCTTATCACGGACGGCCACACCGTCTACGCTCTCACCAATCGGCACGTCGCGGGCCGCCCTGGCGAGGAGATCTTC
>JBAXUW010000445.1:0-1928 GCA_037129495.1 Planctomycetota bacterium | reverse complement strand
GCCACGGCATTCACGTTTGGATTCGACTCGGCGGTGGCCTGTGCCACCGACGCGCTCGACCGGCTCCATACGACCGCCGCCAGCCACGAGCGGATCATGGTGCTTGAGGTGATGGGGCGTCATGCCGGCTGGATCGCGCTGCATGCGGGCATCGCCGGCGGCGGCGACGTGATCCTCGTGCCCGAGATCTCATGGACGTTTGAAAATATCTGCCGCAAGGTGTTTGAGCGAGAATCGGAAGGGAAAAAATTCACGCTCATCGTGGTGGCCGAGGGGGCCCACCTGCCGGATGTCGGCCTGATACACGCCGGCGGCCACGGGGAAGGGCGGCAGGTGAAGCTCGGGGGCATTGGCGAGATCGTGGCCGATGAGGTGGCGAAGCGGCTGGGCCGAGAGGTGCGCACCGTCGTGCTCGGCCATCTGCAACGCGGGGGCAATCCGACCACGTTCGACCGCGTGCTCGCCACGGAATTCGGTGCCCACGCTGTCCGCTTGATCCACCACGGCCAATTTGGAGAGATGGTCTGTTGCCGGCCGCCCAACATTGAAAGCGTGCCCATCGCCGAGGCGATCCGGACGCTCTCGCGTGTGGATCCTGGCAGTTCGGCGGTGCAGGCTGCCCGTGCCCTCGGGATCAGCTTTGGCGACTCGACCGAGCTTCAGAGTCCTTTCGCCGGCCGCTGCGCCCCCGAGGCTGCGGCGAGCGACTGAGGCAACGCCGGAGGGGGCTTTTTATTCGCGACGGCACGCGGAATTCGGGGTGAGCCACGTGTTCGGCCACAAATGGTTTTCGGCGTAGGAAGCCCGTTTCTCGCATTCGACAGGGGCGTGCGATTTGGTACGATCGTGGATCGGCACACTCATGGCAACGAACCATTGCCGGTGTCTTCATCGCCGGAAAAAGCCGAGCGTTCCTCGATCTCAGAAAGACAGCCATGTCAGCGTTAAAAATCGGCACCAAGTTGGTCGGCGATGGTCACCCCTGCTATGTCATCGCCGAGATTGGCATCAATCACAACGGCGACGTCGATGTGGCCAAGCGGCTGATCGATATTTCGCTTGATGCCGGTTGCGATGCCGTGAAGTTTCAGAAGCGGACGGTGGACGTGGTCTACACGGCCGAAGAGTTGGCCAAGCCCCGTGAGAATCCCTTTGGCACCACCAATGGTGATCTCAAGCGTGGCTTGGAGTTTGGCCGCAAGGAATATGAGGTGATCGACGTGTATTGCCGGGAGAAGGGGATCCCGTGGTTTGCGTCGTGCTGGGACGAGGAGGCGGTCGATTTTATCGACGTCTTCAATCCCTCCTGCTACAAGATCGCCTCTGCCTCGCTCACTGACGACCACCTGCTCAAGCACACCCGGGCGAAGGGCAAGCCGATCATGCTGTCGACGGGCATGAGCAGCCACGACGAGATTCATCACGCCGTGCAGGTGCTGGGCAAGGAAGACCTCATTCTCCTCCATTCATGCAGCACCTATCCGGCGTACTACGAGGAGCTGAACCTGCGGGTGATCCCGGTTCTGCGGCAGCAGTATGGCGTGCCGGTGGGCTATTCCGGCCACGAGACGGGCATTCCGTCGAGCGTGGCTGCAGTGGCGCTGGGGGCCTGCGTGATCGAGCGGCATATCACCCCCGACCGTTCGCTCTGGGGCTCTGACCAGGCGGCATCGCTTGAGCCAAGCGGGATCACCCGGCTCGTGCGAGACATCCGGCTCATCGAAACATCGATGGGAGACGGCGTGAAGCGAGTCATGGACCGCGAGGTGCCGGTCATGCAAAAACTGCGACGCGTTGGGGGCTGGCGTGACCGATAAAGCCGACTTTCGCGGAATCAAGGCGATCGCGCTCGACGTGGACGGCGTGCTCACCGACGGTGGCTTCTGGTGGGGCCCCGATGGAGAGGAATGGAAGCGGTTTTGTTTTGC
>JBAXUW010000444.1:0-1939 GCA_037129495.1 Planctomycetota bacterium | reverse complement strand
AACTGGGAGATCAACAAGGTTCAGATCGACGGCGTGCTGCAGTGCCCCGAACCGGGCACGCTCGCCCTCGCGGCGACTGGGCTAATCGCGGGGCTCGGTTGCTACGTACGGAGGCGGCGTCTACCGCTGGCGCTGGGCGCGGTTCTGCAGGGTGCACTCATCCTAGCGGCACTCACCGGCCTCCATGACTCGGCCTCAGCCGATATCACAAGCACGTTCAATTTCAACCTGAACAACGGCGGTTTCACGGCATCGCCGCAAGGGATCTTCACGCCTCCCCCGATCAACCAGCAGTGGACCTACCGGGTGGCGGGGCCGATCGCCGGCGTTCCGCAATACCTCACCGGCACCAGCACGCAGCCCACGTGGAACGTGCTCTCGTCGCCCGTCAGCGGTACGTCCGTCGCCACGGGCAACTACCTAACGAGCCCGCCGATCCAAATCACCGACCCAACGTTGGATGCATTCTCCCTGCAGATCGCCCACCGCTACCGCTTGCCCGCCAACGGCTCGGTCATCAACGGCTCGTCGCTTCCCGTAGACGCCGGTCAGATCACATACAGCATCGACGGTGCGGCTTTCCTCCCGATCGTTCCGAGCAGTTGGAAGCAATCCGGGGCGGTCGATGCCTTACTCCAGCCGTATGTCACGCCGTCCAATTGGGGCAGCGTGGCCGTGCCGACGTTCGTCCCGGGCGTTGGGTCGACGCCGTCGGTCTATCTGCTCGCCAATGGCGGTGCCTCGTTCACGGGAGAGACCGCCGGGTTCGACGCCGGCAACTTCGCTGGCAGTGAAACGGCGAACATAGCTTTTCCCCTAGGGTCGAGCACGATCAAGTTTCGCTTCGCGAATGTCAACCTAGGCAACAATTGCGGCATCAACGGCGGCTGGGACCTGGCGTTTGTCGAGGCCAGGTTCATCTCGGCACCCGAACCGGGTGGCTTCGCGCTGGCCGCCGCGGGCGGTGCGCTGAGTTTGCTCGGATGGATCGGACGCGGTTTTCGCAAAAAGTGGAGTCGCCACATTACCAGCGGGCCTCCAGACCGAGCGTAATGCCTTGCACAAACACGCCGCCGCCGACATGCGTGGGCCCCTGCACTTCCGCGCTTTGGGCATTGCAGATCGAGCACTGATCCACCTGATTGGTCGCGAGCGCAAGCCCGTCGAGCCAGAAGGCAGCGTAGCCGGCCCGGACGGAGAACCAGTCGGTGACGTCATAGACGCTGGTCAAACCGATTTCACCGACGAATGCGGTCGCCGGCTTCGCGGTGCGCACCGCCAGAGAGAACGACGGGTCACTCGCGGATGATGCCTGCCCCGCTTGATTGTAGTACACGCCGGCCTTGGCGAGCCCCTCGAGCCGCCAGGGGCTTCCCAAGCCGAGCAGGATCGAGTCGGCACCGAGCTGCCAGCCGTAGAGGTCGTTGACGGTGCTGGTGTTGTATGTTTCGGTCACGTTGTCCACACGCACGGAAGACAGGGCAAACGTGTCGTTCCACTCCACCCACCGGAAGCCGGTCAGCCACTGGAAGCCGCCGTCTGTGGGGAAACCGACGGTTGATTTCGAAGCTCTGGAACGAGCTCGCCAGACTACCGGTAACCGTGTTGTACGGCGTCGTGACCGGACAGCAGAAGAAGGCATCGTCTTGCAGGTACCCGGCGTTGACCGTGGGCAGCGACTTTGTGGCGGTGAAACTCTGCACGCGAAAATAGTTGAACTCGATCGCCCCGTTGTCGCCCGTGTGACGAAAGAGCGTGAACCGCGGCCCGGCCGCCATGCCACTGGCTAGATTCGACGCGTTGAATGCCGAACCCGCTGCCGACTGAGTGCCCGCGTCGCGGATATTATAGAGCGGCACCGACTGCGGCGCGTCCCGCCAGAGTAGCAGGGCCTCGGTGCGGCCCGACCAGAGCGGATCCTGTCCGAGCGGGTCGAGCA
>JBAXUW010000443.1:0-1945 GCA_037129495.1 Planctomycetota bacterium | reverse complement strand
GGCTCGAGCACCGGCACCTCGGGCCGGAGTGGAGCATGCAGCCGGCCATCGACGTCGCCTCCCTCCCGCACGCCAAAGAGGTCGACCCGGAGGCGGCCTTCGAGAAACCGCTGGTGCGCCGCGACCACGTCGGACTTGTCCCGCAGCCAGGCGAGGCCGGTGTTGGCGGCCGGGAAGAGATGGTCGTGGATGCTCAGTTCACGGGCATCGCCAAAATACGCGGCCCCGAAATCGGACGATGCGGCGAGCGGCATGTGGCACTCGCTGCAGTTCGCTTTGGCCTGATCGGGATAGTAGAAGCTGCGGGCTCCGTGCCCGGACACGCCGCTGAGCAGGTAGCTGTCGTAATGGTTCTGGCCGCGCAGGAAGTCTTTGTAGTGTGTCAGTTCCCGTGGCAGGCCGACCTTGTGACAGGTGGAGCAGAACTCCGCCGAGCGGTGCAGTTCCGGTTTCAGAAACGTTTTCTTGTGGAAGGCCGGCTTTGCCTTGACGAGCTGATTGCTGACCCATCGCAGGTATTCGCTATCGCTTTCCGCAAATGGATAGTGCAGCGGCTCCTCGATCGTGTAGTCGGCGTTGCCCCGTGTGCTGTTGACGCTTGTGATCGCGTGGCAGACGGTGCAGGTGATGCCTGCCTGGGCCGTGGGGTGGGAGAGCATGTCAAACGCGGGGTCGTCGAACGCACCGCTGAAGAATGGCACCGGGTCGTGGCAGCCGGCACACCAGCGGGAGGCCTTGACCGAGCCGTCGCGGTCGAATGCGACCTGGCGGGTTTCGGCGACGCTGGCGAGATACATCGGGTTGTTAAAGGAGCTGAAACGATGGGCGCTCTGGCTCCACCCGGCATGGGTATCGGCATGACACTGGCGGCAGTAGTCGTCGTTCATCAGCGCCGCCCCTGGGATGAAGTTCCCGGTGGACGTGCGGGCGAGCGAGGGCTCGAAATACGCGGCGCCCGAATCCGGGCCGACGGCCCTCAGACGTCGGGGGTCGTGGGAGTGCAGCGTCACAGCTACCGCCACCGCGGCCATGACGAGGCCCGTATAGGCCCCCGCCATCCGCCAGCGGATCTGCGGTCCGGCCAGCCGATGCAGCCAGTAGAGCCAGATTGCCGCGAGAGGGCCGATCACGTGCAGCCAGTAGACGATCGTGCGGGCCGCGGGAGCCCGCAGGTCGAAGCCGCCGATGCGCATGAGTAGGAAGCCGGTGATAAGCACGACGATCGCCACGGCAAACAATGCATAGCCGAGTCGGACCGCCCGTCTGTTGCGGCGGTGCCGCGCTGACAAGAGGTGCAGCGTGCCAAACGTGATGAAGGGCGACGTGAAGACCAGCCCCAGCACGAGGTGGCCAAGGAACATGTACTGGTAGAACAGGTTCTGGTGCGTCAGACCCGTGAACCACTCAAGCGCCGTGATGCTCGCGAGGTAGAGCGAGTTGGCGCCAAGAAGGGCGGCCAGCACGAAGACCGCTCCGAGCAACACCCGCAATCGTGGGCCAACGGCTGGAACATAGTGCCGCACAGTTGCTCCACCTGACTCGAGTCGCGCTGGAGGGGTTCAGTCCGGCATCCCTGCGATCAGGGACTCTGGAGCTTGAATTCGAAAGTGTTTGTGACGCCGGCTTTGACCTCCGCCGTGATTCCGCTGGTGTCGGGATTCGAGTAGCGGACCGGCACGAGGTTGCGCGGTTGAGGCGGCGCCGACGGGGATCCGCCGGACTCGGGCAGATCCGGGCCGATGTTCCGCACGTCGATGACGATCTTGTGGAATCCGACCAGAGCGCCGTCTTTGGGCTTGAAGCACATGGCCCCTTCAAAGCGGCCATCGGGTTGGATGTAGGCCACAGCCATCCTGCCGGTGGATCCCTTGCTGTTGTCGGGGATGAAGTGAACCATGCCTTTGGTCATCGGCTTGCCATTCAACGTGACGGTGCCATTCACCGG
>JBAXUW010000442.1:0-1955 GCA_037129495.1 Planctomycetota bacterium | reverse complement strand
ACGCTCATCGGCACGTACACGACCACCAACAATGCCTTCAGCGTGGCCGGCACAACGACCCTGGCCGGGAGCACGACGGTCTCAACCGGCGGCGGGGGTATCTCATTCACGGGCATCGTGGACGGCAGAACAAACCTGACGCTCGACGCCGGCGGTGGGGTTGTGGCCTTCAGTTCCGCGGTTGGCAGCAAGAACCCGCTGGGAGCGATCAAGGTGCTGAGTGCCGGCAGTTTCGCCGCAGGCGGACCGCTGACGCTCGATGGCAACTTCGCCGGCTCCGGAGCGAACGGCCTCGAGTTTTCCGCTGGCATCAATGCGGTGTTGCTCACGAGTGGCGGCACAATCTCCGGCTTCTCGCAAGACGGCATCCTGTTCGGCGGCAGTGTGACCAATTCGACGGTCACAAACTTCACGATTCAAAACAACGGTGGCAACGGGATCAATCTGGCCGGCGGCGACCTGACAGGCACCGTGATCGCGGCGAATACGATCAAGGGCAACGGTCAGAGTGGCATTCGCGTGGCCGGGAGCAATGTCTTGGTCGGCGGTGCCGCGGGCGGTAACACGATCGCCTCCAACAATGGCGACGGTGTGCTCATTACCGGCAACACCGCGACAAACAACTCGGTCTTGTCCAACTCGATCTACCTCAACAAGGGCCTAGGAATACAGCTGGCCAACGGTAGCAACGAGGTCATTTCGGCCCCCGTGCTGACAGACGGAAGGATCATCAAAGGCACCAGCCTGTATTTCGTCGGCACGATGCAGTCCGGCGGGCGACCGTATCGCATTCAGATTTTCCGCAACCAGCCCGAAGATGCCAGCACGGCCGGCGGGTATGAGGGCCGCACCCTCGTCCACGAGAAAAACATCACTGACGGAGCCACTTCCTTCACGGACACGTTCGTCGCCGATCTAAGTGACCTCGGCCAGTGGTACACCGCCACCGCCACCTACTTGGACGTGGGCAATAATCCGTTCAGCACGTCCGCATTTTCCTCGGGCCTGCGTCTAAGCGTGCAAGTCGTGACGACCCTCGCCGATGCCGGCCCTGGATCGCTCCGGCAGGCGATGGAGGCCGCCAATGCTGTGCCCGGTAATGAGTCGATCATTTTCGACATCCCCTCTGCAACACCGGCCGACCTCACGATCCTGCTCACTGCCCCGCTGCCGGCTGTCACTCGCCTCCTGTCGATCGACGGGGCAAACCTCAATCGCCCAGGAAACCTGGCGGCTTCGGTGAGCATCGATGGACAGATGGTGCCCGGGGCAGCCAACGGCCTGGTGTTCACTGCGACGGCGGCCGGTTCTATCGTGACGTCGCTCGGGATCGCCAACTTCACCCGCGGTGCCGGCATTTTCATGGCGGCGGCGCGCATGGATGTGTTCGGCAACACCCTGACGAATGACTCCTTCGGCATCAGAGCATCGGGCGGCCTTTCGGGCAGCCAGATCCGCGGCAACACGATCTCCCAGGTCAGGACGTTCGGGATTTATCTCGCGTCGGCCACCGGTCTGACGGTGGGCTCAACGACCGTCGGCCAGGGCAACACCGTCACCGGCGGCACCGGACGCCAGGTCTATTCCACGGGGCTGTATGCGACGGGCAACCTGGCCGGCACCCGCGTGATCGGCAACACGTTCTCGGGGCATGCCGGCAGCGGGGTGATGCTCGTGAACGCCACCGGCATCGCGGTGGGCGGCACCACGGCTGGGGCTGGCAACATCATCACCAAGAACAGGGCCTTCGGCTTCTACGCCAGCGGCACCTCGACGGGCTCTTCCGCGGTCGCCAATAGGATCGCGGGCAATCGAGTGAACGTATCGCAAACCCGTGCCCGCTCGCTGGCGTTCCGCTAGCAGGGGATCGAAAAGGGGACGCAGCTCTTTTTCGCTGCGAAAAAGAGCTGCGTCCCAGTCCTGTTCGGCACGGGCCGTGCTGTCAGCTGATTCTG
>JBAXUW010000441.1:0-1958 GCA_037129495.1 Planctomycetota bacterium | reverse complement strand
GTTCCTCCTCCGACAGCGTGCCCTGAGCTGACTTGCCAGCGAGGAGATGCATGCGAATGTTCGCCTCTGCGGAGGCTCGGAGTTGGATCACCCTTCGCGCAACCTCGGGCGTCATGCATTCGCCCAGCGGGTCGAGAATCGCGGTGAGGACTGTGTGCGGGTAAGCCATTGTGAACTTGCGAGGAGGGTAGCCGAAGAAAGCAAAAAGCAGACGCAGCTTTTGTATGGGCTTTTTACCGGCCGAGATCTCGGCTTCCGTGAAGGATTCGGGCAATTTCGACACCCGATGCCGACGGCCGAAAAAAGATCACGTAGAGCCCGACTGAGATACTGCGACATCCGGCGACCCCGAAACCTGGTCTCGATTCGCCCATCAGTGGGTGCTGAGAGAGAAGGTGGCACCGTTGCCGAACCGCGTCCACCCACTCGCGGGCAGCCATTGGGTTGTCGCGTGCAATGAACTCTGCGATATCGAGGAGGTCTGCTTCGGCGTCCTGGGAAAACGTCGCCTCGCTCATGCCCGTTGGGCCCGCTCGACCGCCGCGATGCGTTCCTCGGCCTTGGCGAAGACCATTTCGGCAGGCACAACGCTGCCCTCATCGAGTTGAGCGAATCCTTGGCGCACGGCGCCCCGCAACGATTCCTGAGCCTGCAGGAGACGTAGTCCTTCGGACAGGACATCACTCTCCGTGAGAAAACGACGCTCAGCGATCAATCGCTGGACGAATGGTTCAAGATCGGCGGGGATGTCGACGGTCATGGATTGCTTTCTGTTCGTCGAGGATTGGTTGGGAAGCTCACTCGGCTTGGATATGCGGGCGTGCAATTCTTTCGTCAACGGTGCCGAACTTCAGATTCTATCCCAGATTATCGCTCAACGCTTTATTCGGGTGAGGGCATCGACCTCGACATCGCCCCAGGGCCGCACGGCATCAGGATTCGCAACGCTGTCAGCGAGCCGTCGCTCGAGTTCCGCTCTCTGCCTGACGCGCCGCCCTTTTTAAGCGAAGAGCAAATGCATGGAAACCGCCTTCAATCCTCTCACGCGGGAATGTGCAGAAATCCAGCGACAGATCGAATCGCTAATGCAGTCTCAAGAAAAAGCTGAGAGTGCATTGCAATGGTTCGCCTCTCTTGACGAGTCTGTGCTAGCGGCACGCGTGGTTGAGGGCGAAGACGCAGCTCAGCGCATACGGCACGGCCTTCATTCGCTGGAGTGTGATATCCGACAAAATACGGAAGCCATCACTGCGATCAAGCCAGCAATCCGAACGCTATTCAATCCGCGCAACTGGTTTGATCGTGATCAAGTCGCATTACGTAGGCAACGCTCCGTGCCATGCCCGCCGAGGCCGCCTGGCTGGCGCGGCTCGATGGCACGAAGGCCGTTCCAGCGGCCGCGTATCAGGGCGATGCCACGCAGGCCATCTGGCTGCCAAACGAAACAGTCGCCCGTGCGTGGAAACACTACATCGCCGACACAGCAATTCCCGACACGACGCCGCCACCAGCGCCGACGAATCTCCGCGTCACCGGCAACGTGCTCGCGTGGGATGCCGTCGTCGATCCTGAGAGCGGCCTCGCCGCGTTCGTCATCGAGCGCGACGGCAAGCGGATCGCCACGCTGCCCGAGAAGCCGGCAAATCCGTTCGGCCGCCCGCTCTTCCAGGGGCTGCAGTACAGCGACACGCCTGTTCAACCGCTGGCCACGATGACCTTCACCGATGCTCAAGCCGCGGCCGACACGCCGCACGCCTATCGTGTGATCGCCGTCAACACGGTCGGCCTCGAGTCGCGGTAGCGATTGGATTCGCCAACCCGGTGCCGGCGCTGTCGTGGCTCAGCCCGCAAACGCGAGTGAGCCTCGCTCACCAGTTTACCGGCGCGGCCCCGGGCATCGGTCGGCCTACCGCCAGTTGCGGAACGGCTCGTAGATGCGAATCGAGACCAGCAGTTCG
>JBAXUW010000440.1:0-1958 GCA_037129495.1 Planctomycetota bacterium | reverse complement strand
CGGCACCTCCGCCCGCTACGGCGCGATGTCCAGCACGCCCTGAAGCGGCGCCCGGCTCGGATCTGACTCCATCCGCTTGATGATCGCCAGACCGGTCAGCAGGATTTCCCGCTGGCTCTGCTGCAGACGCGTCAGCTGCTTCTCTTTGCCGGGTGCCGTGAGCTCCTCGATGTAGCTGCCCACGCTGTCGGCGCTCTCAGTATACTCGGCATACAACTCGTCGATCGCTTTTTTCAGCGTCTCGCGCATCGTCGGCGCCGCTGAGTCCACTAAGGCATCCAGCTGCTTTTCGTCGGTCAGATCCACGCCGCCCTCCTCAGCCGTGGAGATGGCCTCATCCAGAGTCTTGCTGACCACGTCGTACGTCTGCGACTCAAGCGACTTCAACTGCTCGTCGATGAACGTCGACGCATAGCCTTCCAGCTCACGGGACATTATCGGGGGCGCGCTGAGCAAGAATTTCTCTGCCTGGTCCAAGACGGCCGGCGCCTGCGCCTCGAGGGTGTCTCCAAACCGTGCCGCCTCGACGTTGAGCTGGGGCTCAACCTGGGTTGCAATCAGTTCCACGAGCGTGCTGGCCTCGGCAAATTCAGCGACCGTGGTGTACAGGTATCGCAAATAGCCTGCCGTCGCCAGCAGCAGGCAGCCCATCACGACGGCGGTCATGGTTTGACGCAGGCGATTCTGTGTCACCGCTTTCTCAAGGCGGCTGTGCAGCTTCATGATCTTGGATTCAAGTGCCGGTGAGACGTTCATCGGATCGGACATTGGGTGGTGCTCCTGGGAAAGTCGCTGGGTCGTGGGAATGTGTGGTGTGCATGGCTGCGTGTCGGGCGATCGTGCAGCCGTAGAAACATGAAAACAAGACCGGCCAATGAAGGCATTGTCACGGCTGACTTGGGGTCGCCGGCTTCTCACTTGCCGCGACTGACTCGTCGATCATCATCAACATGTGGTGGATAAACTGCCGGTGCAGCGTGTCCTCCGATTGCTTGGCGACCTCATCGACGGGAAGCCGGGCCAGCATTTTTTCGACTCGATCCCTCTCCTTCGCCACCTTCGCCTGCAGTTCATCGGCGATGCCGCCCCCTTCGATCAGCAGTGAGGTACGGAGAACCTCCTCGATCGCGTCGAGCTTGGTCTCCGTGAGCTTTGGCAGCTGCCTTTTGAGATCCTGCGCGATCCTGTCGCCAACCCGGCTCATGCCGGCTTCGGACTTCTTTAACATGCTCTGCTGCAGGCGTTCGCCAAAATGCCCCGCTTCGTCCAGCACCATCGATTCGAGCCGGGGTCGCACCTTTTCAAAGCGTTCCACCACCAGTTCGCCATACGCCGGCCCCGCCTTCATGGCGGAGTCGATAAATTTCTGGCCGAGCGCCGGCCCGATCTGGTCGATCTTGGCCATGACCGCGTTCTCCACCTGCGTGGGACTGAGCTGCCGCTTCAGCGTGCCGTAGAGCGAGAGCCCGAAGAGGCCCATCATGCCCAGCAGCAGGCCTGATCCGCAGAGGATCACCAGGCGGGTCAGCCGCTGCGAACGAGCCAGTTCATCGAGCCGCGTTTCGAGCCCATCGATCACCTGCTCCAAATTTCGGCCGCTGGCATGGCCCTGCAGCGGACCGCTGGCTGCCGCCGATTCATTTCCCGTATGCATGACAGGGGTTCCTGGTGGTGGCTGCTCGCCCAGCGGCGAGTGCGAAAAATAAAAAGCCCCGCGAGCCGATGATGGTCTCGCACCGCGAGAGCGGGGAAGGCACAATCTGTCGACTTCCGCAAGGCGAGCCATATGCTCTCCCTGCGACTGGGCACACCATACGGATGAACCATCAGCGGCGTGTGAGCGATGGGCGAGAATTGCGTGAGCGGCCTCGTGAGGCCGAGGAAACCGCGGCGACGTTATGGGATCCACTTCTGTTCCTGGTACCAGCGCACCGCGTCGCGCGTGGATTCCTCCACGG
>JBAXUW010000044.1:0-17782 GCA_037129495.1 Planctomycetota bacterium | reverse complement strand
ACGGGCCCCACGGCGAAAGTCCCCGCGAAGGAGACTTCTGCCGGCCCGGCGCTGCCATAGCGGGTAGCAACACGCATTGGACACGTTGGAAAACTTATCCCACGGGAGCGGCGATGGCGTATTCTCTTAGACTATGGACAAACGATTGTTTGACGACTGCCCCGATCGCCACGGCACCGGCTCCGAAAAGTGGGACCGCTGGGCTGGCCGTGATGTGTTACCTCTCTGGGTGGCCGACATGGATTTCCGGGCTCCCGAGATCGTGCTCGACGCGATCAGGACTCGCGTCGACCATGGTGTCTTTGGCTATACAGCCGATCCACCCGGCTTTGCCTCGGCACTCGTCGAACATCTTCACTCGCTCCACGGCTGGAGTCCCGACCCCGACTGGATCGTGGGCACACCCGGCGTGGTCACGGGCCTGGCCCTCTCGGCCCGGCTCTTTTCCGCGGCCGACGATGAGATCCTCACGTTCACGCCGGTCTATCCTCCATTTTTAAACCTGCCCGGCCTCGCTGGCCGCCGCACTGTCCGCGTGCCGCTGGCCCAGGGCGATCGAGCTTGGACGATCGACTGGGATGCTCTCGCTGCCGCCACGACGCTTCGCTCAAAAATCTTCTGGCTCTGTCATCCGCATAATCCCACGGGCACGGTCTTTAGCCGGGAAGAACTCCTACGGCTGGCAGACTTCGCCGAGCGGCACGGCCTGACGGTGGTCTCCGACGAGATCTGGTCCGACCTCCTGCTCGACGAAAAGCTGCAGCACATCCCCTTCGCAAGCCTCGATCATCCCGCTGCCCGGCGAGCGATCACCCTCACGGCGCCCTCCAAAACCTGGAACCTCGCCGGTCTGGCCTGCGCCGTGGCGATTCTGCCCGACCCGGCCCTGCGCCGCCGCTGGCGGCCGGCTGGTGGCGGCCTCGTGCCAATGCTCAATCCACTCGGCTACGCGGCAGCCGAGGCGGCCTGGAAATACGGTGATCCCTGGCGGCAGTCGCTACTCGCCGTCCTGCGGCACCACCGGGATCTCGTACTTGATGCAGTTGCCCACATTCCTGGCCTGACCTGTGCCCCACCAGCAGCGACATATCTCATGTGGGTCGACTGCCGAGGCACGGGTGTTGCCGACCCGCAGGCAGCCTGCGAAGCGGCTGGACTGGGCCCCTCCAACGGCCGAGATTTCGGGTTTCCGGGTTTTATTCGACTCAATACTGCCTGCCCAACCGCCCGTTTAGAAGAGGCCCTCCGCCGGCTCCGGCTGGCCTTTGTCGGCGCTTAGAAAAAATCTTCGGAAAGCTCCGCAACCCGACGCGGCTTTCAACCGTTGAAGACACACTCAAGCTTTAAACCGGTATCTCCTTCCCAATAGCTCTGTCTGACAATTGCGGGGAAATTATGCGTTTCTGCCGGGGGAAAAGCCAGGCCCTCGCGGCCCTGTTGGTGCTGTTATTCCCGGCATCGCTGGCGGCCCTAGCCGCGAAGCCCACCGCCGCCACGAAGCTTGAGCGGACTGCCAAGCGGGCAGCTCAGCAGACAGCGAACGAGCAGCAACTGCTCCGGCTTCCAGCGGCCGTCATGACCCCACCGTCTGGCGGAATCATTGACGTGGCGAAGATCGACCGCTCCCAGCGGCCAACGGTCGAAGCGGAGGCCCGGAAGATCGACAGCCTGCTTGAGTCGCACTGGCAGGAGCATGGCGTCACGCCGAGTCAACCACTGACCGACGCCCAGTTTGTTCGCCGAATTTATCTCGAACTCGGCGGCCGGATTCCGACGCATGATGAGACCGTCCGGTTTATGGAAGCAAAGTCGGCGGGCAAGCGGGTCGAACTGATCGACAGCCTGCTTGAGAGCCCCGACTATGTCAGCCATACCTACAACTTCTGGGCTGACATTCTCCGACTCTCCGAGCGGCCGCAGAAGGATCTCTTCTTCGAGCCCTATCTCGACTGGGTGAAGCGGTCGATCGCTGATAACAAACTGTTTGACCAATGGGTCCTTGAGATGCTGACAGCCGACGGCAAGCCGTGGGAGAATCCCGCTACCGGATTTCAGCTCCGCGACCGGGGCATGCCGCTGCCCTACGTCGACAACACCGTCCGTGTCTTTCTGGGTACGCAGATCGGCTGCGCCCAGTGCCACGACCATCCGTTCGACTCTTGGACGCAGCATCAGTTCTACGAACTGGCCGCCTTCACCGCGGGCACGCAGATGCGATTGGGCGGCGGTGCGAAAAAAGGCGGGCCCCCGAAGGCGACAAGGCAGACCAATGCCGCGATGGCTCGGCAGATCCGCGAGATTACGCAGGAGGCCAAAACCAAGGTCCAGGCCAAGGAGGTGGACAACGGCCTGCGTCTCTTCATGAATGCCAATCTGACGAGCGTCAGCTACAACACGGCCAAACTCCTCCTACCGCACGACTACAAATACGACGACGACCAGCCATTGGCGGCCGTCAAACCCAAGGTGCTCTGGGGCGAGATTCCCGCCGCTGAAGCCGCGGCAGACCGGCGGACGCAGTTTGCCACCTGGCTCACCTCCCACGACAATCGCCAGTTTGCCCGCACGATCGCCAATCGTCTCTGGCGAAAGGCGCTGGGCGTGGGCTTGGTCGAGCCGATCGACGACTTTAAGTCCGACAATCCGGCCTCATATCCCGACCTCTTAGAGCACCTCACCGATCTCGTGCTCCGACTCGACTTCGACCTCCGCGAATTTACCCGCGTGCTTGTCTCGACCACTGCCTACCAGCGGCAGGCCGTGCTTCACGACCCGACCTCAGCGGCACCGTTTCGCTTCCCCAGTCCGGCCCTCAAGCGGATGACCGCCGAACAACTCTGGGACTCGATCCTCACGCTCATTGCTCGCAACGAGTGGGCCTTCCAGCGGCCCACTGCCAGCGACTACGCAAAGCTCGCCGACTGTGGGCTCACGACCGCCGGCACGACCTACGCCGACGTCGAGCAGGCCTATAAAAAGTTTGCTGCTGTCTATGGCAATCGGTCATACGTGAAAAGTCTGCAGAAGCAGTTTGGCTATCAGGGGCAGGTGCTGGTGCGGGCCAGCGAACTGCCTGCGCCGCTGCCGCTGGGCCACTTCCTACGTCAATTTGGCCAGAGCGATCGCGAGTCGATCGAGGGCGGCCGGACCGTCGCGACGGTGCCGCAGATCCTCTCGATGTTCAATGGATCGATCACCCACGCCATGCTCGAGCAGGGAAGCGTGGTCTACGACGAGGTGGTGTCGCACGATTCACAGCAGGCGGTCGATGTCGTATTTCTTTCGATTCTCTCCCATCGGCCGTCGACGGAAGACCGAGCTCTCGCCATCCAAGAGATTCGTTCAGCCGATAATCCCAAGGCCGGCTGTGGAAACCTGATCTGGGCTCTGCTCAACACCCGGGAATTCATCTTCATCCAGTAGCGGCGGGTGGGATTCCAGCCAAGCGCGGAGGCAAGGCATATGCGTCGAGAACGTCCACCACACTGGCTCGACCGGCCACTGGCCCGCCGTGAGGCGTTTGGCCAGATTGCCAGGGCAACTCTCGGCGTCGGCCTCGTGCCCGGGCTGTCACAGCAACTCGAGGCCGCCACGACCCAAAGCGGGGGCCATGCGAAAAACATTATCTTCCTCATGATGCAAGGCGCAATGAGCCAGATCGATACGTTTGATCCCAAGCCCGGCCGCGAAGAGCAAGGGGAGACAACGCCGATCCAGACCAAGACGCCGGGCGTGTTATTTGGCGGCACGCTTGAAAAACTGGCCGGCCTCTCCGACCGGCTGGCGGTGATCCGCTCGGTCACAACCGAGACCGGCGCCCACGAGCAGGGCCAATATCTCATGCGGACGTCCTACCCCATGATCAACAGCATCCGGCATCCGGCGCTGGGCTCATGGGCACTGCAATCGATGGGCAAGATCAGCAAGGATCTCCCTGGCTACGTGCTCATCGGCAATGGCAACGACCATCCAGGCGCCGGCTTCCTCGATCCCGGACTCACGCCCGTGCCAATTGCCGATCCCACGAAGGGTCTAGAAAACACGCGGCGGCCCGGCTACCTCACCCAAGAGAATTTCGACCGGCGGCTGACGCTGGCCGACCGAATCGATCGCGACTTCAAACGTCGCTACGCCGGTCCGCAGCTCGAGGCCTACAACCAGCTTTATAAAGATGCGGTCCGACTGATGGGCTCGGTGGATTTACAGGCCTTCGACATCGCCCAGGAAAAGCCGGCGGTCCGAAGTCGGTATGGCGACTCGAAATTGGGCCTGGGCTGCCTCCTGGCCCGGCGGCTTGTTGAGTCGGGCGTGCGGTGCGTGGAGGTGGACTTTGGCGGCTGGGATATGCACCGGGAAGTCTTCGACGAGATGGGTGAGAAGGGTCCGGAGCTTGACCAGGCCTTGAGCACGCTGCTTGAGGATCTCGACGATCGCGGCCTGCTTGCCTCGACGCTCGTAGTGCTGGCCACGGAATTTGGCCGCACGCCGCGGATCAACGAAAATGCCGGCCGCGACCACCATCCGGGCGTCTTTTCCTGCGTCTTGGCGGGCGCCGGCGTGCGCGGGGGCGTTGTCCATGGAATGAGCGACGAAAAAGCCTTCCGGCCGGAGCGAGATCCTGTCTCGGTCGCCGATTTCACTACGACAATCGCCGCCGCCTGCGGGCTGCCCTACGACAAGGAATTTCACGCGCCCAACGGCCGTCCCTTCAAGATCGGCGGCGGCGGCAAGCCGATTTCGGCTGTGCTGGCCTAAGCTTTCCCGAGCTGCCCCCCCGTGGAGGCGAGTTTTCCAACTTGCCGATCCTCTCTTTTCTCTAGAAAAAGGCTCCGTGGCGGCCGGGCAAACTGCGGGCCTTTTGCCGGTTCCTACGTTGCTACCTGCCGGGCCCTTAGAAGCTCATTTCCGGGCAGCTCGCCAGCCGATTTTCCTTAACTCAAGCCCACGCACTGGGTTCATAAACCGCAGGGGGAAAGCCGATGGCACGCAGAAGCTCACGCAAAGAAACCTATTCCCAGAAAGTGATCGGCCTGGCCACCATGGGCCTGCCGACCCCAGTGCAGTCGGTGGCTAAGTCTCGCTGGGGCTCGCGGCTGCTTCTGATCCTCGTGCCAGTGCTGATCGGCATGGGCGTTGTCACGGTTTCTTGGACAGGCCTGCTGCCGAGCATCTCGCTCAACGGAGCACGGGCTACTCAGGTGGGGGAGGAATTTAAGCGGGGAGCGATCAAGGCCGCCGAGCGGATCAGGCAGTCCGGCGACGCAAACTATCGCTAAGCCGTTTTCGTGGGATAAGTTTTCCAACGTGTCAGCTTCACGCATTCGGCACGTTGGAAAACTCGCCTCCACGGGGGATCGGCGGGCTATCAATCTCGCCGCTCCAGTCTGCTTCGGCAGCCGGGGCACTCGTCTGGTTGGCGGAAGAGCCATTTGCGGTATAATTCAAGCTGCACTTTCCGCTCAATTTTCCGCGAGGAGCCCCGCAATGCGACTGTTTGCCTTTGGATCCCTGGGTCGGTTCCTGTGTCTCCTTTGCGGCCTCACTCTCACCTTCACCCCTTGCTGTCTGGAGACCGCCGTGGCCGCTGATTCCGCAGAAATCCCGTACCCGACGCTCCCCGCCGGTGCCGGCAAAATGGACGCCGACGCGCCCAAGGCCTTTGCGACCAACCCGTCTGGACTGCAGTATCGCGTGCTCCGCAAGGGCACTGGCAATAGTCCGCGGGCGTCAAACACCGTGAAAGTCAATTACCACGGCTGGCTGGACGGCGGGAAGGTATTTGACAGTTCCTATGATCGGCGGCAGGCGATTGAGTTTGGGCTGAATCAGGTGATCCCCGGCTGGACAGAAGGGATGCAACTGGTTGGCAAGGGGGGCATGATTGAGCTGGTGATCCCGGGCAATCTGGGCTACGGCAAGCGGGGCTCGCCGCCGGTGATCCCGGCCGACGCCACGCTCCACTTTCTCGTGGAACTCATCGACGTCCGCTAGCGGCGTGGCGGCGGGCATACGAGCCTACGATTCCGCCACGCGGCGGGGCACGAGCCGGCCCGTGTTGTCCGTAACGTGAGCTCCACGGTCGCCGGCCTCGTGGTATTCGGCGTCTTGGTTCACGTTCCATACGTCGTAGAGCTGCTTGCCCGCCAAAATGTTTTGCGCGGTCAACATCGCTGTCATCATGGCGTGGTCTTGGTTATTGTATTTGTGCATACCGTTGCGGCCCACGAGGTGGAGCCCGGGATAGTGGGCGTCGATCTCGCGGCGGATGGTCTCAACGTGTCGAGCGTAGTCGTCGTCGTAGACGGGATAGGCCTTCGGTTGGCGGACAACATGGCCGTCGAGCACGTCGCCAGCCGCCACGAGGCCGAGCGACTCAAGTTCCCGCGAGGCGAGCTTCACGAGGTCGGCATCAGAGCTCGACCAGAGTCCATCCCCCTCAAAACAGAAGTATTCCAGTCCGTAGCAGGCTAGGCTCTTGTCGGGCACCATTTCCGGCGACCAGCTGGCGAAGTTTTGCACGCGGCCCACCTTCACGCCCGGCTCGTGGATATAGATCCAGTTGTCGTCAAACCGGTTCGTCGGCCGGACGATCAGCGCCACGGTGAGGAAGTCGCGATACCGCAGTTTTTTCGCCGCCTCGAGTGCCGCCGCCGGCATGGGTGGCCGGATGCAAGCCGCCAGCTCCCGCATCGGCGCCGAGGAGATCACATGGTCGGCTTCGATCCACTCCTGTTTTCCGGCGGCTACACTATCGCCACCTCCGATAGCGGCCGATGCTTCGGCCTGAAAACCCACTCGCCAGCGGCCGCTCGGCAGCTTTTCCAGGGCCGTCACATGGGCCCCCATCCGGACCGTGCCCCCCTGCTTGAGCGTGCGGTCGGCGGCCGCCTCCCACATCATGCCCGGTCCCTTGCGCGGATAGCGGAAGGTGTCGATGAGCGTCTTGATCGTCTGCTTCCGGTCTGTGGACTTCTTCTTTGGGAACAGCGCATTGAGAATCGCGGTCGACAAGGAAAGCCCTTTAATCCTCTGGGCAGCCCAGTCGGCAGAAATTTCACGGCAGCTCATCCCCCAGACTTTTTCGGTGTAGGTCTTAAAGAAGATGCCGAACAGCCGCTTGCCAAACTTGTTAGAGACCCAGTCCTCGAAAGTCCGCGGGTTCTTCACGGGAAAGAGCCGGGCATGGGCATAAGACGCCACGCACCGGGTCGACTCAACCAGGCCGAGGTTTCTCAGGGCCTCGCCCGCCTTGAGCGGATAGGCGTAGTATTTGCCGCCGTAATAGATCCGCGATGAGCGGGGGCGGTGGAGCAGGTCGTCGCCAAGCAGTTCTGTCCAGAGATCCTCTACTTCCTGACACTTCGAGAAAAACCGATGCCCGCCGATGTCGAACCGGAAGCCCCGATATTCGACGGTCCGGGAGATCCCGCCGACATACCTCGGATCGCGTTCCAAAACCGTGACGGTCGCCTTGCCACGCGTGAGGAGATAGGCCGCGGTTAGGCCGGCCGGGCCGGCACCGATAATGACCACTTCTGGGGTCGATTCCATACATCACAACCAATACTTTTATTTCTTATTTCTTGTCGAGAACTCTCTCCCCAGAACAATAGTCGATACACGGAAACTCGGCAATTTCTCAGTCACCAACCTTGATGTCGTTGATCATCCAACGCTCGATAGCACCCGCAGGTTGGTTCTGGATCGCCGCAGCGATATCCAACCGCAGCACGACCGGCCCGCCGGTAGCACAGGGTTCAAGCCGTACCACCACATGCCTCGCCTGTTCATTTTCCACCGCCCCGGAATCGTCTCCCGTCAAGGAAGCGTCAGCAACCGCCCGCCCTCCACAGTCCCTGATTGCCCCGATCGACGGCAGCCCGAGAAAAAACACGGCGGCGGGAGCCTCGTTTGGGTTTGGCTGCGGTTGGGCAAACTCACCCGCGCCCGGACGATCCGGCGACTGAAGCAACTGCGGCGACATCATGCTCTGCGCCTCTTGCAGGCGACCTTCCCGAATCGCCTCTACCCAAGCCAACGCCACCTGTTTTGCCCGACTATCGAGCAACCACTTCTTGACGAGTGTCCCCGTCACCGCCTGGCAGCCGAATCCGACCGACAGGGCCAAGCCCACCAGCGCTGCCGCCCTTCCCAACTTCACTGCGCCAGGCCGTGAGACATCCCGCAGCGCCAGGAGCGCCAGCAAGACTCCCAGCAGCGGGAGAACCCAAAAGACCGGTGAAAAGAGCGCCGCCGCCGAGAGGCCTCCAGCCGCCACCGCCGCCGCGGCCAAACTGCTGACTGGCTGGTACGTTCCCAGTTCACCCCGCTCTTCCATCCAAATAACTCCTGCCTGACTCTTTCATGCCCCCGTGAGGGTGAATTTTCCGACTTGCCAAGGACGCCATGAGAAATCTTGCCTCACGGGGCGACATTCAAGATTTCACGATCGTAGCCGCGTGGTGACGTGAACAACGTCGGCCGCCAGGCCCGGGTCGCTCGCCAGCCTGTGGTGCGTGACGCGGATGCCATACATCACCGTCGTGTGATCACGGCCCCCGCACGCCGTGCCGATCGTCTGCAGACTCTCCGCAGTAAGCGTTCTTGCCAAATACATCGCCAGCCCACGGGCATGCGAAATCTGCCGGCAGCGAGAAGGTCCGATAATATCTGCTGCGGTCAAGTCGTGCCGCCGTGCGACCGCATTGATCACCCGCCTGATCGTCGGATTGTGCCTGCCTTCGGCATCCCCCGGATGCCTGAGCCCTTTCGGGGCTGGAGCTGGCGACAATTCCGCAACAAGGCCACCGGAGAGCCGCGAAGCGAGCGACGGCTCGAGACCCGGACAAGCGTTTGGATGGGTCCGCAGCGTCACGACAAAGACCGTCCCGCCTGCAGTTGCCGTATCAAAGAGATGCGATAGCACTCGCTGGGCATCCCACGCCGTGACCAGTTCAACGCCATCGATAACGATGAGTCTCGTCGACACAAACTTCGCATGCAATCGGTCAACTGTTGTGCGTGACAAGGCCGCTGTGATCTCACGCCCCAGCGACAGCCCATCCCACATGATCGCGCTGAGTTGGGATCCTCCAGAGAGTCGTTGGTTTGTCGTCTGCAAAAACCAGTCGGCTAAGACCAGGGATTTTCCTGAGCCCGCAGGACCGACAATGACGAGCGGATTGAAGCTCACGCCACCGCTAGCCTGCAGGTCGTATCCCAACACTGACAGGGCATGGGGCACGAGTCCGTGTGACCGCGATTGCGATGGGCATCGAAGAGTCGTGAGGTGGGCAGACACTGGCGACGTCCCATAGTGGACACGCGGCCTCCCTGCCGACGGATGAACCTTCGAGTCGTAAAACTACTGGTTTACGCCGGCAAGAAAAAGGGGTTTGCATGAATATCGGTGCCCCAGCTATTGACTGTCGGCAACGTGTTGTTTCAGCCCCCAAATCACCGGCGGCGACCAGTCGACATTCCCAGCCACACGCTGCTGACAGCTATTCATCCCTGAGCCAGCAGCAGGTAAACCGTTTTATGACCCCGAAATGTGGTGCCTTTCAACTCCTCGCAAACTTCTAGGCAACCGTAAACTCACCGTCAACCAGCAGATTCTCCACACCATTTTCACTCGGGCAGATCGCTGGAAAAACTGGCTTTTCCGCTGAAAAATCAACTTTGTAGGGCCTCGTGACGACAGCTCGCTGCAGTTCGGTTTCACAATGATCCCTGACCTGCTCTTACTCGTCTTACTGCATCACTACTCCTATTTTTCTGTTTAGAGAAATACCAAAAAGAAGGAAACCCAGATCACTGAATATCGAGTGTGAGCAACCAGAAAGGCACGTGCCAGAAGCCGCTTCGTCAGGTACACTCAAGAACGATAATTCCATGCCAGCAGATTGGTCGCGGTCGTGGATAGCCCGAGGAAAGGATAGCCGTTTTTCGATGAAATTGCGTCTCAACCGCGAGCCCCTGCTTGCCGCCCTGCAGAGTTCCTCGGCCGTTGTGCCGGCCCGGTCGCCCAAACCTGTGCTCTCAAACGTCAAGCTTGAAACGCTCGGTTCGGTCGCCATTCTCTCGGCAACCGATCTGGAAGTGGGCATCCGCATCGAGTTAGAGGGGGTCGAGACGAGTGCGGCTGGAACCGTGTTGCTTCCCAGCGGCCGCCTGATGGCGATCGTCCGCGAGAGTCAGCCGGGCACGGTCTTTGAAATTTATTCCGATGGGACAGCAGCTGTTGTCAAAGCACCACGGAGTGAGTTCCGCCTACCGGCTGAAGATCCGCTTGAGTTTCCGTCGGTTGCGACCTTTCCTGCGGAACCCTGTTTTGAACTATCGGCACCCTTGATGCGAGAGCTTGTGAAGCGGACTGTTTTCTCCACCGACAACGAGTCGAGCCGGTATGCCCTTGGCGGAGTTCTCCTAGAACTCTCAGCGCAAGCGGCAGCGGGCAGCGTGATCGCGGTGGGTACAGACGGTCGTCGGCTGGCCAAGATGGAGGGGCCGGTTGCGGCTCAGGATGGGAGCCCAGCCGACGCCCAGCCGATCGTGCCGGCCCGGGCAATGCAATTGATCGAACGGTGCCTTTCCGACACGACCGTGCCGGTGCGTGTGGCGGTGCGGCCTAGTGAGATTCTCATCAGGACTGGAAACACGACGATTTCCGCGAGACTGGTTGAGGGGCGTTTTCCGCGGTGGCGGGATGTCTTTCCCGATCGACCGGATGCGGCGAAAGTGAAGATTGTGGCGGGTCCTCTCCTCGCCGCGGTCCGGCAGGCTGCGATCGTGACCAGCGAACAGTCGAAGGGAGTGGACTTCTCGTTTGAACCCGGCCAACTCGTGCTCTCCGGCCGGTCGGCCGAGAGCGGCGAAAGCCGAATCGAACTACCGATCGAACATGGCGGTGAGACGGTAAAAATCAAACTCGACCCGCGGTTCATGAGCGAATTTCTGCGGGTTCTCGAGGGAGCGACAACCGTAACAATCGAACTCACCGACGCCCAAAGCGCCTGTGTCTGCCGCACCGACGACGGCTACGGCTACGTGATCATGCCCTTGGCTGCTGATTAGTTCTCCTGTTTGGTTCGCTCAAGTTCTTTACAACGTTCGAATGCCCACAGATGTTCTCACGCCAACCATCAGCCGCCGTTCCAGGTCCTCGCAAGATCGGCAACGTTCTCTCACGGCTGCTGGCCCGTACGGGTTACGACCGTGTCCACGGGTCGGACGGCCTGACCGCCGCCTGGCAACAGGCAGCGCCCGAGAGTCTGCGGAAATATTCGCAGGTGGGCTTGGTTCGACGGGGGGTCCTTGAAGTATTTGTCAGCCACTCGGCATGTGTGCAGGAGATGGGATTTCACAAGCGGGAGGTACTCAGGCGGCTGACGGAACTCCTCCCTGCCGAAGGGATCACTGACATCCGCTGCCGGTTGATGGTCGATGCGGGCAGCAGTGATCCGAGTCTGCTCCCCTGAAAGTCGTGCTTTTTTTCTGGTCTCTTTTCCTGTCGTTGTTTGAGAGGGTTTTGCTATGGCTGATGAATCACCGCAGACGGACTATACGTCTGCTGACTTAAAGCACCTCTCCGATCGGGACCATGTCCGCGAACGCTTCGGCATGTACATTGGCGACAACACCGCCCGCGGTCTTCATCATCTTGTCTACGAAGTGGTCGACAATTCGATTGACGAGTGCATGGCTAACTATGCCAAGCACATCAGCGTGATCGTGAACGTTGACGGCAGTGTCACAGTTGAGGACGACGGCCGCGGCATCCCCACCGATCGCCACCCACAACTCTCCGAGGAGATGGACCGTGAGGTATCTACGCTTGAAGGCGTGATGACGGTGCTCAAATTTGGCGGCAAGTTTGAAAAGGGTGCCTATCAGACTTCCGGGGGGCTCCACGGCGTCGGCGTTACCGTCGTCAACTTTCTTTCTGAATGGTGCGAGGTCGAGGTCAACCGCGAAGGCCATGTCTGGCAGCAGGAATACCAGCGGGGCGAGCCGACGGGCCCAGTGCGTAAAATGGGTACCACTAGCCGCACCGGTACGAAAACGACATTCAAGCCCGACCCGCAGATTTTTCCGCAGACGAAATTTTCCTGGGACATCCTTGCGAGACGGCTTCAGGAGTTGGCGTTTTTAAATTCCGGCGTTCGGATCACATTTTCTGATGCTGTCAGCGGCCAAAAAGAAGAATATTATTACGAGCGGGGGGTAGTGGAGTTTATTGAATGGCTCAACCGCTCAAGCGACGCCGTTCACTCTGACGTGATCTCAATTCGCGGCGAAGGAGATGGCGTGTCGTGGGACATCGCCATGCAATACACGACAGAATACACCGAAAATATTCACAGTTATGTCAATAACATTACGACCTCCGAGGGGGGTACGCACGTTTCCGGTTTCCGCTCGGCGCTCACCCGCACGCTCAATGCCTACGGCAAGAAAAGCGGCATCTACAAGGATCTCGTTCCGACCGGCGAAGACGTTCGCGAGGGGCTCACTACGGTTCTCAGCGTGCGGGTGCCCCATCCGCAGTTTGAGGGTCAGACCAAGACCAAACTCGGAAACGGCGAAGTGGAAGGAATTATTAACTCAGCCGTTGGCGATTATCTAAGCAAATATCTGGAAGAGAATCCCAAGAGTGCCAAGGCAATTTTGCAAAAGGGTGTGCTGGCGGCTGAGGCACGAACGGCGGCCTTAAAAGCCAAGGCGCTGTTGCGAGAACGGAAAGGGGCCCTGTCGGGTGGCGGTCTGCCAGGAAAACTCCGCGACTGCACGAGCCGCAATGTGGCGATTTGCGAGATTTATCTCGTGGAAGGCGACTCGGCTGGCGGGTCTGCCGAGGGCGGTCGCCGCCGCGAATTTCAGGCGATCCTGCCGCTCCGCGGAAAGATCATCAATGCCTACAAGAGTCGCGACGACAAAGTGCTCGCCAACGAGGAAGTTCGGAGTGTAATATCGGCGCTCGGTGCCGGCATTGGCGCCGACGCGGACATCGGGAAGCGGCGGTATAACAAGGTCGTGATTATGACTGACGCCGATGTGGACGGGTCCCATATTCGCACGCTCTTGCTGACGTTCTTTTACCGTCAGATGTATCAACTCGTCGCGGCTGGCCACGTCTACGTCGCCCAACCGCCGCTGTTTCGGGTGCGGACAAAAAAGCAGACCTACTACGTGCAGACCGAGGACGAGATGAAGACACAGCTTCTCGATCAGGGGCTCGGCGAGGGTGTCTTTATGCCGGGCGATGGCCGGGAAATCGCTGGCGAGGATATGCACAAACTCTGCCGCACGCTCTCGGGGCTTGAGGATGCGCTGGTGGCGCTCGAGAAGCGGGGCATTAGCCTGCGCGATCATCTGGCCAGGCGGGAAGCGAAGAGCGGGAAGCTGCCGATGTATCACGTTTACTACGGCATCGAGGAACACTGGTTTACCAGTCGCGATCAACTTGAGACGTTCGTCCAGAAGAAGGAAAAGTCATCGGGTGGCGAATTGGCTGTGGGCCGGCCAGAGGAGGAGTTGACCGACGCCACGCCGGGCACGGCTGCTGATACCGGTGCCGACCAGCTTGTTGTGGTCGATCTGCACGAAGTGCGAAGCATCAACGCGGGTCTCAAAGAAATCGAAACGATGGGGTTTGGCACCGAGTCGCTCCTGCCGCAGGACCGCACCGGCTCGGAGGATCCCCGCTATAAGCTCCGCCGGGGCGACAGTGAGATTGGTCTTGAGGACCTCCGCAGCCTGCTTTCGGCCGTGCGGCGGGCGGGTGAGAAGGGCCTCTCGATCACCCGCTTTAAGGGGCTCGGTGAAATGAATGCCGAGGAATTGCGGGATACGACGCTCGATCCAGTCAACCGTACGCTCCTGCGGGTGACGATGAATGACGCGGCAGCGGCCGACGATCTTTTTCGCGTGCTGATGGGGGAGAAGGTCGAACCCCGCCGCGAGTTTATTGAGCGTCACGCACTCGATGTCAAACACCTGGACGTGTAATCGGTTCACGTTGCAAGAAAGCGATGTTTTTCGTTTCCTCTCGTGGAGGCGAGTTTTCCAACGTGCCGAATGCGTGAAGAGGACACGTTAGAAAACGTATCCCACAAAAGAGAGAAGACAGTGGCCCCCTGCCACTCTAGGTTCATTGGAGCTTGGATGACACTGCCCCTTTTTTTAGTTGGGCGTCGGTGATCGTTTCGCCCATCAGGCTGTGGCCCAACTGGCGGCATTTGAGCGGCTGGCATCGGCTGGCGTGGGGTCAACCGGCAGCAGCGTGAGCATGGCCAATGCCATGAAGCTCTGCAGCTTCGGTGGCCGGCTCGTCTCCGTGGGGATCACGCACCAGATCGGTTTGCGAGACACGATCACCGCCTTTCCAAAACTCCTCGAACCAGGCAGCGGCGTGATCAAGGCTGTCATCGTGATACCGGTGATGCCGGCGGCGTGACGATCGTGACGTCGGTGACCTCAAGCTTCGCAAAGCAGTTTCGCATCACGCACCGAAGCGTAAAGACATCTCCTTTACGAACCGGCTCACCCCGGATGAACTGAAAGAATGTGTTTTGCTCCTGTGTCGCAGCAAGAGCCTGGGGGATCACCGGTCCGATGATGATCCAATCTTCATCGGGGAGTGGGTCGCCGTCGGAGACAGTTGTGATGCTGTCGAACCCACGGGTTTCGCGATGCAGCCCCGAGATCGCCAGAAAGTCTTCTTTGTAGGCGGCGTCGAAGAGATACCAGATGGGCGTGCCCGCCGGCAGGTTTTCAAGTGAGCCCAGGGTTCCCGCCGGCAGGCTGTTATCGGCCAGAGGCGTCTGGGCGAGCATCAGGTCGCTATAGTCGGCGGTGCGGACCCGCATGCCCCAGGCAAGCGTGATCCGGCTGCTCGCGACGCTGACAAACGCCTCGCCAGTCTGCACGCTTTTCCCCGCAAGATTCTGCACCATCTCCTGGGTCTGGAGTGTCCACCGGAGGCCAACTGTGGTCACGGCGGTGAGGTTGAGTTCGCAGTCTGTGATCCCCTTCGGCTGGATGTCGACGACCTGCTCCCGCTCGCCGCCGGGATACTCCGCCCGCACCAGCCAGCGGCCGGGCGACACCCTGGGAAACGTGAAGCGACCTGCCGCATCGGTCCGCGTGACAACAGGCGCGGGTAGGGTAGTAGCATCGGCGGCGGGGGTGTACCAGTCTTCGATGCGGACGATCGCATTGGCCGCTGGCAGCCCGTCGGGCTGCCGCACGCGACCGGTGAGCCGGGCAGCGGTAGCGTCGGTGAGCCGGGTGAGTTTGTAACGGCGAACCTGAACGGCGGTGTCCGGCGCAGGGCCGGCGAAGTGAACCGTGTCGCTGGTGAGTCGGCAGTCGGGGGCCGTGATGCGGACGTCCGCACGCGGCCCGTCTTCGCGGGCGATCGGCACGAGGAGGAGCCTGGAGTCGGGGAGCGGATACTCCGCACAAGACGTCCCCAGATCGGGCGGACGGGCGGCGACCAAGGAGGGATCGGCTGCGTGAGCCGAGTGGTCAGTGCCCACCAGGCAGTCGGTCCCCGCCAGAAACCGCACGTCATCCGGCACCATGCCTTCTGGAAGCGTGATCTCCGCCACGAGGTAGTGAGCCCGCCGCGATCCGTCGTTGGCCGCTGGGGCGAGTAATTCCTTGAGAGCAGCAGCATTGCCGGCCGCGAGCAGCTGGTTGGCGGCGGCCTCGTCGAACGAAAACATCCGTTTCGCCACCGCTTCCAACGGCGGTGACAGTGGCAGGCCGATCACCCGTCGCGCGTGGACAATCTCGCGGGCGAGGAGTTCCACGGTCTGGTGGCCTGACGTGCTATGGAGCACGCTGCCGGTGAACGGATTCACAAACGCCAGCGTCGGCCGCTCCCGGAGCTTGAGCTGCCGCTCGATGGCGTCATCACCGGGAAGCCGCACCCAGACCATGTCGGCCAGCGCGCCACGGATGAGCGGATCGGCAAGCGACTCCTCTTCAAGCTGCCGGCAGGGCTCGGAGTCTTTCGCCGTGAGCAGCACCACTATGTGTTGGTGCTGCGCCTGCGCCTTGGAAACTGCGGCGGCGTAGTCGAGCTGCCACGGCAGCGGCATGGCAGCCTGTGGCGGGGCCGCGCTGGCACTCCCGGCGGTGGGGACTGTCAGGCCAACAGACAGGACGAGCGCAATTGCCGCAGTGACTGGCTTCATAAACACCGACTATCGCCTACCGCCAGCGGAAAAGCCAGTCTGACGGGCCTCGTCGAGCAGGTGCCGGGGATGAACGAGCGTGTATTCATCTGTCTATCATCGAAGCCGTACGCAATAGTCGCGGGCGGCATTTTTCAGATCAAAGCAGCCTGTACGCCAGCTGGCTGGACGGTCGCCCGTCTGGTGGCATACCATCGCGTCGAAGACAGCCGCTCTCAAAGACACTCCAGAGGAATCTCACCGCCATGGCCAAGAAATCCGTCGCCAGCCTCGATCCCCAGGGCAAGGCCGTGCTCATCCGCGTCGATTTAAACGTTCCGCAGGACGACGCCGGCGCAATCACCGACGACCGGCGGATCCGCATGGCGCTCCCAACGATTCGGTCGATCCTCGACCGCGGCGGCAGAGCGATTCTCATGTCGCACCTTGGCCGGCCCACTGGCAAGGGCTTTGAGCAGGCGTTTTCGCTTGCTCCCGTCGCCCGGCGGCTGGGCGAACTGCTGGGGAAGCCCGTGGCGCTCGCCAGTGATGCCGGCGGCCCCGACTCCCATGCTAGGGCCAAGGCGCTCCTCGCCGGCGGCGTGCTTGTGCTCGAGAACGTTCGCTTTCACAAAGGCGAGAAGAAGGGCGACGATCCGGCCTATGTCAATGGCCTGGCAACGCTTGCCGATGCCTACGTCAACGACGCCTTCGGCACCTGTCACCGCACCGAGGCGAGCATGTATGCCGTGCCCGTGGCGATGAAGGCTCTGCATAAGCCCGTGGTGTCGGGCATGCTCGTCGAAAAGGAGATTCAATACCTTACCGATGCAATCGCCCAGCCGAAGCGGCCGTTTGTGGCGATCCTCGGCGGGAAGAAGGTGTCGGACAAGATCGCCGTGATTACAAACCTGCTCTCAATGTGTGACCACGTGCTCATTGGCGGTGCGATGGCGTATACGTTTTCACTGGCCCAGGGGGGCAAGACTGGCAAATCACTCGTTGAGCCCGATAAGCTCGAACTGGCCCGCGAATTGATCGCCAAGGCAGCCGGCAAACTCGTGCTGCCGACCGATACACACTGCGCCGATCATTTCTCATCGTCTGCCAATAAGAAGATCGTGAGAGCTGGCGAGATCCCCGACGGCTTCGAGGGGCTCGACATTGGGCCGGAGACGGCCAAGCATTATGCGGAGATCGTTCGTGCGGCCGGCACGGTCGTCTGGAACGGGCCGATGGGCGTCTTTGAGATGCCCCCCTTCGATGCTGGCACGAAGGCCGTGGCCGATGCAGTTGCTGCGGCGACCGCTGCGGGCGCAATTACGATCATCGGCGGCGGCGACTCAGCTGCGGCTGTCGAGCAGCTCGGCTATGCCGATCGGGTGAGCCATGTCTCGACTGGCGGCGGGGCGTCACTGGAGATGCTCGAAGGCAAGGCCTTCGAGACGGTGGCCATCTTGGACGAGTAGGGGACGGATGATTACGGGACAGACAAGTTGGAAAGCTTATCCCACAAGACAGGGGAACGGACAAGCGCTTAAAACTTGGGTCCTCAGCAGAATCTGTGGGTAAAAACGGGCCTAGCATGAGCCTCTTCC
>JBAXUW010000439.1:0-1960 GCA_037129495.1 Planctomycetota bacterium | reverse complement strand
CGGCTGCGGAGCTTTTGCGCGGTTTTCGGTGGCGCAGTACCGACAGTTGTCGGATGTCTGCGTTGCCAGTGTCGCCGACATCGAGCCCGCTGCCGCCCAGCGGGCTGCCTCGGAACTGCATGTCGAGCCGCGAGCGCCCGACGCACTCCTCACTTCCCCGGACATTGACCTCGTCTATATCGCCACGCCACCGGCACTCCACCACCGGCAGGCTTCGACGGCGCTTCGTGCCGGCAAGCACGTGCTTGTCGAGAAGCCGCTCGCCACGACGCTCGCCGATGCCCGTGCACTGGAGGAGCTGGCGGTCCGGGAGAATCTCGCCTGCGTGGCCAACCTTGTCGAACGGTACAACCCGCTGGCTCGCGCCATCCGGCGACTGATTGATTCGCGCATCCTCGGCAGCCTCTTGCATGGACTGTTCATGAACGAGGCCGCGGACGAAGGGCTCTCCCGAGAACACTGGTTTTGGAATCGCGACTTGAGCGGCGGCATCTTTATCGAGCATGGGGTGCACTTCTTCGACCTCGTCGCGTCGTGGCTGGGGCAGGGGACGGTCGTGTCGGCCGCCCGCAGCCTCCGCCCCGAAAGCGTCGGTACGAAGACGGATGTCGCGCAGAAAAAAGGCGACGTGAAGCGGGGGCTGGTCGAGGAGCAGGTCGTTTGCACATGCCGCTACGGGGACGTCCTGTTCCACTACGAGCATGGCTTCCACCAGCCGTCACGGATGGACCGTCAGGAGATGCGGCTGGTCTTCGAACGCGGCGAGGTCCGGCTCTTCGACTGGGTGCCAACGCACGGAGAACTGCGGGGGCTCGTGGACGACGACGGGATCAAAGTTCTGACTGAAATACTACCGGGCAGCGTGGTCCATACCATCGAGCAGTACGAAGGGGATCACCGTCGGATGCGCGGTCGGTTTCGGACATTCGAGGCGACGTCACTCGTCGAGATTGGGTTTGGCCTGGGATTGGAAAAGCTCGACCTGTATGGCCAGGTCGTCCGCGAACTTGCCGCAGACCAGATTGCCTGGATTCGGGATCCAGCACACGTACGAACCCTCACGGAGGCGGACAGCGCGGCCTGCGTCGCAATGGCCTGCGATGCAGATCGATTGGCAAGGAGCGTTGACTGAAGCGATGCTCGTCGGTGGAGCGGCTGTATCGTGGCGCATATGTGAGCTTTTGCGGCCTCTGGCTTCCAGCAAGAGTGCCGCGGGGTAGGCTCACGCAATGCACCCTGCCTGTCTTCCGCCGTCTGATCTTGCCAAGCAATGCAAAGAACTGCGCACCAGACGCGGTGGCCCGGGCGGACAGCACCGCAACAAGGTCGAGACTGCCGTCGTGCTCCTTCACGGGCCGACGGGAATTTCAGCGGAGGCTTCGGAGCGGCGGAGCCAAGCTGAAAACCGCCAAGTGGCCCTGAATCGGCTGCGGCTGAAGCTCGCTCTCGAACACAGGACGCCGGCGCCGGTCGAGGTTTCAGAAGCGTGGCGCAGGCGCGTGCGCGGTCGGCAGCTCGTGATTTCAGTCGGCCATGCCGACTATCCGACCCTCGTCGCAGAAGCCCTCGACCGGCTGCAGGAAACAAACGGTCAGGTTTCGTGGGCGGCCGAAAAACTCGGCGTCTCCACCACGCAACTGATCGGGCTCCTCAGAAAGTCTCCAGCTGCGTGGGTGGCCGTGAACAGGCACCGCACCGCCGCGGGACGTCCACCGTTGAAATAGTCCGGCTCGACCATCTTCGACGAAGAGTCTTGGCCAGAAAGCCCGCGTTTTGGCCGTATTCGCGGTCGTGGGCAGCAAGCCCAACAGACCCGATTTCGTGACCTATGGTTTGGCAACGGCCTGACGTGGTCGGCTCGGGAGCGTTGCAACAATGTTTGAAACGATGGCGATGTGGGTCGTGCTGGTACTGTTCGCGTTTGGCGTATGGCTGACTGTGGGTGCGATCTGGCCCAATC
>JBAXUW010000438.1:0-1962 GCA_037129495.1 Planctomycetota bacterium | reverse complement strand
CGCCGCATCAACCGCTTATCATCCCTTGCCGAAGTGCCGTTGACCGGGCTATCCTTTGGCCGCGCGGGGGTCAGTCGCGGTTGTGACGGTAAAGGTCGGGACGGGTCGGAGTCAACGAATTTGGGGTTGGCAGTGCTATTTCGAACCCACCGATATCGGAAAACGACGCCCGGACGGTCCCGGCGGTTGCCTGCTCGCGGCGGGCGGGTGACAATCATGAACGGAGTAAACCCATGAAAACCCTCATCAGGATCGTGCTGATCGCCGTGCCGGTGCTACTGGTCATAGCGGTCCTCGTCGTTCTTTTTAGCCTGAATTCGATCATCCGCTCGACAGTGCAGACGCAGGCGACGGCGTCTTTGAACGTCCCGACGACCCTCGGCGGCGCGAGCGTCTCGCTGCTCGGCGGGAGTCTGGGCCTCAGCGAATTGGCGGTCGGCTCGCCCAAGGGTTTCCAGGCCGCCCACATTCTCACGCTCGGGCGGGTCGGGCTCGACGTCAATTACGGCCAGTTGACGAAAGACCCCGTCCGCGTGCGCGAGATTTCGCTGGACAGGCCGGTGCTGGTCGTCGAGCAGGCCGGGGGCAAGTTCAACTTTAAGGCCCTGATCGACCAGCTCCCGCGCGACCCGGACACGCAGAGCGATGGCAAGCGCGACAAGGGCGAGCCGATCCGCCTGATCGTCGACACGGTGACGATCACGGGTGCGAGCGTCAGCCTCCGCCCGGGCATCCCCGGCCTGGCCGGGAGCATCGACGTACCGCTGCCTGCGATGACGCTTCAAAACATCGGCACCGCCGACGGCGCGCAGAATGGCGTGGCGATCAAGGAGCTGACGCTTCAGGTGATCACGGCGATGGTCGCCAAGGCCGCCGAATCGGACAAAGTCCCGCCGGAGATCAGGCAACTACTGACGCTCGACCTCAAGCAGGTTGCCGGCCGCGTCGGGGCGGAACTGAAAAAGCAGTTCGGCGACCTCGCCGAAGACCCGCTCAAGGCCGCCGGTGAGATCCTCAAGGACCCCGATTCGCTGAAAGAGAAGGGCAAAAAGCCTGAAGAAGGTCTCAAGGGCATCTTCCCGCCGGGGCGCGACCGCGACAAACAAGACGAGCCGCTGGCGCCGCCACGACTTCCGCCACGACCGCCTGGCTAACCAAGGCGTTGGCCTCGCCTCGTACCCGGCAATCCAAGACCAATGGTAAACCGAGAATCACGGATTCCACCTCGGCGGGCATGAGTTTCTCTCCGCCGACGTTGATGACTTCGCTTAAACGGCCGAGGATGCGCAACGTGCCCTCTGGCCCGAGTTCAACCTTGTAAGAATAGCCCGGTCAATGGCACTTCCACAAGCGTCTGACCCGCGATGAGCGAGCAACGAAGTAGACTGGGCGAAAGCTTACCCCAGTATGGGGGGCACCCGCAACAACGTACGAACATGCCGCCGCTATCACCCCCGCTCCGGCAGCGTCGGGCTTCGGCATCCGCCTCGTCATCCGTGACTGCGCGACTGCTTACTTTGCCGACTGACTGCGAGCCACGCGGAAACCCAGGTCGTTGAGGCGGTTCGACGGGACGATGGGATCGCGGTACGCCGATCGGCAGCCGTCCGGGCTGAGCTCCCAGCTGCCGCCGCGGGCGACGCGGAACGAGCCCCCTTCGGGGCCAACCGGATCTGTGCCACCCGGCAACTTTTCGCCGTACCAGTCCGAACACCACTCGCACACGTTGCCGTGCATGTCGTACAGCCCCCACTGGTTTGGCTTCTTTATGCCAACCTTGTGGGCGTATTGCTCGCGACCAGCGTTGCCAGGGCCAGTCTCAATCCTGCCAGCTTTCAATAAATCAATGCCGCCCCACCACGCATGTGAGTTCAGCTTCCATTCATCACCGAATGAAAACGCTGTCTTGGTTCCAGTACGGCACCCGTACTCCCACTGGGCTTCTGTCGGGAGCCGGTACTC
>JBAXUW010000437.1:0-1966 GCA_037129495.1 Planctomycetota bacterium | reverse complement strand
GTCATGCTTGTCATGCTTGTCATGCTGGGGCTGCCCTGCGGCGTCGCCACGGCGCAATCGGCCGTGGCCGCTGCAAAGCAGCGGCTCGACTCCCTGGGCAAGACGGCGAAATACACCATTGATGCCGCCGGCACAATCACTGAGATCACGATCCAGGACGGTGCCGACCTGACCGGTGAGGATATGGCGATCTTCGGCCGACTCGCAGACCTCAAGGCCCTCAAGATCCTCAACTGCCGCGTCTTGAACGACGCGATGGTCGACCAGCTTCAGGGGCTCAAGACTCTCGACACGCTCGCACTGACCAACAGTGCTCTCACAGACGCGGGCGTCAAGACGATTGTCGATTCGTTTCCCAATCTGGTCGAGCTCGATCTCTCGTCCAACACCAACATGACCGGCTCGGCGCTGAAGCTGATCGCCGGGCTTGAGAAGCTCGAACGGCTGACGCTGCTCCAAAACCGCTTCAACGACCTGCACACCCGCCGGCTCTCAAAGATGCCAGGTCTGCGGAGCCTCGACCTGCGGGGTAACATGGAAGCGGGCGACATGACACTCGAGGTGGCGGGCAAGTTGCCCCACCTCACGGCGCTCAAGCACCGCAGTTCGGCGGTCACGGACGAGGGCCTCGCGGGCCTGGCCGTGAGCCAGACGCTTGAATCGCTGCTCGCTCAAGACTTCGTGATCACGAGTGCCTCCGGGCAGCATCTGGCGAAGCTGCCGAAGCTCTCGTCGCTTGAAATCTTCCGCTGCCAGGGGTTTGGCACGGAGGGTGTGCAGGCGCTTGCTGGGCTACCCCTGACGCGGCTCACGCTCCGCGACCTGCCCAATATCAGCGATCCGGCGCTTGAAGTGTTGGCAAAGCTGCCACGGCTCAAGCGTCTCTATCTGCATGAGCTGGCCTCGGTCGGCGACGAGGGGCTCAAGCAGTTAGCGGCGGCCAAGGAGCTGGAGGTTCTCGACATCTGGAGCCTGCCGCAGATGACTGACGCCACGATCGACGTGATCGCCAGCCTGCCGAATCTGAAGGAACTCTCCATCCGCGAGACCGGCGTTACGGAGGCCTCAACCGCAAAGATTGCCGAGATGCCGAAGTTGCAGACGCTGACGTTTAAAAACAACGGCCCGCTTTCGAAAGAGAATGCGGCGAGGTTCACTGCCCGGAAGTGGACAAAGCTCGATCTGGGCGACGGCGGCAAGTAAATTTCTGCCGATCCCCCGCAGCAGCGAGTTTTCCAACTTGCCGAAAAAGATGTGCAGGACAAGTTGGAAAACTTATCCCACAGGAATCCGGATAGCCGGGATCGGCTGAAGCTCGACGAGCGTTGGAATTTCGCCCCGCCAAGTTCAGAACTACCATTGAACCCCACGGCGAAAGTCCCCGCGAAGGAGACTTCTGCCGGCCCGGCGTTGCAGTGCCACAGGCGCGGAGCAAAGCAAAGAGGACAAGTTGGAAAACTTATCCCACAGGAATCCGGATAGCCGGGATCGGCTGAAGCTCGACGAGCGTTGGAATTTCGCCCCGCCAAGTTCAGAACTACCATTGAACCCCACGGCGAAAGTCCCCGCGAAGGAGACTTCTGCCGGCCCGGCGTTGCAGTGCCACAGGCGCGGAGCAAAGCAAAGAGGACAAGTTGGAAAACTTATCCCACAAGCGGCAGAAACACTCTGACCCGGCCCGTGGCGAATCTGGAAAAGAAAGGGTGGCTAACGGGACTCGAACCCGCGACCCCTAGAATCACAATCTAGTGCTCTAACCAACTGAGCTATAGCCACCATCGAAGACTCAACCGCTTCAGTTTACCACACTTCTTCGGCTGTCTATGCCCTGCCAACCGGACGAATCTCACGGCTTCTGCCGGGTGTTCTGGTCTGGTTCCCGGGCTCACCGCCTCGGCTGTGGCTCGGTCGCTCGCTCAGTACCTCGCTCGACCCTTGGCTGGGCCTTGGGCTCCGCTTCAACTGC
>JBAXUW010000436.1:0-1970 GCA_037129495.1 Planctomycetota bacterium | reverse complement strand
TCGCAACGAATAGATGCCTCGATAATCGCCATCTTCAATACATTCGCCATGACAGGCCTCCTTCCGCGGCAATGCCGCTAGAAGACCTGTAGGTCGAGATGCTCCGTGAAGACGGCCGGAGTTCATGCGCCGATCACTGGCCGGTTTTAAGCGCCGACTGACAATCCGGTACACTCTGGAGAAAGACGGAGCTAGCCATGTCGCTCGATATCCAACTTGATTCCATGTCGGTCGCCGAGAAGGTGCAGCTTCTTGAGAGCGTGTGGCAAAGCCTGTGTGCCTGTCCAGGCGACGTGCAGTCGCCAGAGTGGCACCGCGAAGTGCTCGAGGAGCGGAGGCGTCGGCTTGAGGATGGTCGCGCCACGATTTCCGCCTGGGCCGATGCAAAGGCCCGATTGATGCAGCTTGGCCGATGATCGTCAGCATTTCCTCCGATGCGGAAGCGGATCTTGCCGAGGGATATTGGTTCTATGAGCGGCAGTCACCCGGGCTCGGTGACTACTTCCGAAGTTGCTTGATCTCGGACATCGAATCGCTCACCTACTACGGCGGTATCAATGAATTGGAGTATGGTTATCATCGGTCGCTGTCAAAGCGATTCCCTTTTTTGCATCTACTATGCTCTCGGTGATGAAATGCTGTTGGTCGTCGCCGTGATCGATGCCAGGCGTGATCCGCTCTGGATTCGAAAGAGGCTGGTCTAGCGACGCTGCCACGGTGCGGATCCCCTCGCTCGCTCTTCGGGCATGCGTGGCCACTCCTCTTTATCCAAGCCCGCGGCCCAAGCAAGGGAATGCGGGCCGCATGCACACCCCGTGTCGAACACTATTGGGCCGGTTGCCAATTTCCCATCTGTTTCGTAAAAGTCGCTCCCGTCCCGGTTTCTCTTCAGATCGCCCAGCGGCACTTGACGGATGCATACAATATTGCAAAAATTGATGCATGCGAACCACTCTCAACATTGATGACAAGGCGATTTCCACGGCTTCCCGTCTCACGGGCGTTCGCAAGAAGACGGAGCTCGTCCGCATGGGCCTCGAGGCGCTGATCGCCCGCGAGGCGGCCAAAAAGCTTGCCGTCCTTGGTGGCTCCGACCGTAGGGCTCGCGTGGCTCCGCGGCGCAGGCCGGGCTGAAGAAAGCCGATATGATCCTTGTCGATACATCGATCTGGATCGACCATCTGCGGCGGGGCGACCGCCACCTGGCGGTCCGGCTAGAAGCCGGCGACGTGGTGTGCCACCCGTTTGTAATCGGTGAACTCGCCTGCGGATCCCTTTTCAAACGGCATGAGATCCTCGAACTACTCGACGCTCTGCCTCGGACCGGCCAAGCCGCCCACGAAGAAATCCTCGCCTTCATTGACGAGCGGCACCTTCACGGCGGCGGCATCGGACTGATCGATGCTCATCTCCTGTATGCGGCTGTTGCCGAAGGCCACGTGGTGTGGACGCGGGATGCCCGCCTGCGACGGATCGCCGCTCATCTCGGTGTCGACTGCGGTTGACGGGAACGGGTGACGACAGCGTGTATCGCGATCGTGGCAAAAGTCGCTCCCGTCCCCGATTTCTCAGAAACACCACTGGGCAGAGCACCTTGCGATGCCCTGCCCAGCGTGAGATCACAAGTGCCGCGAAGGGCTCAGGCCCGCTTACGACGGCGAAGCATCGAGTAGCCGCCGCAGGCCACGCCGGCGAGGGCCATGGCGTAGGTCGACGGCTCGGGCACCAACAGACTCCGCACCACTTGTGTCCCCGTAAAACTCGCCTTCACGTGGATGGGCGTCAGAAAGACCCTCGCACCAGAACAGAGAACCACAGCGGCCAGAGCGTTTCAGGCCGACCGGGATCTGCTCTCGGCCTCCAAACTCATCTTCGACACCAGAAACGCCGCCTATAGAAACGTCGCCCGGGTCAGATCAGAGGCCTCTGGATATTGGCGAGCTGAAACTCTGCCGTTTCCTGAGGCTGGC
>JBAXUW010000435.1:0-1989 GCA_037129495.1 Planctomycetota bacterium | reverse complement strand
CGGTCTGGAAGGCCAGCACCAGCATGTCGGCCATCAGCCGCATGTGCTCGCCGTAGGAGGGCGGAGGGCCGTCCGGCAGCTCCAGGTCGGCAACATCCGGGACCGGCATGCGGTCGAACCGGGCGACGCGGGCTGCCACGGCGGTCCCGTGCATCACGTTGCCGCAGGGCCGTGTCCAGGATCCTCGTCTCATGGTCGGATTGTACAACGAGCCGCGGCTGCTCCCCACCGTCGGTGCGGGTTTTTTACCTGCACAGCAAACGGCGTTGATGACAGCAGGTAGGAAACCTGCTGCTACGAGGGGCGACAAACGACGTTGATGACAGCAGGTAGGACGACCTCCACCGTAGGTGCAGGTTTTTTACCTGCACAGCAAACGGCGTGATGACAGCAGGTAGGAAACCTGCTGCTACGAGGGGCAGCAAACGGCGTTGATGACAGCAGGTAGGAAACCTGCTGCTACGAGGGGCAGCAAACGGCATCGATGACCGCAGGTAGAAAACCTGCTGCAACGAGGAGCAGCAAACGGAGTTGATCACCGCAGCTCGGAAACCTGCTGCTACGGAAGACACCCAGCCGCACCCACGAGGGTCGCATTGGGCCGCTCAGGCAAGGTCGATCACGTAGAGCGCGATCGCGGCTGTCATCAGGACGGCAGCGACGGCCCGGCGGGTGAGCGTTTGCCGATCGATGCGGGTTTCGAGGTCGTGCCAGCCCCGGTGAGCCAGGGCCGCGCCGATGGCGATGGCCATCATGCCGCGGGTCGACTGGAGAATGTTGCCGAAAATGGCACCTACGAGCCCGAAGCAGGTGTAGAGCGCGGCCATGCCGACCAGCCAGGTGGCTGCGTAGCGGATCGCAAACTTCCAGTCGTGCCAGCCTGTCAGTCGCCCGCGCGACGCGAGCATCACGATCGCCGACAGCAGGCCGCAGACCACGTAGGTCACCGCCATGGCGAGCACGCCGGCCCGCACGCGGCCGAGTGGGCTGCCGGCCGCGGCGGCCGTCTGCTGCAGCCCGTCGATCAGGGCCACGATGAACAGATCCGCGACGGCGAACGTGACACAGGCGGTGAGCGTCAACGCCAGGGCCGCCGGTTGCAGACCGCCCCCACGCTGGAGCATCGCCGCGGCCACCAGGCTGAGCGCCACGGCGATCCACTGCCGCAGGTCGAGCGGCTCACCGGGCAGCATGGAGGCGATGGCGGCGAGCATCGCGATCTTGAGGCCCAAGAGCGGCGCTACCCGAGACGTCTCGGCCCGGGAAAGCGCCGCGAACACGAGGGACTGGCCGCAGAGATACGACGTCGCCGACCCGAACATTGGCACCAGCCATGCTGGCGCCGGCGGTAGCGACTCGGGCCAGAGCAGCCAGGCTCCCGGGATGCAGACCGCTCCCATCAGGGCGTGGGAGAGCACGAGGAGCCGCAGGCTGCTGCCCCCGCCGTTGCCGTGGTGGCGGGAGATAAAATAAGAGACGGCGCTGGCCAGCGCGGCGGTAAACCCGGCTGCCACGCCGAGGGCGAGCGACGGGCCGCCGAGGAGGGCATGCGTGGTCGCGAGGAGCGTCACCGATGCCGCTCCCGGCGAAGCGAATCCTTCAGGCTGATGAAGTCGGAGAGCAGGAAGATCACGGTGAAAAACGCGAGGATCACCTCGAGGAGCGTGACGATCTTCGCCGGGATGGTCTGCGGCATGATGTCGCCGAACCCAAAGAACGAGAAGTTGAGCACGCTGTAGAAAAAGCAGTCGAAGAACATGCGGGCGGGCGTGGTGGAATCGTCGAACCCGCTCAGGCTGCCCCGCTCCGCCGACTCCAGCAGCCAGAAGTCGATCGCGAAGGCGAGCGTGATCTGCGCCATGTTGACGCCCATCAGGGCGAGAAACCGGTGGTAGGGAATCTCCTGGGCGGTGGGGAGCAGAATGTGCTGGAGGTTTTCGATCAGGAAGTAGCCGGTCTTGATCACGGCCAGGACGACGACCGTCAGGC
>JBAXUW010000434.1:0-1990 GCA_037129495.1 Planctomycetota bacterium | reverse complement strand
CCATCGCCGGTCCCGAATCCGCCAAACCGTGCCACGAAATTCCCCGAAGAACCATAAATTGACACTCAGCCGCGGCCGAGTTGTCCGCACACTTTGCAATCGGGTCGCCGCTTGATTTCAATCCGTCGGAACGCCATGCCGGGGAACAACGGGGCACAATCGAAGACAATATCGGCTTGAGTAATCAGCTCGGCCGCGTTCTGCTCGCTGAGATTCGCGTTCACCGCCAGCACTTCCAGCCGTGGATTCGATTCGCGCAGTCGTTTTGCGGCGCATTCCACACGTGGCTTGCCGATCCAATCGTGCGTCATCAGGATTTGTCGATTCAGATCGTTCGCCAGCAATTTCCTGCATGGGCGAGAATCAATCGGCTGATCCCCGCAGCCGCCAGATTGTAGCAGACCGGCCCTCCCAAACCGCCACAGCGACTGACGAGCGCAGTGGCACCTTTCAATCGCTGCTGTCCCGCCTCGCCGAAGCCGGGTATCTCAAACTGCCAAGAGTACGTCTCGCGCTCGGCATCGGTGAGGTTGTGGGAAATCGACATTGGCGCGCAATCGGTTAACCGCCCCCCAAGGGGGTCAACAAGGTAATCATCTCTGCCTCGGCAAGACGATACCTGGCGGGGTTGCCGACCAATTCCCCGGCGGCGATCAGCATCAGGCCCGAATGGATCGTCCCCGCTTCGCTGAACACAAAATCGCGCAGCGCCGGCATCTGCCGCGTCGCCAATTCGGTGAGCGCTTGCAGCAATGTCGCGTCCGCGGCGCACTCCACTTCCACTGTCGTTTGTCCGGTGGCATGCCGCGCCTGGGCCATCAATTCGAACCGCACTTTCATGCCGAGGGTTCCTCGCTTCCGCGCTTCGGAAGATCGCCCGCACTTGCCTCTGGCAGAACGACCAGCAGCATCCGCACCGCAATCAAGATCAACAGCACGGCAAACAATCGCTGAGCCATCGGCGCGCTGAACCACGCCGGAATCCGCGAGCCGGCGATTGCACCCACCACCGCGCCGATCGACAGATACAGCGTGCTGCTAAACTCCAACGGAACCCCGGCCAGAAATCGATAACTGAGCGCTCCCACCAGGCTCATTGGTACCATCACGGCCAGACTCGTCCCCTGCGCCGTTTGCTGCGCGAACCCAAACGCCAGCACCAGAACCGGCACCAGGATCAGCCCGCTGCCAACACCAAACGTGGCGCTCAACACCCCGCAGAGCAGTCCGGTCAGCAGATATGCCCAGGCAGGTTCCATGTGGTTGCCTCGCCGACGAAGATGTGAATCGACCTGTGGTTTGCGCATTGTCACTGTCGCATTGTGAAATGTCGGTCGCAAGGCCAGCTGTGGGTATCGCCAGGCCATCTCGGGGTGCGATCTGTTCGTGCCATTGATTGTCGTCAATGCAGCAAACTGTAAGTCACAATCCACAGGACCAGAATCAGAATGCCGGCCGCCGCCGTCCCAACCACTCCCCAGAGCCAACGCGGCATCGAGGACTCGCCAGAAAAACGGACCGAAGAGGATCGCAAGTACAACGGAGACTCCGTCGCCCCCGATGCCGCCTGCTCCAGCAGCGAGAACGAACCCACCGGTAATGAAGACAGTTCCTCGACCAACTTGGGCAGCGGTGCCACCACTGACTGCTGTGCCGCGGCGCGTTTTGTCGGTGGCTTCACGAGCTGCTTTTCCAATTTCGCGGGGACTGCGGCGGCGGCTGTTGGCACAGCAGCTTTCGTGGGTGAATGCTTCACGCACCGCTCCTCATCCAGCGGGGCCAGCGTCAGTTCCACATCGTCATCGGCCCGCGAGGGAGCAGCGCGAGAGGAAAGCCGTCGCGACATCATCCCCAACATCTTCGAGGTCCGGCCATCGAGCCAAGCACCGAGAATCTCCACCAGCTCTTCCACTTGCTGAAAGCGATCTTGCGGCCGCTCGCAACTCGTGGTCATTTCCACGGCGACGCAGAATGGCGGCGTGCTCCTGAA
>JBAXUW010000433.1:0-1997 GCA_037129495.1 Planctomycetota bacterium | reverse complement strand
GCTGCGTCCCCTTTTCGCTCGCTGAAACACCGTCGCTGGCGCTACGGGGCAGCTTTTCGAACATCTCCCAGTGGCTCCCCGTAAAGAGAGTGTTCGCATCGGCGGCCACATACGCCGGTGCGATATGCCCCGGCATGCGTCCCCACGCACCGCCGGGGTTTTTTATTGGCGGAGGCGAACGTCGGCATTCCGCTCAGGCCGTTGCCGTCCGCCGCTTCCGTCGATGCACGAGCCCGACGATGCCTGCTCCGATGGCAAGCAGGGCGTAGGTGGAGGGCTCGGGGATTACTACCAAGGTGCCGTTGTTCTGGAAAAACACCAGCCGCTGGCCGTTGGGGGCGGTGGGTGTCGTCCAGTCGGAGACCCATGCGTCGGCACCGTAACCGCCCGTGCCAATGGCACCGAACGTGAGCCCCGCGTATGGCCCGCTGCCGGCCATCGTGAGACTGGCAAAACTCCCCGATACCGAGGTGAACTGGAAGAGTTCAAAGATAGTGTCTTTCGCGTAGCTGCCGCTGATGGTGAGTTGCAGCAATCCGCCGTAGGCGATGGTGTTCGCTGACACGATCTGGTCGTAGAGCCCCGCCGCCGTGCCGGTGATCTCCATGAGCGTGGTCGAGCCAGCCATGAGTGAGAGCGATCCTACCGTCAAGACGCCGGGACTGTTGCCGGGAGACAGGGTGCCCGACGAATCTACGGTGACGTTGCCCAGAATCGTGCCGCTACCGCCGAGGAGACCGCTGGCATTCACCGTGACAGCGGTGTTGCCGAGTTGGCCGTTGACGAGCAACTTGCCGCCGCTGACCGCAGTCACGCCGGTGTAGGTGTTGTTCCCGGAGATGATGAACGTACCGGTGCCTGCCTTGGTGAGGCCGCCAGAGCCACTCAGGATGCCGGAATAGGTCGTGCTGCTATTGTCGTTGCCGGTGGAGAGCGTAGCGGAGCCGAGGGCGACGTTGAATCCGCCGGCGAGCGACCCGACCGATTCGTTACCGCCAAGGCTGATGCTGCCGCCCGAGGAGCCGGTGAGGGCGATCACGCTGCTCGTGAACCGGCTGGCAGAGGCGAGCGTGAGCGTGCCGGCGTTCAGGCTCACTGATGTGACATCGGCCGTGCCGTTCAAGTTCGAGTTGCCAGTCACGGTCATCGATCCCGCGCCGAGGTTGCTGGCCACCGTGCCGCCGCCAATGAAGTAGGTCGCTGCGGTGAGCTTGCCCGAGCCAAGCAGCGAGCCGCTGGTGATCGTGAAGCTGGCGACCGTGTTGGTGTAGCTGCCAAGGTCGAGGCTACCACCGGCTACAGACAACGCAGTCGAGTTGGGAAAAACGTTCGACGCACCGTATGCGAGCACGCCGCCGTTGACCGTAGTCGCGCCGGTGTAACCGTTGCTACCGGAGAGCGTAAGAGTGCCGAGGCCCGACTTCGTCAGCCCGCCGGTGTTGCTGGAGCCCAAGCCGCTTGCGAACGTGACGTTTTGACCGTTGGTGTCGATCCAGATTGCACTGCCGCTATTCAGAATCCTAGCCGAGTAGTCGACGGTATTGCTGGCGGAGTATTGCAGCGAGCCGCCGCCGAAGGAGATCGTGCCACCACCGGCGAGGGCGTTCGTATTGCTGAGCGAGAGCACGCCGCTGTTGATGCTCGTTAAGCCCGTGTAGCCGCTACTGCCGGAGAACGTCAGCGTGCCGCCGCCGAGTTTCGTGACCGCGCCCGTGCCGCTGATGATACCCGAGTAGGTGGAGGCATCGGAGCGGTTGAAAATCAGCGTGCCGTTGTTGGTAACATCCCCAATGATCGATCCGGTGGTTCCGCCGGTGCCGACGGAGAGAGAACCAGTCGTGATCGCCGTGGCACCCGTGTAGGTGTTGGCGCCCGTCAGTGTCAGCGTGCCGGTGCCTTGCTTCATGACTGCACCCGTGCCGCTGACGATGCCCGAGTAGGCGGAGGCATCGGAGCGGTTGAAAATCAGCGTGCCGTTGTTGGTAACATCCCCAATG
>JBAXUW010000432.1:0-2003 GCA_037129495.1 Planctomycetota bacterium | reverse complement strand
TTCCGTCGCGTCGATACAAATCCGCTGGCTGATGAACCTTGGCACGAGCCTAGGCATGGTCGCATCCACTGCTGTATTTCAGGCGATCGAGGGCGTGGCACGTGCCGTGGCGATGGTCGCAGGCGTGGCCTTCCTCGGCCCGATCGGGATCCCGTTGACGGGCGCCGTTGTAATGGTGTGCGGTGCGAGCATTATCGAACGGCGGTTGGCGGAGCACAGTGCCTTTCCCGCCGCCGGCACGGGCCGGTGGAGTTGGTTGCTGCGGGCGGTCGTCGCGGCTGGCGTCGGCTGCCTCGCGGCCCGATACATGCCCCACACGGATTGGGTTTCATGGGCCTTTGGAATGGCTCTGGGCGGGCTGGCCGCCACATGCGCGGGGCTGGCAGCGTCAAGGGAAATCCGTGGATGGGTTCGGGCATGGTCGTTGCAGCAAGCCAAGAAATTCGGGGCGGTATGAAGCCCTTCCATCCGCGTGAGCGCCGGGGCCTGTGGCTCGGCCCGATGCCGAGCCTCGCCGCACTGGCCGAACTTCCGGCCCTCAGCCCCGCAGCCGTCCTCTGGGAACAAGGATTTTTTGCCGGATTGAAAGCTCAGGGCTTCGAACTCACCGTTGTTAGCCACCGGCCTGAACCACTGTGGCCACGAGGGCGTTTGATGCCTGGCGTACGCCCGGCACCGGCTGATGTTTCGTTTCCAACCAGCGTCGTTGGCCATACCAATGCCCCGGGCCTTCGTGCCCGTTCGCTCGCGAGGGCGTATGAGCTCGAAGCCATCGAGCTAACGCGAACCGAAGCTTACGCGTTCGTCGCGTCATTTAATCCGTTGCCGTGGCATCTGGCGGCCGCCACAGCAGGGGTCCGGCAGCACGGGCCGCCTTGGGTATCCTTTCTACTCGATGATGTACTGCACGATCCAACTTTGGAACGATACGCCCGCGCGACGCGGCTCGCCGCAGGGCATGTCATTCTTTCCGCCGCCGCTGCCGAGAGAATCACGAAACTGATGCCAGGAGCGCCGGTGCTTCATCTGGATGGCGCCATCGACCGCTGGCGAGGAGACGATCTCGAATCCGCGCGCCCCGCGCGACCGTATGTCGTGTATAGCGGTGCCCACACCGAGGAAGCCGGCATGTCGCTCCTCGTGGCAGCTATTCCGTTCGTGGCCGCCGACGTCACGTTTACGATTACGGGGGATCGCGGTCGTCATGCAGGGCTCAGTGAACTCATGGCACGAGACGCCCGGGTGAAGACCGTCGGCTGGGTGTCGCCCGCGACGCTCGACGAGATCTGCCGATCCGCCACTGCCTTCGTGAATCCCAGACCCCCGGCCCATGGCTTAAGCCTCGCCTCGTTTCCGTCAAAGATCATGACGTATCTGGCATATGGGAAGCCGGCGGTGAGCACGTGGACTCCCGGCTTGGCGGATGCCTATAAGGATCTTCTCCTCGTCGCAGATGGCGAGACTCCCCGCGCGTTTGCTGCTGCTATTGATAGGGCGGTATCCATGGATATTCCCAGCCGCGACTTACTGAGAAGGAAAATCAGGGCGTTCTTGGTTCCGGGAAGGCTTTGGGAGACGCAGGGGCTCAGGTTTGCCAATTTTCTTGACCAGCGCATCACCAGAGGCGATAACGCCGCCCGATGAAGAAACCCGAGGACCGCGAGTTGATGCTTGGCCTGCCTGTTTCGGCCGCCTCACTCGACGCCGTTGCCGACAGGATCTGCGGCTGGATTGCCGAAGGCGGGCCTCCCCGGCCTTTTTTCTGCCTGAATCCCCACTCATTCGCGTGCGCTCGCCGGGATCCTGATTTCATGGCGGCTGCCTCGGCTGCCGATCTGCTTGTTCCCGACGGGATCGGCGTGGTTATGGCCTCACGGCTCCGCGGAGGAATCATCCGTGAGCGCGTCTGCGGGCCCGAAATCTTTATGGCTGTCACCAAACGGCTCAATGATCAGGGGGGCAGATCCGTTTTTTTTCTCGGTGGCAAGCAGGATACTTTGGAC
>JBAXUW010000431.1:0-2005 GCA_037129495.1 Planctomycetota bacterium | reverse complement strand
GCCTCCGCGGCTGTGGGATGAGATCCGCAAGCCGGGGCGAGAAACTCAAACGGCGCGAGCTCGATGACGCCGCTGGCCCCCGGCCGGCTGCATGGACTTTCGCTTTCGGCCTGGCCCGACCCAGTGTCCTCTGTTCATGGTTCCTCTCGGGAATTTCCTCACAGGTTCACGTCCGTGTGGAGATCAAGGTCGAAATTTTCTTCGAGCGTGTCCGAGATCAGTTCAGACTCCAGCTCGTCGTGATCGATGAAAGTCTCCAGCACCAGCTTCCCGCTCGTGCCCGGCGCCTGGGCCGCGAGCGGGGTCGGCTTGAGATCGATCATTCCCCATTGCGCCACGCGGATGGTTTTCGGCACATACGTGCCTTTCAACACCTTGTCCACGTGGTATTCACTCACAACGAGCACGTTGCGATACGGCGCGATGTCCCCGGGCTGCAGGAGCTTCGATTGCGCCACGAGCGTGGCCTGCACCTCGATCTGCGGCAGGGCCTTGCGCTGGGCGAGAGTCGCGGCCACGGCCGCCGCGTTCTTCGCCGCTTCGGGCTCTTCGATGAATCGGTTGTACATGGCGAGGTATTCGAACGTGCCACGCCAGATATTCTTGTGACAATCGGGATGGTGGGCCGCAAACAGAATCGAGGGCGCCCCCACCTCGATGAACACCGCCGGAGAGGGGTCGATCTCCTTCACCTTCTTGCCGTCGAGGTAGAACGCGAGCCGCTTGGCGGCGACACTCACGATCAGGTGGTGGGGCTTGGCGTCGGGCAGCGTGGCCATCTCGAATACCTCCGGCGTGCCGTCGCCCCACGTCTTGGAGAGGCCCACCAGCAGCTTATCTTTCTCCTGGAAGAGCCAGAAGATGCCGTTCCGCCAGCCGTATCCCCAGTCAACGATGGCGATGGGTTTGTCGTCCGTGCCCTTGGACTGCGCGAGATCGGCCGACGCCACCACGATCTCGAAACTGAACTGGTGCGTCTTCTTGATGCCTTCGAAGATTCGGCCAGGGGAGCCGGGGTCGAGTTCGAACCCCCCGCCCGCGGCCACCGCGGCTCCGAAGCGATTGAACCGCGCCGGCACCGACAGTTGATGATTGGAGAAACCGGTGATCGCGGTGGCGACCGGAAGTCCAATTCGTTCGTCGATGATCACATTGCGCACCCGGGCGTTCTGCCACAGATAGGTCAAGCCAGCCCGATCCGACGGCCAGTCGGGCCGAACGACCTGCGCCTGCGCCGCGGCCATCTCGTTGGGCACCTGGGCACAGTCGGTCACTCCCGATACCGTCAGGGTTTCCTGCGCCGCCGGGGGTGCGGCAAACTCGGCGATGATCCCGCGGCCTTCGCTGTCAATGCCCAGCTTCGTGGCGGTCGGGCCGCTTTCCAGCGTCACCGTGGCGGCCGCCGTCTGGACGGGCTCGCTGCACGTGATGAGCACGCGCCGGTCGTCGAGCGCCACCGCGTTGAGCAGTTTCGGCGCCGCCCGTTCGGCCACGCGGACGGCGCCCTTCAGCGTGCGGTCGCCTTGCTTGGCCGTGATCGCGTAGGTACCGGCCTTGCCGTAGGTGTGTTTGCCTGTTGTTCCCGTCGTGCCGTCGCCATACGACCATCGCCAGTCGTCCGGGCCGGTGACGAACGCCGGCACTTCGAGCGTGTACGGCGCCTCACCCGCATACTGGCCCAGCCCCGGATCGACCCACACATAGGCCAACACATCCATGAACTCGTTGTCGGTCACCTGCACCCATGTCGCGATCGAGCTGAAATCGTCGGCGAACCGGCCCAGCCAGATGTCGGAATGATTGGGGCGCAGGTTCCAGAACGGGCCGGCCACGGACATGTGGCGGGCATCCGACGCCCATTTGGGGTTCCACATGCAGCCCCTGCTGCCGTCCGTCACGGGCTTGAGTCCGGGCGGGATCAGGCCGACGTCGCGGCTGCTGCCGTCGGGCTTGTAGAGCGTCACCAGACTGTGGCCGCCGTCCATGATCGTGACGAAATAGGAGT
>JBAXUW010000430.1:0-2021 GCA_037129495.1 Planctomycetota bacterium | reverse complement strand
GGCCACTTCCTTGACGACCTGTGCGTATTGCACGACGCCCTTGGAGTCGAGCACGAAGACGGCCCGGGCCAGAATCTTGAGTTCGTCGATGAGCACGCCCCAGTGCGTGCCGAAGTTGCGGTCCATGTAGTCGCTGCCGTTCTTCATCGACTTGATGTCTTCGGCACCGCAGAACCGGTTCATCGCAAACGGCAGGTCGAGGCTGACGGTCAGGGCCGTGATCGTATCGCCCAGAGCGGCCAGTCGCGTGTTGAACGTCTTGGTCTGCACCTGGCAGACGGGCGTGTCGAGCGACGGCACCACGCTGATGAAGGCAGGCTTACCGAGCAAGTCGGCCTTCTTGATGTGCTCCATGCCGCCGGCGCCGAAGCAGACAACGTCAAAATCGGGGGCGGGCGAACCGACCTTCACTTCGTCGCCGATGAGCGTGAGCGGATTGCCCTTAAACGTGACTGCGCCGTGTCGACCCATGGAACGTGTCTCCTGACTGAAGGTGAATTTGGAATCTTGGAAGTATTGCTGGGAAATCGGCGGTGGCAAGCCGCTGCGTCCAGACCGGGGGGAAACCGACCGGTCTCGGTCATGCCCGGTCGTGCCCGGGCATGCTTGGAGAAAATCCCGCCCTCGGCTTAGGATCGTGCCGCGGGTACCGTGGCATGCGTCTGGTGTCTGGCTCTGGCATGGTTCAACCATTGTTTTCAAGTGGAGCACGATCTGATGGCAGCGATTGGGCGGTTCGGCCAGTTCGTCGGCCTCGCGATCCCCGCGGTAGCCGTGCTTCTGGAGCTCAACCACGCGATCTCACTCGGACAGATGCTGATGCTGCTGGTGGCCGCGGTCTGCTGCTTTTGGATCGGTCGAATCGTCGAGGGCTTTGCCCGCTCCTAAACTCGCAATTATCTGGTTTTATGACCACAGATTTTCTAACCCCGTGATTGACTGCTGGCTGTCATGTCTATGCACTCGTCTATGCACCCGCTTCTGTTGATGCCCGTCTACCGCCGCTCCATCTGGGGCGGCCGTCGGTTTGCAACGAGTCTCGGACGGACCCTGCCGCCGGGCGACGACTTTGCCGAGTCGTGGGAGCTCGTCGACCGTGGCGTCGACCAGAGCGTGGTGGCCGCTGGGCCACTCGCCGGCACCACGCTCAGCGATCTTGTGCAGCACCGTGGCGGCGAACTCCTTGGGCGGCATGCTCCCCGCAGGGAGTTCCCGCTCCTTTTCAAATTCCTCGACGCCTGCCGCGATCTGTCGGTGCAGGTCCATCCCGACGACGCCCGGGCCGCGAAGCTCTCGCCACCCGATCGAGGCAAGACTGAGGCCTGGTATGTGATCGACGCAGCCCCTGGCAGCCGCATCTACGCCGGGCTCCGCGCCGGCATCGATCGCGAGGCGCTCGCCGCGGCACTACGGGCGGGCCGCTGCGACGAGGTGCTGCACTCCTTCGAACCCCAGGCCGGCGACTGCGTCTTCATTCCCGCTGGAACAGTGCATGCTATCGGTGCGGGACTGGCCGTAGCTGAAATTCAGGAGTCGAGCGACGTCACCTACCGTCTCTTCGACTGGAACCGCACCGGTCCCGACGGCAGATCGCGGCCGCTGCACATCGAGGCTGGCCTGGAGGCCGTGAGCCAGTTTGGACCCGTCGCTCCGGTTGCCCCCCTGCCGGGCTCTGATTCAGTGAGCCATCGACTTGTGACCTGCGACTACTTCCTCTTTGACGAAGTGCGGCCTACCGGCGACTGGGCCGTAGGGGGCGATGAGACTTGGCACTTTCTTGCCGTCCTTGCCGGCGAGTTGCGACTCGACCCGCGGTGGCAGTTGCCGTCGCTCACCCGCGGGCAATGCTTACTGCTCCCGGCAGCCATCGGCCAGCAGGTGGTCACCGCGACCCATGCCAGCGGAGAGGCTCCGAAGCTCCTCCACATCGCCCTGCCGTAGGCGGGCTACGGGGGGGAAGAGGAGTCTTCCACGAGGAACGGCAAGCAAAAACTCACCTCCATGGGGAAGGAAGAAGCCGG
>JBAXUW010000043.1:0-17977 GCA_037129495.1 Planctomycetota bacterium | reverse complement strand
GCCGGTCCAGCCGGTCCAGCCGGTCCAGCTGGTCATCTGATCAACATGGCAGACGCGATCAATCGGCCGTTTCTGGCCCTGCGGGAAACGCTCGGCGCCGCCTGGACGCTGCGAATCGCCGAGCGTTTTAATACTGTTGCGGCCACCCGCGGCTGGCCCTGCCGGCTACGGTTTGGTGGATTTGAAAGCGGCGGCGATCCCGCCGACACATTCTGGCATCGCGATGCCCTGCGAGCCTTTCAGGCGCTCGCCCGCCGGTTTGTTACCGACATTTGGCTGGCACGGCATGGCTGGCCAGCCACGTTGGCCACCACAGAGGCCGCCACGCCAATCGAAGCAGCTCACCGCAAGGAGCCGGCATGAACTCTTTGGCCCCCGCCATCCGGGTCTGTGACCTTGTCAAACGCTACCCCGGCCGGCCTCCGGTAGAGGCGGTCCGCGGACTCTCACTCGAGGTGCGTCGCGGCGAATGCTTCGGCCTACTTGGCCCCAATGGCGCCGGTAAGACGACCACCATCGAAATCCTCGAGGGGCTGCTGCCGCCGACAAGCGGCTCAGTCGAAGTGCTTGGACTTCGCTGGGAGACCGACGAACGGCAGCTCCGAGAACAGATTGGTGTTTCACTGCAAGAGACGCGGCTCTCCGAGAAGCTCACTGTCGGCGAGACGATCCGGCTCTTCCGCTCGTTTTACGCGGCGGGAATCGATCCCACGGAGGCCCTGGAGATGGTCGGGCTGGCGGCCAAGACGCAGGCCCGGGTCGGCAGCATTTCGGGGGGCGAGCGGCAGCGACTCGCAGTGGCGACAGCGATCGTGGGCTGGCCCGAGCTCCTGTTTCTCGACGAGCCGACCACGGGCCTCGACCCCCACTCGCGACGGCAGATCTGGGATTTGGTCGAGCGTTGCCGGGCCTGCGGCCACACCGTTCTGCTCACCACCCACTTTATGGACGAAGCCGAGCGGCTCTGCGACCGACTGGCGATCGTCGACGCCGGCCAGATCATCGCCGCCGGCACGCCCGCCGAACTGATCACCGCCTTTGGCGTAGCCGATCTCGACGACGTTTTCTTAAAGCTGGCGGGCCGGCGGCTGACCGACACCGATTGGACCGACAAGGACAAGCATGACAAGCATGCCCCGCATGACAATCAGACAAAAGCCACCAACGCCATGCCACGGGAGCGATCGCCATGAAGATAGCCGCAGCAGCAGACAGTCGCCTCGAGCCCGCTCCGCCGCCCAGTCTGTCTCCCTGTCTGTCTCCCAGAGTGACGCACGAGCGGTTCTTGCCGTTTTGGGAGCTTGTCCGCAGCCGGCTCCTGGAATTCTTTCGCGAGCCGGAAGTGATCTTCTGGGTCTATGGATTTCCGATCTTAATGGTGCTCTCACTTGGCATCGCCTACCGCGAGCAGCCGGTGCCCCAGCCGCGTGTGGATGTCGCCGACGGACCGGCAGCAGCCGATAATGTGGCCGCGCTCTCCGCCGCCGACAGCGGCCTGACCGCGGGCGTGTTGCCCGGGCCCGCGGCGCTTGAGCGGCTGCGGACCGGCCGGGCCGACCTCGTGATCGAATCTGTTCGAGAACCGCTTAGAACTCTCCGCTACCACTTCGATCCCGCGCGGCCCGAGAGCATGCTGGCCCGTGATCGGGCCCGTGACGCTCTCGAGCGGGCAGCCGGTCGCCGCGATCTGCTCGCCGGCGAAGATGTGCCGCAGACGGCCCCTGGCAGCCGCTATATCGACTTCCTGATCCCAGGGCTGATGGGCCTGTCGCTGATGTCGGGCGGGCTCTGGGGTGTGGGGTTTGTGGCTGTGGAGCTGCGAATCCGCAAACTGCTCAAGCGGTTTCTGGCAACACCGATGCGGCGCTGGCAGTTTCTGCTGTCGATCATGGTCAGCCGCATGCTGCTCCTCATCCCGGAGATGCTCCTGCTCGTGATCTTCGCCCGCGTCGGGTTTGGTGTGCGGATCTTCGGCAGCCCGTGGGTCGTCGCCCTGTTGGTGTTGTTGGGCGCCCTCTGCTTTGCCGGGATCGGCCTGCTCGTGGCCTCCCGCGTCAAAACGCTCGAGGCGGTCAACGGGGTCCTCAATCTTGTCATGCTGCCGATGTGGCTCGGCTGCGGAGCGTTTTTTCCGCGGGAACGCTATCCCGAGGTGGTGCAGCCGCTGCTGGGTGTCTTGCCGCTCACGCCGCTCATCGACGCCCTGCGGGGCGTGATGCTGGAGGGCCACACCCTGGCTCACTGCTGGCCACAGGTTGCCACGCTCTCCGCCTGGGCGATCTTGTCGTTTGCGGTGGCACTGCGGATTTTTCGGTGGGTGTAGGGTCTGGTGGCCAAAAAAATGCCGGCTCGACCCCTCGAGGATGGCCCCCGCAAGAGAAGGGCGGTAGAATCTCAAACTTCGTAGGCGACCCGGCCGCTTGGTAGGGCACGTCCTGCGTAATATTTGCAGCCTTCCCTCACGCCCTTTCACTGGAGTATTCGATGGCCGAAGAAACCCGTCCCGCCGAGCCGATGCCTGTGCCCGTTGATGAGTCGCATATCCTCGCGGCCTATGCCAACTTCTGCCGCGTCACCGGCACTCCCGAGGAACTGATCGTCGACTTCGGTCTCAACAAGCAGGTCGCCGGCACCTCGCCCGACACGATCCAGCTCACGCAGCGGATCATTGTCAACTTCTTCACGGCCAAGCGGCTCGCACATGCCCTGATGATGGCAGTGCAGCGGCACGAGCAGGCCTTTGGCAATCTCGAGACTGATGTTCAGCGGCGGATCGTCCAGCAGGGCGGCCAGACCGCACGAGGCTGAACGTAAGAAACCGGCTCGCTAGCCTGCCAGTGGCCATTGCTGGCGATGAAGCGATTTTTTCAGGGTCAGACTTTTCAGGGTCGTACATGGTCCGAACGTTCACAGTTGATCGTGACAGCCGATGAGCATTGATGAACAAGTAGAGATCGAACGGGCCCGCGGGCAGATAAGAGCGCTCGTCGCCGAGATCGAGCAACTCTCCCGCGGCGACTTGGCCGAGGCGGAGTTCTTCCGCGGGATGCTCGAGCGAGTGCTGACGGCGATGGAGGCGGTTGCCGGGCTGGTTTGGATCGTCGGTGAGAGTGGACGGGTCGAACCGATCTGCCACGCCGGCGTCGAAAACACCGGCATCGCCGCCACGCCCGAGACACAGGCCGCCCACGGGCAACTTGTGCAGGCGTTGGTGCAGAGTCCGACCGGGCTGCTCGTGCCGCCACACACGGAACTCGGCCGGGGCAACGCTGCCGGCAACACCGTAGCAGCCAACGATACAGACCTGCTGGTCATCGCAGCGCCCATCGAGCGGAGCGGTGGCCGCGCTGGCCTGATTGAGATCTTTCACCAGCAGAATATGCCCGACGTTGAGCGGGGCTATCTTACTTTTTTGGAGCAGGTATCGGCCGTCGCTGGCGATTATCTCGCCCGCCGCCAACTCAAGACGCTCGACGGCCAGCAGACCGCACTCACGCAGGTGGAGCGGTTTAGCCGGGTCGTGCATGAATCGCTCGATCCTGTGGCGACGGCGTTTGTGCTCGCCAACGAGGCGCGGCGAATCATCGGCTGCGACCGGGTGAGCGTGCTCGTCCGACGCCGGCGCAAGCTCCGGCTGGAGGCGGTGAGCGGCCAGGAGTCGGTCGAGCGACGGGCCTCGGCCGTGCAGGCGATCGAGGCGCTCGTCCGCGTGGTGACCACGGCAGGCGATCCGCTCTGGCACCCTGATTCCGCCCGCGAATTACCCCCGCAGATCGAGGAAGAGCTCGAGCACTACATCGATGAATCCCATGCTACGGCCTTGGCGATCATTCCGCTGGAGAAGCCAAAGCCGACGCCGGTGGTGAAGCCCGGCGGCAACGACGCGGTGGCGGTCGCGCGGGCCGAAGCCTTGCCGGGCGTCGTGCCAGAGCCGATTGGGGCGCTCGTAGCGGAGTGGTTTTCAACGAGCACATTCGACGACGGCAAGCGGGCCCGTGTCGATCTGGTGGCAGAGCACGGACAGATGGCGCTTTCCAATGCGCTGACCCACACCGGCCTGCCGCTCTACGGCCTGCTTGATCTGATGGGCAAGTCGCGGGTGCTGACAACGGCCCGCAATCTGCCGCGGACCGTGCTGGCGCTCGTCTCTGCCCTGGCAGCCCTCCTCGCGCTCTTTTTGATTCCGGCCGAACTCCGGCTGGAGGGGAAGGGCACGCTTGAGCCGGTGCACCGCCGTGATGTCTTTGCGCGGATCGACGGCGTTGTCGAAAAGCTGGAGTCGGCCCTCGACCACGGGGCTGGCGTGAAGGCAGAGCAGTTGCTCGCCACGCTCCGCAACACTGATCTGGAGGTCGCCCTCACCGATGTACTCGGCCGAAAGGCCTCGAGCGAAGAGCAACTCGTGGCCACGCGGCGGGCGGTCCTTGAAGACAAGAAGATTTCGGCCGATGAAAAAACGCGGTTGGCCGGCCGCGCTGCCCAACTGCAGCGGGAGATCGAAAGCCTCGAGGCGCAGCGGAAGCTCTACGACACAAAAAAACTCGATCTCGAGGTTCGCAGCCCGATCGATGGCGTGATTGTCACCTGGCAGGTTCGCGACCGGCTGATGCTCCGCCCGGTGGAGAAGGGGCAGTCGCTGATGAGCATCGCCGACAAGACCGGCCCCTGGGAACTGGAGGTGCACATGCCCGACAACCGGCTGGGCCACGTGAACCGGGCGGTTCTGGCGGCGAAGCAGGCGGGCCGCGATCTGATTGTCGACTACATCGTCGCCACCGATCCGGGCACGCGGCACTACGGCACCGTCAAGGAGATCCACGAGCAGGCGGAGGTCCGCGGCGAGGCGGGCAACACGGTGCTGGTGCGGGTCACGATCGATCCCGAGCGGCACGAAAAGGAAGAGCTTGGTGCGGGGGCCACGGTCACCGCCCGAATCTCCTGCGGCAAACGGCCGCTAGGGTATGTCTGGTTTCACGACGTGCTCTCCTTCATCCAGTCGCAGATCCTCTTTCGAATCTGGTGACGGAGCTGGCCTGATGCCGATTGCAATTTCGACATAACACAAGGAATTTCTGATGCGGTTTCCTCAGTTTTTAGCAGTGCACTTGGCTAGACTCTTGGCTGGACTCTTGGCTGGACTCTTGGCTGGACTCTTCATCCTGCCGGCCCCGCTGGCCCCTGCTGCCGACGGCGAGCCGGTGCTGGAGCGGTGCCTCGTCTCGCTGATGGAGGAGGCGAAGGTACCGGCCCGCGAGGGCGGCGTGCTGGAGGAACTGCTGGCCCGCGAGGGCGACGTCGTGAAGCGGGGCGACGTGATTGCGAGAATCGACGACAACCAGCCCCAGATGGAACGCCGCAAGGCAAAGGCGGAGCATGACCAGGCGGTCGCGAAGGCAGAGAGCGATGTCGACGTCCGCTACGCCGTGGCTGCCGAGAAGGTCGCGCAGATCGAATACGAAAAGGCAGCAGAATCCGACCGCAAGGTGCCGGGCAGCGTGACGCGAGTGGAGCTCAACCGGCTGCAGCTCAATGAGCAGAAGGCCGAACTGCAGATCGAGCAGGCGGAGCTTGAACGAAGAGTGTCGGGACAGGCGGCGATCTCCAAGAGCGTCGAGGTCGATGCTGCCGAAAACTCCATTGAGCGGCGGCTGATCAAGTCACCGCTCGACGGCGTGGTAGTGCAGATGTTTCCGCATCAGGGGGAGTGGATGCAGCCGGGCGATCCGCTGGCCCGTGTGGTCCGCAAAGACAAACTGCGGGTCGAGGCCTATGTCGATTCCTCGCGCTGGAATCCAGATCAGGTGAGCGACCGGCCGGTCACTGCAGAGGTGATCCTGGCCAACAATCGGCGGGAGAAATTCGCTGGGCGGATCGTCTTTACCAGTCCGATTGTGGAGAGCGGCGGCGACTACCGGGTGTTTGCCGAGGTCGAAAATCGCCAGGCCGAGGGAACGCAGCAGTGGCTGTTGCGGGCCGGCCAAACCGCTACCATGACGATCCATTCCGGGGCGCAGCCGCTGCCCCCGGTCCGGCAGTAAGGCGCGGCGTTTCATGGCCACCGCCGACGCCTTCCGTTCGAGCACCACACGGCCGGTGGGCCTCCGCCGCCGCGGCGATCTGATCACGAACCGTCAGGTTCACCAGGGGCAGGCCTGGTGGGTCGTGAAAGACCCGATCTCGCTGTCCTACTTCCGGTTTCGCCCCGAGGAATACGCGCTGCTCGACATGCTTGATGGCGCCACCAGCCTCGACGATCTCAAGAAGCAGTTTGAAGAGCGGTTTCCCCCCCGGCGAATCACGGTGGACGAGCTATCGCGATTCATCTCCACGCTCCACCGCTCAGGGCTCGTGATTGGTGACCGGCCGGGGCAGGGGCCCCAACTCTTTGAGCGGCGGCGGCAGCGGATCTGGAAGCAGTGGATGGCATGGCTGGCAAACATCATGTCGCTCCGCTTCCGGGGCATCGATCCCGACTGGATGCTCAAGCGGCTGGATCCTTGGTTTGGCTGGCTCTTTTCCCCGCCGGCGATCGTCGTGATGCTGAGCTTCGTGGCCAGCGCGCTGTTGCTTGTGCTTGTGAATTTCGACGTCTTTCGTTCAAAGCTGCCCGACTTCCACCAGTTTTTTGCCTCGGGCAATTGGCTCTATCTGGCAGTGGCGCTGGGGGTCACAAAAGTGCTGCACGAGTTTGGCCACGGGCTCTCCTGCAAGCACTATGGCGGCGAGTGTCATGAGATGGGCATGATGCTGCTGGTCTTTACGCCCTGTCTCTATTGCGACGTCTCCGATAGTTGGATGCTGCCGAGCAAGTGGCAGCGGGCGGCGATCGGTGCGGCAGGGATGTATATCGAGGTGATCCTAGCCTCGATCGCCACCTATCTCTGGTGGAATTCCCATGCCGGTGTCTTTAACCAGCTCTGCCTCGACGTGATGTTTGTCTCGAGCGTGTCGACGATCCTCTTTAATGCCAACCCGCTGATGCGGTATGACGGCTATTACATCCTTTCAGACCTTCTGGAGATCCCGAACCTCCGCCAGAAGGCAACTTCGATCCTCAGCCGGGCGGCCACCCAGTGGTGTCTGGGGATCAAGCAGCCGGAGGATCCCTTCCTGCCGCAGCGAAAACGCGGCCTCTTCGCCCTCTATGCGGTGGCTTCGAGCCTCTACATGTGGATGGTCACGGCGTCGATCTTTCTCTTTGTCTGGAGTGTCTTTAAGCCCTATGGGCTCCAGGTGGTTGGGCAGATCATGGCTTTCGCCGCCCTCTGGGGCTTGGTGATCAGGCCGCTGCAGTCGATGATCAAGTTTTTGAATGTCCCCGGGAGGCGTGACGAAGTGAAGTCTCGAAATGTGACGGTGACGGGCCTGGTGGCGGCGGTGGTGCTGGCGGCGATCGCACTGATCCCACTGCCCCAGCGGGTCTGGTGCGCCGCTGAACTCCGGCCGCGGGGGGAGGAGATCGTGTATGTGACGGTGGCCGGCAGGCTCGAGAGCCTGGCGGTCAAAGTGGGCGCACTTGTGAAAAAGGGGGAGGAGCTGGCCCGGATGTCGAGCATCGATCTCGATCTGGCGATGGCGGATCTGGAGGGCAAGGCCTCGCAGTCGCGGGCCCGGCTCAACAGCCTCCAGCGGGAGCGGTTTACCGACCCGGCGGCGGGCCTTGAAATCGGCACGGTTGAGGAGTCGCTGAAGAGTGTGCTCGAGCAGCTGGAACGAAAGCGGAAAGACCGGTCGGAACTCGTGCTCGTGGCGCCCCGCGACGGGGTCGTTTTGCCGTCGACGAGTGTGCCGCCCTCAAAAGAGGCGATGGCCGCAGGCAAGTTGCCCGGCTGGTCGGGCCATGCGCTGAGCGAGAAGAATCTCGGCGCGATGCTCACCGAGGGCACAGTCCTCTGCATGGTGGGGGATGCAGAGCGGCTGGAAGGCGTAATGGTGGTGGACCAGTCGGAAGTTGAGTTTATCACGCGCGGCCAGGCGGTGGATCTCAAGCTCGATGCCTTCCCCTGGCGGACGTTTGTGAGCACGGTAGACGAATTGGCCGAGACACACATCGAGGCCGGTTCAGAGCGGCTGAGCGTGAAGTCGGGAGGGCAGGTGCCGACCAGGACCGATGAATCGGGCCGGGAAACACCGATCTCGACCTCCTACGAGGCGATGACGGCGCTTGATGATCCCGACGGCGTGCTCACGCCCGGCATGCGGGGCACGGCGAGAATCAAGGTGGGCAGCCGCACAGTGGGCCAGTGGCTCCTGCGACTCCTCTGGCAGACATTTAATTTCAAGATGTAGGCTCGACGATGCGGGGACTTCCTAAAATTGATCAGAGGTAAGACATGAGCACCGTAACGGTAGAAATCCCAGAGTCGCTCAAACAACGTATCGAGGAGTTGGCGGCGGCAGAGGGCTATTCGATCGGCCAGTTTTTGGCGAGCGTAGCCGGTGAAAAGCTCGCGGTGATGCTTACAATGGGCTACCTGCAGCGTGAAGCGGCAGCAGGCCGTCGCGACGATTTCGATCGATATCTTGCCGCGGTGCCAGACGTCGTCTCATCTAAGTCGGATCGAATCGGCTGAGTCCCTTTCGATGCCAACGCTTGAAAAGATCACGATTTACCCCGTCAAGAGCCTCGACGGGCTCGATCTCGGCCAATGCGGTGTGCTGCCGGCAAGAGCCCTGGAAAACGACCGCCGCTGGCGGCTGGTCGACATGGACGGCCGCGTGATCAACGCCAAGCGGTCGCCACTTTTTTCTGCGATCCGAGCGGAGTTTGACCTCAGCGAGCGGCTGGTCGCGCTTTGGCTCGAGCCAGCGGCCCTGACCTCAAAGGCGTTTCCTGAGACGGATCTCGTGCGGCTGCGAAGCCTAGCCGGGCCGTCGGATACCCGGATGGGCCGCGAGTCATTCCATTTGGAGCCGGGCAAGGGGGGGCCATGCGGGTGGCTCTCAGAAGTCTTCGGTGTCGGCGTGCTGCTCCAAGAACGCGCCGACGGCGGGTTTCCTGATGACCGCGATGCGGCAGGGCCGACGCTCATTTCATCGGCCACGCTCACCGAAGTGGCCCGCTGGTTTGGCTTTGACCTGGCAGAAGCCAGGCGACGGTTTCGGGTGAATCTCGAGATTGGCGACTGCGATGCCTGCTGGGAAGACACGCTTGCAAGCCCAGTGCGGCCGCAGCTGCCGCTGTCGGTCTTCGACCTGCCAGCAGAGCTAGCGGCCGATCCCTACGCCGACCGACCGCCGCCAGAGCCGCGGGATTTCTCCATCAGCGACATCAAATTTCGTGCCACAAACGTCTGCCGCCGGTGCGTGGTGCCGACTCGCGATAGCCGCACTGGAGCCGTTACAGAGCACTTTCGCGACGCCTTCGAGGCCCGCCGGGGCCGCGGCATGCGGGCCGATGTTGATGCTTCCGGGTGGGGCAGCCTCTACCGGCTGGCGATCAACACGCGGCTCCTGGAGGCCCCCGGCGGAGTCCTCGCGGTGGGAAGCCCCCTAGCCACACACTGACGCCTTCGGCTTCGGCAAGCGTTTGTGGGAGTGCGTCGAAGGAGTCCGCCGGGGATCAATTCCGGTTCAGGCCGGTGCTGAAGCCACGGGCCGATGTATAATCTGGGAAGCTATTCCACGCCGCAAAACCAAGCATCATGCCCCTTCCCGCAGTCCATATCGGCAGCGTTATCGGCCAAGCCATCGTGTTTAACCCGCGGAGCAGCGGCCGGCTGAAAGACATGGATTTTGACGCCCTGCTGGCCTCAATTCCGCAGCTCTTCGATCTGCTCGACAATCGCGGGGTGGAGTATGTGCTGGTGGGGGGCATCGCCATGCGGGTGCATGTCGCTGGCCGAAACACGCAAGACATTGACCTCATTCTGCCGGTGGAGGCGCTCGACATGCTTCCAGAGATTCGCGTCTTCGATCGAAACGAGGCTTTTGCGCGAGGAGAGCTTGGCGGTCTGCAGATTGATTTCTTGCTGAGTAGCCAGCCGCTCTTCGACGTCGTCCGACGCGGCCATGCCCGCCCAGAGCGGTTTGTTGAGCGGGATATCGTCTGTGCGACAGTCGAGGGCCTGCTGCTACTCAAGCTGTTTGCCCTTCCCTCGCTCTATCGGCAGGGGAAGTTTGCCCGCGTGGAAGACTACGAGCACGACATCGCTGCTCTGATCCGCGAGCGGCAGCCAGATACCGAGCCGATTTTTGCAGAACTCTCGCGGCATCTGCCCGCCAGCGATCTGACAGAGGTCTGCGACATTGTGGCTGGTATCCGCCGCCGGATTGCCGAATCCCAAGATCGCTTTAGCAGCCGGTAGTTCAGGCGGACGGCGGGCTGCCAATGATAGGTGAGACACTTGCCTTTCCCCCTTTATTGCCTCTAGGTTCTGTCTGAAAACGGTCTGGTGACCGGACGAGTCGTTCTGTAGCAGTCGGCCCTCGATTACACCGCCGATTCATTGCGATGAAGTTCACGGGTGAGTCAGATTTCGAGGCGGCTGGCGCTGGGGATCTGTCCACCCAAAGTCAGCATCGGCATGTGAAAACCGCGACCTCATCTCGTGAGAACCTCGTGAACACGCGTCTGAAGCAGCGGATCGCCACAGCTATTGTCGCTTCTCGTCGTCAGTTGCGGCGGCCGGCGTTAGCCGTCAGCGTGGAGCAACTTGAGTCACGGAAAATGCTCGCCTTTGACCCAAGTCCGGAATCACAGGAAATGCTGGAGAATGTCAACCGCAGGCGGCTAAACCCTCAGGCTGAACAAGCGATCCTCTTCACGAGCATCAACCCACTGACAGCCAGCACCCTGATGCCAATGTTGCGGTTCACTATTTCAACGATCCGACGACTGCTCAAATTCAGGCTGACTAGCCGACTCTCAAAGCCGTCGCACCGCTTGCGTGAAATGAAAGCCTTTCCGTAGCCGCTGTCGGCCGCAGCCAACAGATCATTCAGTTTGATCAGCAGTCGCATCAATTGCCTGGTGACGCTGGTCTCGCTGACCGATTCGTGGCCACATTCACTTACGGCAACCCCTTCATGCTGGGTGTCGTCTGCCGCGACGCCAATACCAATCAGCGATACGACGCTGGCGAGGGCGTCGGTGGTGTGGCGGTTCAGGTTTCGGGCCCGAGTGGCACATTCACGACGACCACCATGTCTGCTGGAGGCTACCAGGTTCGCGTCCCGGGGGGCACCGATACCGTCACGGCGTCGGGCGGAAGTTTGACCGGAATTGACCGCATTACGGGTGTGAAGGTGGGCTCGGACAACCTGAAGGTCGATTTGTTCAATGGTCAGGCGCCGGTACCTGCTGCTCGATGTCGGGGCTCACTTGGGAAGTCTTGTCGGCCAATCGGAGGGCAACGTTCGGGCGGCACTCAAGCTGGCCGACGCGATGGCCCCGTGTGTTCTCTTCGCAGATGAAGTAGAAAAGGGCCTCGCGGGAGCCAGTTCATCGGGCCAGACAGATTCCGGCGTCACAGCTCGGGTATTTGGGAGTTTGCTCACATGGCTGAACGACCACACAAGCGACGTGTTCTTTGTCGGCACCTGCAACGACGCCTCGAAACTTCTTCCAGAGTTCGCACGTGTCGCACGTGCTGAAAGATTCGACGGCGTGTTCTTCGTTGATTTGCCCAGGCGTGACCAGAAAGACGCGATCTGGGGCATCTACACGCAGTTCTATGGACTAGACGCGAAGCAGGCTCGGCCAGACGAAACCAACTGGACCGGGGCTGAAATTAAATCTTGTTGCCAGGTGACCTGCCCCCATGAATGACGCCAGTTTCTAAGTGAGGGTTTTGCCCTCCAACAGACCAGGGCTGCCACGGCGGAGGTGATGAGCCCGTTCGGCCCACAAGATCAAGCTCCGGGAAGCCGTTTACGGCGTTGGTAGCGGGACGATCACTGAAGGATCGTAGTTGGGCGGAGGGGGTGTGGTGCTGGTCGCCGCGGGCTGCTGGCTCACGGAAGCGTTGTTGTTTATCGCCCGAAGATTTGTCTCGTTCGCCGCCTTGATTGTAAGGTTCGTCAGCCCGGTCCCGCTCGTCGTCAGCAGGATGTTCGAGACCCCGACCCCTGTGCCGGACGTCGTAGTCGCGATGCCGCTGATTCTGTTGTCTACCAAGTTGGCGTTGATCAAGCCATCATTGACGGCAAGATTGATGCCGTTGCCACCACCTAGTGAAGTCAGAGTATTCTTGTTGACCGTAAGGTCGATAAGGTCGCCTGCATTGGGCGCCGATCCCTGCACGCCGATGGTGGATGCGATGCTGGAGGAGACTATCTGAACGGTCGACGTCCCGCCCGTGGTGAGCGTTGTTCCAGAGATGGTCGGCGCGCCGGTGATGGATACACCGTAGAGGCCAACGTTTTTGATCGTCGTAGTCTCGATGATCGCGTTGGCACCCGATACCGTCACGCCCGGCCCCGTTGTGCCATCGATGCTACTGCTGGTGATCCGCACGCGTCCATCTCCGGCGATGCCGTTGACAAGGACGGCTGAGCCCGATGTGTTCTTGATCGTCGAGTTCGAGATGTTGACAAATGGATTGCCTGTGTTTTGACCATCCACCACAAAGCCGTCGGCGGTGAGATTTTGCAGTTGCATCTTGGTGAAGTTGATGGTGCCGCTGTTACCGTTGGCATCCGCTATGAAAACGCCCCTTTGCGACGGACCATTACCTATGATCTTCACGTCGTTGACCGTGGCGACGCCACCGACGGGTAGTCCCGGACCATCGGTGATGCCCACGGGCGACCCCGTGATCTGGATGTGATCGACCGTAACGCCCGTCACAGTGCCGGCAGCAACGTCGGTCAACACGACCGCCGAGCCCACGGGATTCGTGATCACCGGATAGCTCGTCGAAGCCGTATTGCTCCAGAGCGGTATCTGGCCGCAGTTCGCCGTGAAGAGTTTGAGCGATGTGCCCTCGCCCACGAGATACTGGTTGTCGGCCTGAAACTGGTAGCCGTTCGCTGGCGTCTCATAGGGGGAGGTGGGGCCCTGACCGTAGTGCACGAAGACGATGTCGTAGGGGTTAGTGGCGGCAGCCTGGGCCTGTGTGAGCGTCGTGAAGGGGTTTTCCCAGGTGCCCGTGCCAGCAGGGATCGTGGTCGCGGTGTTGTCTACGTGGAAGACCTCGAAGGGCGTGCCCGTCATCGAGTTGATCGCCTGTACCGGTGCCTGGTGCGCCCGCACGACGTGCTCGTTGCGCATCATCGGTTGCTCCATCTGGTCGGGCACATTGCGACGCCGCGAGCCTCCCATCCGGTAGGTCAGCCGCGCGAAGCCCGTCCAGTCAAAAAAGCTGTCGTTGTTGGCCTGGAGCGAGAAATCCCAGTTTTGGATCAGCGTCAGATCCATGCGGGTGTAGACACCGCCGAAGTATGGGACCAGATCGGTGCCGTTGACCGTGTTGTAGCGGGCGTTGCCAAACGCGTAGCCGCCCACGCTCACCATTCCGGCCCAGTCGGCGAGGCCCGGAATGTAGGCGCCCACTTCCAGGTCGGCTCCAGCGAGGCCGGCATTGATGCCGCTCTGGCAGAGCACCGAGTTGCCGATGAACGGCCCCGTTAATTGTCCGGTGCTCCCGCAGGGGATGTAGCCATTGCTTCGAAGGTTGCCGTAGTCGGTGAGCCACTCGAGCGAGACGCCCACCTGCTGGTAGGCCTGGCCACCGGCGAAGACATAGCTGCCGCTTGAGTCAGTGATTGTGGTATCGGAGTATTGATTCTGGTCGCCGTCATAATCCCAGAACACGCCGACGCCGAAGATCGTGCCGCCCCAGAACTGCTTCCGGACAGCGCCCACGTTTGAGAAGAAGCCGCCGTAGTTACTCAAGTGGCCACGGAGGTCGGCCGACCAGACCCCGCCGAGGTCGTCTTCTGCGTAGGGAACGAACCCACCCACGGTGTAGTAGCTGCCGCGATAGCCAAGACCACGGTCGGCGGCATTGATCCCGTAATACATGAAGCCAGGGCCGTTCGCTTCGAGGTCACCAAGCCTCGCCATCGCGCCATTGACGAGACCGCCCACCGCGCCCATCCCACTCTGCCCCATCCCTCCGCCGCCGGCAGCGCCTAGCTGGCCGATCTGTGCCTCCGCCGGCCGCACCGGCATTTCGGTTGCCGCAGCCGCGATCAATACGATCGCAATCGCCCGGCGAATTCGGCGTTGCCAGGCCGCCGCCTGGCGGCGAATGGCTCTTCGCCGGCGAGCGGCAGCACGTTTCTTGGAACGATTGGCGGATTTTTCCATCTCAGTCGCATCCATCGCGGTCGCCAATCCCCCATGCAGGGATGCCCCTGCCCAGAAAAACCGGCATGATCGTCAGGATTGATCGACTTATCGCAACCCGATCCATGAGCATTTCCGGTAGCGGGAACGGGATCGGCAGCTCCACTGAAGGTTTCCCAAACTGCCCAGCCAGCGGCCATTGCGCGGAAAGAACAATCAATTGGGTAGACTCGAGCCCGGGCAATTCCTCGCCACCCCTCTTGTTGAGCCGGTCCGCCGGCCCTCTTTCATGTGGCTCTTCCAGAATCACGACGCGCTGCTCTTTGACTGCGACGGCACGCTCGCCGACACCATGCCCGCCCACTACCGGGGCTGGCGGGCTGTGACCGACGCTCACGGCATCGCCTTTGACGAAGACCGCTTTTATGCTCTCGGCGGCCGGCCGACCCGCGATATCGTTGCCACGCTGGCCGCGGAGAAGGGAATCGCCATCGATCTCGATCAGGCGGCGCATACTAAAGAGCAGGCCTTTCTCGCCCAGCTTGCCCATGTGTTGCCGATTGATCCTGTCGTGGAGGTCGTGCTCCGGTCGCGAGGTCGGATTCCAATGGCCGTTGTCACCGGCGGCTATCAGGCCGTTTGCCGGAAAATCCTCGACCATGTCGGCATTACCGCCGCCTTCGACACGATCGTCGCCAGCGAAGACACGTCGCGGCACAAGCCTGACCCAGAGCCCTTTCTAGAGGCCGCCCGCCGGCTGAGCGCTCGGCCCCAACGGTGCGTCGTGTGGGAAGACAGCGACATGGGCATCGAGGCCGCCCGCCGGGCCGGTATGGAATGGATCGACGTGCGGTCATTTCACACACCAAAGCGGATTACATCATGATGTCGCCCACCGTCACGCTTGCCGATATCCGGGCGGCCCACGACCGGATCCGCTCCGGCATCTATCGCTCCCCCTGCCCGGAGAGCATCCCACTCTCCGACCTGACCGGCTGCCAGGTCTGGTGCAAGCTCGACCTGCTCCAGCGGACTGGCAGCTTCAAGGAGCGCGGCGCCCGTAGCGCGCTGCTCTTGCTCGACCAATCGCAGCGCCGCCACGGCGTGGTGGCGGCGTCGGCCGGCAACCACGCCCTCGGCCTCGCCTACCATGGCAAACTGCTCGGAATCCCCGTCACCGTCGTCATGCCGCGGTTTGCGCCGCTTGTAAAGGTGGCCACCTGCCGCCGGCTCGGGGCCACAGTCGTACTCGAAGGTGACTCCTTTGACGATGCCCGCAAGCTCGCCATCGAGATGGCCGATCGCGACAAAAAAAACCTCGTCCCCGGCTTTGACGACGTTCGCGTGATCGCGGGGCAGGGGACGATGGCCCTCGAAATCCTTGAAGACGTGCCTGACGTCGATGCGATCATCGTGCCCACGGGGGGGGCGGGCCTGCTCGCCGGTGTGGCGACCGTCGCCAAGAGCCTGCGGCCCCGAATCCAGATCATCGCCGTCGAGCCGGCTGCGGCGGGCTCCTTGAGCGCGTCGCTAGCCGCTGGTCGGCCGGTGCAGGTGCCGACTCGGCCAACGCTTGCCGACGGCCTCGCGGTGGGAAAAGTGGGGGCGACTTCATTTGCGATCGCGGCGCCGCTGATCGATCGCGTGGTCACCGTGAACGAGGAATCGCTCTCGCTGGCGGTGCTTCGTCTGCTGGAGCTAGAAAAAACGGTTGTCGAGGGGGCCGGCGCGGCGCCGCTGGCTGCGCTCTTGGGCGATATCGGCAAGGAACTGGCCGGCCGCAAGGTGGTGCTCCTACTCTGCGGCGGCAACATCGACCTCACGATCCTCGACCGCATCATCAAGCATGGCCTCGCGGCCGACGGCCGGCTCTGGCGATTTACGACACAGGTTACCGATCGGCCGGGCGGGATCGCGAAGCTCACCGCGGTCATCGCGGCGGCGGGCGCAAGCGTGCAGGAAATCGTCCACGACCGGGCCTTCTCGGGGCCGGATGTGTTTATGACGAGCGTGGAGGTGACCGTCGAGACGTCCGACCGCGACCACGTTGTGAAGCTCCATGAACGCCTCCGCGCCGCAGGATTTCACGTGGCGGCCGCTTCTTCAGTGGGCTAAAGTTTTAAAGCGATCCTCTTTCCGACCTGAAGAGGGGACCGGCAAGTTGGAAAACTCGCCTCCACTTAGGAAGGAAGTGACCGGGGACCTTCTGTGGGATAAGTTTTCCAACTTGTCCGCTTAAAAGCTTGCCTGCATGGCAAACCCTGCCGGTTACGCCAGCTACGCCGAGCCCAGAATTTTGCTTGCCAACGGCGGCTGCCTCGGGGCGATACCTAGCGATGCGGCGATGGCCGGTCGCCGCCCAGCAGGTAGGAGCATTGCCAATGATCAGCCATCAGAATGGCCTTCTAGCCACCCCGTCGACCGCGACCCCAGCCGCGACGGAAGCCCTCCGCGAACGGGAACGCCTCCGTCGCGAACTCCTCGAACGGATCATGAATCGGGAGACGCGTCGTCAGGCCACGCGAGGCAACACGCGGTAGCCTTCGGCGGGAAACCTCCCATGCGACGCCGTTGCTACTGGCTGCCTGAGAGTCTCTGCACGCTCGTTATAGCCTGGGCGTTGGGCCTTGGCTGTCTGTCCGCCTCAGCCCAGCAGCCGTTCGGCTCGGGCGGCACCCAGCCGTCTAGCCCCGACTGGGCGCCGGAAGTCTTCTCTGACTATTTGCTCAGCGGGCAGACGCCGCATCCGGCGGTGGTGCGGATCGTCGCCGCGGAACAGGCGGGAGCGTCGCTCGGTTCGGGCGTGCTCGTCGATGCCAACCGCGAGCAGGCGATCGTGCTCACCAACTGGCATGTCGTCCGCGACAGCCGGTCGGCGGTGCTGGTACAATTTCCCGACGGCTTTCAGACGGCCGGCACCGTCGTTCGTTGGGACGAAGCCTGGGATCTGGCGGCGCTGGTCATCTGGAAGCCGCTGGCAACGCCGATTCCTCTGGCCGCCACACCGCCCGCCCCCGGCGAACTGCTCACGATCGCCGGCTACGGCCGCGGGCCATATCGCGCCCAAACCGGCCGCTGCACTGAATATCTCTCCCCCGGCACGGGCTATCCGAAGGAGTTTGTGGAGCTGTCGGCAGGGGCTAGGCAGGGCGACTCGGGCGGACCGATCCTCAATGAACGCGGCGAACTGGCAGGCGTGCTCTTTGGACAAAACAGCGGTCATACGATCGGTAGCTGCTCGACACGGCTCCGGACGTTTTTGGCGAGCGTCGGCTCGACCGGCTTCACGCCCGCCGCCGCCGCGGCCTACGCTGCCGCCCTGGCGGTCGAACAAGGCCAGAGCGGCCCGGCCCCCGCGCCGCCCTTCAGGATGGCGGCCGCCACGTCCGTCACGTCTAACGCGATCGACAGCCCCGCACAGCCATCGACTCAAGTCTTGGCCCCACAGAACGGTCCGAGACCGATTGTCGCGGCCCTACCCACGGCGGCTGAACTCTCCGCGCTTTTCGACTTCGGCAAAAACGGGCAGGCCATGCTATCGGCCGCGGGCGGAGTTGCGCTGATGCTCTTCGGACTACGAGCACTCCTCGGCGGCCGCCGCCGGATGGCCCCGGCCCGACCCCGCAATTTCGATTAATTGCGGACTTCAAGTGGGATAAGAGAGGAACGGCAAGCTCTAAAAAATCGCCTTGTGGGATAAGTTGTGGGATAAGTTGTGGGATAAGTTGTGGGATAAGTTTTCCA
>JBAXUW010000429.1:0-2022 GCA_037129495.1 Planctomycetota bacterium | reverse complement strand
CGTGGCCATCGATACCCCGTCGGTGCAAGCCACAGATAGTGACTGCATTCCCAACGAGCCCACGGTGGCGGAACTGGCGTCGCTCTATGTCGAGCACTGCCGCACCTATTACAGAACTCCTGACGGCAAACGGACGAGCACCTACGACAACGCACTGCAGGCCGTGCGGGCTCTTCGGCCCTTTGACGACACGCTCGCCTCCGCCTTTGGGCCACGCAAGCTCGGCATGATCCGAGACTCCGAGGCTGCACGGGGTCGGGCCCGAGTGGGGTGCAACGCCATCGTCAAACACGTACGCCGGCTGTTCCAGTGGGCCGAGTCGCAGGAACTCGTTCCTCGCGGCACGCACAATTCGCTGAAGACCGTCGAACCGTTGCGGCACGGACGCACGAGTGCCCCGGAACTACCGCCCATCGAGCCGGTGGACGATGCAGTTGTCGATGCCACGCTTCCTTATCTCTCGGAAATCGTTGCCGATATGGTCCGGCTGCAGCGACTCACGGGGTCGAGGCCCGGCGAGGTCTGCAAGCTCCGCCCCAGCGACATCGACAAGTCTCAGGTGGTCTGGAAATGGCGGCCGCCGACGCACAAGACCAGCTGGCGTGGCAAGGAACGAGTGATCATGATCGGACCAAGAGCCCAGACGTTACTGAAACGATACCTCCTGCGTGATGGAAAGGCGTTCTGCTTTTCGCCGGCCGAGTCTGAAGAACGTCGCAGTGCGATCCGACGGCTCGAGCGACAGTCCCCCATGACGCCGTCGCAGCGGGCCCGCAAGCCGAAGGCGAATGGTCGTCGCCGTCCGCGAGACCTTTACGATACCGCGTCGTACAGGAGGGCGATCACCCGGGCTGTCGAGCAACTCAACGCAGAACTGAAGCTCAAGAATCCGAATGCCAAGCCGGTTGAGGACTGGGCTCCGAACCGGCTGCGGCACACTGCGGGGACGGAGGTTCGAAAGAAGTTCGGGCTCGAGGCAGCACAGGTGGTGCTTGGGCACGCGTCGGCGGACATCACGCAGGTGTACGCCGAAAGGAACGAGGAGCTTGCCGCCAAGGTGATCAGGCAGATCGGGTAGGGTTCTGCGGCCCGGTGCCACGCGGCTTGTTCACGCCGGTGAGTTCGTCGAGCTTCCGGCGAGCGGCTTCGATCTCCGCACGTCTCCGCTCGTTGTGACGCACGACGTGAGGCGGGGCATGGGGCGTCATCGTGACCACCGTGATATCGGAAGGGGTTTGTTTCGCGGTGGACTTCTCAACGAATCTTTCAATCGCGGTGCGGGTCACGAATCGCTTGCCGCCAATACAGATGCTTTCAAGCTTTACGCCGCGGCAGCCCTTCAGGCACCATCGCCATAGGGTCGAGACGTGCGGCTTCCGGCCGGTGAGTTTTCCGAGGTGCGTCGCAGCATCGGGAATACTCATCAGCGGTTCGTTGGACAAGTCTTGGAAACGGATCATGGTTGCAATGGACCTTGGGTCGATGGGAAATGATCATTTGATTTATGTGTTAGTAGGGGTTCGTGGGATCGCCCGTCGATGATCGCTTCGAGGTCTACCAAGCGAAACCTAAAGAGTGGCAGCTGGAATCTGGTTGCCACGAATGCGAAGCAATTAAGGTGGGCATTGCACGGGCGTGCGACCGCAGGAGTCCGGGCAGCACGCTGTTCCGTAATTGGTTGGGTTCAGCCGGCCGTAGTCGGGTTGGCTGGCGGAGCGGTGGAAAAAGTGAGTGGGCTTGAACTGGTTATGCTCGCACCGCCTTTCGTGCCCTGTCGACGCGATGCTTTGCCACCGATGGCTTGCTGACTGTAAGCAAGCGGAACGTGTCTTGCGGTTCGTCCAACCACTCGCCATGCCCCTGCTGGATCAACCATGTGCATGCCGCCCGAATCTCTTCACCGGAGGAGCGTGCGAACGGCTCGCGGGCGGCAATCGCATCTACTGAAACTGGTCCATGCCCTGAGTGCCGCATGTACCGGACAAGCCGCTCGATCAATCGGATGCCCGTCTGGGCTCCAGC
>JBAXUW010000428.1:0-2025 GCA_037129495.1 Planctomycetota bacterium | reverse complement strand
CTTGTCCGCTGGTCAAACCTGTTCGGCTTCCGCTTCCGGCTCGCTGCCGCGGCGTCGGCGCCGCGGGCGGGCGGGCTTGCCGTTGCCGTTGCCGTTGCCGGCAGCTGCAGGGGGAGCGCTCGCCCATTGGATCGCGACCGGCAGGCTGAACACCGTCTCGAAGAGATCGGTCCGCCGCTGGGCACCCCAGATGTCGACCAGTGGCTCCTGCTCAGCGACGACGTCAATCAACACGCAGCCGTTCTCCAGCCGCACCCGCACATCGCGAACCTGCTGGGAACGGCTGCGGTCAAGGCCGCCGGCCAGTCGGAGGATGGAAGCCAATTGCTGCACGCGCCGCTGGTCTTCTGGGGAGAGTCTCGCGAGGTTTTCGTGCTTCCGCTTGGGATGCGCACCGCGGTGATACCGCGCCACGTTCGCGATCAATTCCAGATCGTGGGCCCGGATGCCGGGGAGGCGACTGTTGCGAATGAGGTGATAGCTGTGCTTGTGATGCTGGTCGTAGTTGATCACGTAGCCCACGTCCTGCAGCCGGGCAGCGAATTCCAGGAGCGACCGGTCGCTTGGAACCAGCTCCAGCGGCGCGGAGAGTTGGTCGAAGATGCGGCCCGCGAGGAGCGCGACAGCTCTCCCGTGCTCAAGCTCACCCGAGCAGGCCGCAGCCAGACGTTCAATCGCCACGTCGCGATGGGCCGGATCATCGTCCGTCATGCCGACGGCGTCGTCGATCATCTCCCGCACCAGGCCATCGCGGACGCCACGGGTGTGGATCAAGAGCGCATTGACCCGAAACCGCTTCATGAGGGCATCGACAATCGAAAGGCCAGCGAGAATGATGTCGGCCCGGTCGGGCGTCATGCCGGCCATGCTCCGCCTCGATCGCAGCGGGACTTTCAGCAAGCGGTCAAGCAGGTGCCGCACCTCAGCATGCGACACCTTGTAACCGGCGACCGGCGTGTCGACCTCTTTCTTGGTGGCCATGATCAGTTCGGCCAGCGTGGTGAACGTGCCGCCGCAGCCGATGAGGAAATGCGGCGCGAAGAGAGGCCGTGTCGTCCGCTTCTTCAGGCACAGGCCAATCTCCTGATCCAGTCGCGCTAAGTCACGCTGAAAATTCTCCACGGCCGCCCCCTCGCCAAGGCCGAACTGTTCGGTGAGCCGGACGGCGCCCAGCGGCGTCGAGAAGATCGATTCGATGAGATTGCCGGTGGCAAACACGATTTCAGTGCTGCCGCCGCCGATGTCGGCAACGATGACGTTTTTGCCAGAGAGATCGAAGGCATGCTGCACGCTGGAGAAGGCGAGGCGGGCCTCTCGTTCGCCCGAGATCACCTCCACCTCAAGCCCCACCTGCTCACGGACGCGACGGCAAAACTCCGGGCCGTTGCGGGCCTCGCGGACGGCGCAGGTAGCAATCGTCCGCAGGCTGGTGGCCTGGTAGCCAGCGGCGATCTGCTTAAAGGTCTGGAGCGCCGTGATCGTTTGCTCCATCGACTCGTCGTCAAGTTGGCCCTTCGAAGACACGCTCCGACCCAGTCGCGTCGGCTCCCGCTCCTCGTCGAGGATCCGGTAGTTGCCGCCCCGCAGGGCCTCGGCAACCAGCAGCCTCACACTGTTGGAACCAATGTCGATGGCCGCCAGCCGGCAGGCCATCTCGGCCGAGAGGTAGATCTGTTTGTCTTCGCTAGGTTCGGCGGACATGAAGACTCCTGAGGAAGAGCAACTCCTAACTATACCTTCGGCCAGAGGACCGGTGCGCAGACCGCCGTGACCCATAGGCTATCATTAGGACTGGCTCCGCCCACCCCATCCGCTGCCACTGTGCTCCACCTGCCGTTCCCTGCCGCCGCCGCCGCCACCCCTCGCTGGAACCCCGCCGCTCCCGCATGCGCTGTCACGGTGGGAAATTTCGACGGCGTGCACCTCGGCCATGCGGCGATCGTTCGGCAGGTCTGTGCGGCCGCCCGGCGGCTCGATGTGCCCGCTGTGGCATTCACATTTGACCCCCACCCGGCGCTGCTACTG
>JBAXUW010000427.1:0-2045 GCA_037129495.1 Planctomycetota bacterium | reverse complement strand
AGAGGCTCCGGTCGGAGTCGAACCGACGATGGCGGATTTGCAATCCGCTGCCTTAGCCACTTGGCTACGGAGCCACTTATGAAGGTATTAAGCCGCAGACGGTTCATCCGAACAGTGTTTTGTTCAAACGAGGTCGTTTGGTTTTTCCAACGCTATCCACGCTACGTGAGGCTGGGTTGTTTGGTCAAGCTGTAGTTGTCAGGTTGACTTGGCCGGTTCCTCCGCAAAACCCGGCTCTTCCGGTGTTTTCTAGGAATCGGCTCGCAAGGCCCCGTTCCTTCAATCCGTCTTCTTAATAGCTCCGACAGGAGCCGGGGTTTCCCAGCGATCACCGGCCGGAACGTTCGGTCTTTGGCCCTGGACCGATACAACCGATATAGTCTCGCGTTAGAGTCTCGGCGACCCGCGAATTCCCTCTGTTTTGAAAAACCGCCCCCTCCGCAGGAAAATCGATTCAGATGACCAAGCAGGCTTCGTGCGACATCGGCCTCATTGGCCTAGCTGTCATGGGTGAAAACCTCGCCCTCAATATCGCCAGCCGCGGCTACACCATCGCCGTCTACAACCGTACCGCGAGTGTTACCAACGCTTTCCTTGCCGCCCGGGGCAACCAGCCTCATGTGGTCGGCTGCCACACGCTTGAAGAACTCGTCGCGGCGCTGAAGCCCCCGCGGAAGGTGATGATGATGGTCAAGGCCGGTCCGGCCGTCGACGACCTCATCAAAACGCTTACCCCCCTGCTCTCCAAGGGCGATGTGCTCATTGACGGCGGCAACACGCTCCCCTCCGACACCGACCGGCGAACGCGGGAGGTCGAGGCCGCGGGCCTACTCTATATAGGTACTGGCGTCTCCGGCGGCGAGGAGGGCGCACTGAAGGGTCCGAGCCTGATGCCCGGCGGTTCCCCGGCGGCGTGGCCGCTCGTAAAGCCGATCTTTCAGGCGATCGCCGCGAAGGTGGGCCCCAAGGGCGACATTCCCTGCTGCGACTGGGTAGGCCCGCGGGGCGCCGGCAACTACGTGAAGATGGTGCACAACGGTATCGAATACGGCGACATGCAACTGATCTGCGAGGCCTACTGGCTGCTCAAGCAGGCCGCCGGCCTCTCCAATGACCAGTTGGCAAAAGTGTTTGACGAGTGGAACCGCGGTGAACTCGACAGCTACTTAATCGAGATCACCCGCGATATCTTCACCGCCCGCGAGCCCGACTCTGGTGACTATGTCGTCGATAAGATCCTCGATAAGGCAGGCGCCAAGGGCACCGGCAAGTGGATGAGCCAGTTGGCCCTCGACATGGGCGTGCCCAGCACACTCGTCACCGAGGCGGTTTATGCCCGCTGCCTGTCGGCCATGAAAGACGCCCGCACCCGGGCTTCGGCCGTGCTGAAGGGCCCCGACATGCAGAATCATGGCAGCACTCCTGAGTTCGTCGGGCAGGTCCGCCAGGCGCTCTATGCCTCGAAGATCGCCAGCTACGCTCAGGGCTTCGTGCAACTGGCCGCCGCCGCGAAGGAAAACGACTGGGATCTTGACTACCGTTCGATCTCCATGCTCTGGCGGGGCGGCTGCATTATCCGGGCGCAGTTTCTCGATCGGATTGCCGAGGCCTACGACGCCGAACCGAAGCTCGAAAACCTCATGCTCGCCCCTTACTTTCAGCAGGCGCTGGCCGACAGCCAGAAGGCCTGGCGGCACGTTGTCGCCTCCGCGGCAACGATCGGCGTGCCGGTGCCGGGCTTCATGGCAGCCCTGGCTTATTACGACGGCTACCGCCACGCCAACCTGCCCGCCAACCTCCTCCAGGCGCAGCGTGACTACTTCGGCGCCCACACGTACGAGCGCATCGATAAGCCGGGCAGCTTCCACAGCGAGTGGCTCGAGCTCCGTCGGCCGGTGGGCTGAACGGGCATCCAACAAGCCGACTCAAGCAAAGGAACCACGCAGATGGCTGACTCTTTTCTTGAAAACCTCTTTGGACTCAAGGGCTGCACGGCCGTCGTTGTCGGCGGCACGGGCGTCTTGGGCGGGGCGCTGGCTGAGGGG
>JBAXUW010000426.1:0-2048 GCA_037129495.1 Planctomycetota bacterium | reverse complement strand
GCCGTCGCGCCAGCCGTCGCGCCAGATTGCTCGGTTTCGCTGCTTTTCATGCTCTCTTTCTACCTCCGCAGATCCCTTGGAGAAACCAGCCCGCGAACCTACACTCTCCCGCCCGCTGTTTTGAACCCCGGCTCATTCGATCGATCCACTCAGAATCCTGAGACTCCGTGCCATGGGCTTCGCACGTTACCTGACGCTGGTCTGGCCCGGTATGCCGTGGCTGTGGCTGAGGGGCAGCCTCGCCGGGCTGGTGCTTGCGCTGGCCTTTGCTCTGGCGGTCGACATGGCTGTGCTCACGACCTGGATCTGGTCGGAACTGGTCGACTTCCGACTGTCGCTGGCGCTTTGGACAGCCACGGCCGCGGTCTGGCTAATCGCCACGGCCTCGGCCATCACGGCATTTCCGCCGCCAATTCCGCAGGGCCGCGACGCCGCCACCGACAAACTCTTCGTAACAGCGCGGGATTCCTATCTGGCCCGCGACTGGCTGGCCGCCGAAACTTGCCTCCGTACGCTGCTTGAAATCTCTCCCACCGACGGCGAGGCGCAACTGCTCCTCGGCACGCTCCTGCGGCGGGTTGGCCGCTGCGACGAGGCGGCCGCGGCGCTTGAGGCACTCTCCCGCAGCGATGCGGCTGGGCCATGGCGGGGCACAATTGCCCGAGAACTCGAGCGGGTTGCTGCCCGCCGGGATCCGGAGGGTCCAGCGGCCCCTGACACGCTGCCCCTCCCCCTCAACGACCAGTCGACGTCCAGCGACGCGATCGCGTCCGGTCGGGCCGCCTAAAACCGCTGTTTTCGCCGACTGTTGCGCTTCACCACAGACAACCACTGCGGTCTGGCCTAAAATCCATTGTCACCACTCAGCTGGAAAATCCGGCGGCCTTTGGCGTAAGGTTTGCACAGTGGAGAAGGACTAGAAGACAAGGGCCGAGCGACTGCCGCAATGGCATTCGAAGGTCCTGCGTAGCCGGGCGTTGTCGCCGTCCGGTCGCGGATTGTGGGCCGATTCACGAAGGGACCATTTTCATGTACGAGCGTTTCACCGACCGAGCCCGCAAAGTGATGCAACTGGCCAACCAGGAAGCTCAGCGGTTCAACCATGAATACATCGGCACCGAGCATGTGCTCCTCGGCCTTATTAAGGAGGGGAGCGGCGTCGCCGCCAACGTCCTCAAAAACCTCGACATCGACCTGCGGAAGATCCGCATGGAGGTTGAGAAACTGGTGCAGAGCGGCCCCGACATGGTCACGATGGGCAAACTCCCCCAGACTCCCCGGGCCAAGAAGGTGATCGAATATTCGATGGAGGAAGCCCGTAACCTTAACCACAACTACGTCGGCACAGAGCACATCCTCTTAGGCCTCCTGCGGGAGCAGGAGGGCGTAGCCGCCCAGGTGCTGATGAATCTGGGTCTCAAGCTGGAGGACGTCCGCGAGGAGGTGCTCAATCTGCTTGGTCACGGCATGGAGGAGGGGGGTGAACGGGCCGGCATGGGCGGTGGCCGGCAGCCGGCCGGGGCTGGTGCTGGCGGTGGTGGCGAGCCCACGGCGAAGGGGGGCAAGAGCAAGACGCCGGCTCTCGACAGCTTTGGCCGCGACCTCACCGAACTCGCCCGTCAGGGCAAGCTCGACCCAGTGATTGGCCGCGAAAAAGAGATCGAACGTGCAATCCAGATTCTCTGCCGCCGCACAAAAAACAACCCTGTGCTGCTCGGCGAGGCCGGTGTCGGCAAGACGGCGATCGTGGAGGGATTCGCCCAGCGGGTCATTGACGGCAGCGTACCCGAACTGCTGGCCGACCGGCGGATCGTGGTGCTCGACCTGGCAATGATGGTAGCTGGCACGAAATATCGCGGCCAGTTTGAAGAGCGCATTAAGGCGGTGATGAACGAGGTCCGCCGCGCTAAAAATACGATTCTCTTTATCGACGAGTTGCACACGCTTGTCGGCGCTGGCGGAGCTGAAGGAGCGATTGACGCCTCCAACGTACTCAAGCCGGCGCTGGCCCGCGGCGAGATCCAGTGCATCGGCGCCACCACGCTCGA
>JBAXUW010000425.1:0-2052 GCA_037129495.1 Planctomycetota bacterium | reverse complement strand
GTCGCTCATCAGCCGGAAGACCGTTGCCGAAGTGCCATTGACCGGACTATCCTTCCCAGTTGTCCAGCAGTCGTGATGGTGGCAGTGCGCCGACGAATTTTTAGAAAGGCATCGATAGGAAACGAATTATTACAAACTCCCAATGCAATGTGCCTCGCCCCGCCTCCATGTCCGTGAGGTGACGCAAGCCCGTGCATGGCATTGAAATCGTTCTCGGTAAGGCGTTTCCACAAGACGAATGCGCTCATAGTGCCTCCAGGCAACTCGAAGAGAGGATCATTTGCTGCGGCCCTTCTTCGGTTGTTTCTTCTTGGCTGGCTTCGACGACTTTACGGCCTTGCGTGCCTTTGGTGCAGGGAGCGCCGCCGGTTCGGATGGATGAGCCGATGCGGAATCGGCGAGTTCGGCCTCGATCTCTTCGACAGTCGGCAGAGCGGATTTCAGATTCGGCGGCAAAGCTCGGGTCAGTTCGTACTCGGAAATACCGATAGGCTTGTCTACGCCACGCAGGGTGTATTCAGCGACGATGTGGTTGCGATCCTGACAGAGGATCAAGCCGATGGACGGGGCATCGGCGGCGTGCCGAAGCTGGTCATCAACGACACTGAGGTAGAAGTTCATCTTTCCTGCGTACTCGGGCTTGAACTCCCCTTTTTTCAGGTCAATCACGACGAAGCAGCGCAGCTTCAGATGGTAGAACAGCAGGTCGATGTAGAATTCGCGGTCGCCCACCTTCAGGTAATACTGGCGACCGACAAAAGCGAAGCCCTGCCCAAGCTCCAGCAGGAAGCGTTCGAGCTGGTGCAAGAGATTGGTTTCCAATTCGCGCTCGTGGAATGGTTCCTGGAGCGTGAGAAAATCAAAAATGTACGGGTCTTTGAGCGTCTGCTGAACAAGGTCCGACTGCGGAGGCGGAAGCAACCGCTCGAAGTTGGTGATGGCCTGTCCCTGGCGAGCATGTGCCTCGGATTTAATCATGAACAACAGAACATTGCGGCTCCAGCCATTGGTCAGCGTCTGCTGCATGTACCAGAGGCGGGTCTCCCGGTCTTTGACTTTCTCCATCAAGACGATCTGATGAAACCAAGGGATGGACCAGAGCAGCGAGTCGGGCAATTGTGCCGCAAGCTGCGGCACTTTTCCGGCCTTCTCTAATTGTGCCGCCGGTTGCGGCACTTTTTGGGGACCAGACAATTTTGCCGCGTGTTGCGGCACGAAGTCGGCTGGGTTCGCGTACTCGCGATAGAAGGCCAAAATTCGCTTGATATTCCGCTCGGAGAAGCCTTTCACTTCCGGCAGTTCGTTGAGCAATTCACGGGACAGTCGGGGGATTACTGCGGCTCCCCAGCCTTCCTGTTGCTGACGTGCGGCGATGATGCGGCCAATATCCCAGTAAAGCTGGACGAGTTCGGCGTTGACCGCCAACATGGCCCGCGTTTGAGCCTGCTGGATTCGGTTTTTGATCTCCTTCAGGAGGACCGGAAAGTCGGCAGGTATCGGGAGGTTCGTCTTGCTCATTTGACCCTCCAGCGCAGCGTAAACAGCGAAAGGATAGTCCGGCCAATGGCACTTCCGCAACCATGTCGACAGGCATTTCCGGGCCGATGTGCGGCTGGTGAGGCTGGTGCCGCGTTTTCCGGCACCGAATCGGCGGCACCCGGAACGGCTGCCCTCCCCCCCGGAGTCGCGATTTTCTCGCCTCGGCGCAGACCATCCCCCGGGTCGCCCGCCCGGGGGATGGATGCCTCGAGGCCGGCACCGCTCAGAGGCGTCGGATGTCGATCACGGGCAGCTCGTCGGGCGACTCTTGAAAGATTGCCCGGTCGTCGTGCATCTGCACGAGCTCGCCCCAGGCGGTGGGCGGGCCGCGAGCGGGAGAGACGGGAGGCGGCTCGAGTTGTTCGCCGAGGTGCGCGAGAATCCTGCGGATGGGCCCCGGCTCGGTGATGAACGCGATCAGCCGGATGTCGCCACCGCAATTCGGGCACTCGAGTGGAAACTCCTCCCCCACCCGCGCCATGAGCTTGGCCCAGGCAATCCGAGACGTGTCGT
>JBAXUW010000424.1:0-2052 GCA_037129495.1 Planctomycetota bacterium | reverse complement strand
TCGAGGTCCACCCAGCTCGCCGATCAGGTCCCGCTTAACGGCCGCCACCGCCTCGGCCACATCGTCCATTTTGCTCTTGATGCCCGGCGACTCGTCGGTCTTCGCCCGCATCGCCTCGGTTGAGGACCGGCCGCACCGCCGGCGGGGCCATCCTCGAGGGAAGCTTTGCCCCTCGAGGCCGCCGCGCTCGCCATTCCTAGTGGGACACCACCGGGATGCGAGCCGCTCTCTTGGTCACGTTGTGCACGCCGTCAAGAGCCACCAGACCTGTCGCCGGGCGATCCGGCGGCACCCCGTGGGCTCGCCGTCCCGCACGCCGTTACGAGCGGCGTCGGCCCGAGAAGACGCCGCTCCACAGGATCGTGTCGGAGAACCTCGAGAGCTGGCTCGAGTGGCGTGAAGCCGCCGAGCGACCCGTGCCGGCATACGTTGAGGACGAACTCCGCGGCTATCTTGGGTGCGGGCTCCTCTGCTTCGGATTCGCTCGTGCTCGCTGCACGGGCTGCGGCCAGGGGTTCGTCGTGGCCTTCTCCTGCAAGGGCCGCGGCGTCTGCCCGTCCTGCAACGGCCGCCACATGGCCCAGACGGCCGCGCATCTTGTCGATCACGTCATCCCGCCGGTGCCCGTGCGGCAGTGGGTGATCTCCGTGCCGAAGCGGCTGCGATGTTTTCTCGCCGACCGGCCTGCGGCCGTCAGGACCCTCACGAAGATCTTTCTTGCCGAGATCGAGCGACTGCTGTGCGCTGCGGCAGGCGTAACGATTGCCGCCTGCGCCCCCGCCCACCCGCGACTCGGAGCCGTCTCCTTCCTGCACCGCTTCGGCTCGGCGCTCAACCACCACGTGCACCTGCACGTGTGCGCAACCGAAGGCGTCTTCGTGCCGGCTGCTGACGGAGCAGGGTGCGACGCCTCACCGGCGTTCCTGCCGGCCCGACCGATCAACCAGGCCGATCTGGCCGCGCTCACCGAGCGGGTCCGCCGCCGCGTGATCAGGTGGTTCCGCATGCAGCGGCTGCTCGACGCCGCGGCCGCCGCCGACATGCTCGCCTGGGAGAACAGCGGGTTTTCAGTCGATGCGAGTGTCCAGATCACGCTCCTCGACCGCGACGTGCCCAGCTATTTTCAGCCTCTTGAGCACCTTCTCCGATCCTTTGCTCGGCCGCCATTCGCGCTTGAACGGCTCTCCGTGATCCGCGGCCCAGACGGCCGCGCAACCAGAGTCCGCTACGTGCTGCCACGGCACAAAGCCGCCAACTGGGTCGGGCGTGGCCGCGGCCGCAAGTCCACGCGGCCGGGGGCCAATGGCGTCGTCGAACTCTCGCCGTTTGAGTTTTTGGACCGGCTGGCCGATCTCGTCCCGCCGCCGCGGAAGCATCGGCATCGCTACCACGGCGTGTTCGCCCCGAATCATCGGCTGCGAAAAGCCGTCACTTCGCTCGCGATCGGGAACGTCGGCAAGCGGCAAGAGGCCGCGACCGGTGGGCATGGGGGCGACGGTTATGCCACGGAAGGATCCTGTGCCGCGACCGCAAAGCCCCGCTCGCACGACACCTCACGGATTGCGTGGGTGAAACTGATGGCGCGGGTCGGGGAGGAGTTTCCACTCCAGTGCCCCAGTTGTGGTGGCGACATTCGGCTGATCGCGTTCATCACCGAGCCAGGGGCGATTCGGAAGATCCTGACCCATCTTGGCGAACCCCTCGAACCTCCGCCCGTCTCGCCGGCCCGTGGCCCGCCGACCGACTGGGGCGAGCTCGTGCAGGTCCATGACGACCGCGACGTGTTTCAGGGACGGATAGACGAGCTGCCCGTGTTCGACATCCACGGCCTCTGACCGCTGCCCGACGCCAGGTCACGACAAAGCCGCGAAGCCGCCGGACTCGGAGAGACTCCGCGTGGACCCGAGAAAAACGCCACTTCAGGGGGGAGGTGGCCGACCCGGAGACCCGCTTTCTGGGCCTGGGCAAGCCCGGGAGGCGGGAGCAACCGGCTCACGAGTCGCTCATCAGTCCAACGATGCTTGAGGAAGTGCCGTTGACCGGGCTATCCTT
>JBAXUW010000423.1:0-2058 GCA_037129495.1 Planctomycetota bacterium | reverse complement strand
GCGGCGTGACCGTCCCGGGCGGAGACATCAGACGATGCCGTCGCGGATCGCCCGGTCGTCTCCATACTCATTGCTGGTCACTTGGCAGAGAATCCAATCTCCCCGCCCAACACTTGCCAGGACAATCGCAGGGCGGAGTTTTGCCTGCGAGAGGTCCGAGAAGGGGAACGGCACCAGCGCTACCGAACCTCGCCCAAGTGCGACCACGCAGCATCCTCCTCGGGGCGATTCCAGTCTTCCGCAAGTGCCCGTTCGCTGAGCAAGGAATCCTCGTGCAGTTGTGGCAACGGCTCTTCGTCGAGGATGGTCACCAAAGCCCGATGGCGATGAGGGACAGGAGGTGCCGAATGACGCGAAACACGTCATTCTTCAGACATGTGCAACTTGTGCATGATCTGGTGGGCAGGGCGGGGTGGGGTTCAGCGAAGGGCCGAACGGACTCGGCGGGACACGGAATGGGTACGTACCCATAACCGCCAACGAGAGACAGTTCCGATACAGTTCCAAGGCTTTGTTGGACGTTGTCGAATGTTGCCGGAATCGTCATGGCAGTCTCGCCGAAACACGCAAAGTCGCGGAAATTTCGGTACCATTGCTTCCGGATCCAAACGATCTCAAAATCCGTTGTCCGAAAGGGCGTGTGGGTTTAAGTCCCTCCTCCGGTATTTCTGAAAAACACCTCCCGTCGCGATCGGATACTATCAAGAGTTCGGTTTCCAGGTGCGGCTCGGAGGCTCATTCATGATTCGCGGGGTCAAGTTCCTGTTCGACGAGCATGGTCACAAGACCGCCGTGATGATCGATCTCCGGCAAGGGAGCGGCCTTTGGGAAGACATCCTTGATGTTGCCACCGCCAGGTCGCGAGAGCGCGAGCCAAGTCAGAGTTGGGCGACGGTCCGATCCCGACTGGAGAAGGTCGGCCGCCTGAAGAAGGGCCGTCGCCGTGCATGAGGTGCGGATCGGAAGGTCCGCCGTCAAGGAACTCGAGGCACTGCCCGACCAGATCATCGACCGTGTCGCTGCGAAGGTCGACTCGCTTTCCACGCAGCCACGACCGACTGGTTGCAAGAAATTACGGGGTGGCGGGTTCGAGTCGGTGACTACCGGATCATTTACGCGATCGACGACACGCAGTTGATCGTCGAGATTCGAGTCATCCGCCACCGCAAGGATGCCTACGGTCCGACGTGACCAGTGACCAGCACTCCAGAAATCAAAAGTTGCCGGCCATTTGCCATTGCCTGCAAGCAGGCGTGATTACTTTGCTCTGAGCATGATGCGGTCGAGCGGCTCGGCGAGGGTGAGGGTCGCGAGGGAGGTCGACACCAACGGACCAGAAGAAAACCATGCTCTGTCAAGTCTTTCGTGCGCCTGCCAACTGCCCTCATCGTCGCCTTGGACAGAATCCAGGAACCTCGCGACACCCTTCCACGTCTCAGGCTTCACCTTCAAACCAGCGGCTTCACCATTGGCCAAAGCCTCTATCTGGTAGCTGAGAGCCGACGTATCGCCAGGTTGCATGGGCTGGTACCGCCAGCCGCGGGCGAGGAACGGCAGGATCGCAAGCGACGTGGCCCCGGCCCGCGTCGCCTTTGGTCCGTCGAGACTCCACCCGCCGTCGATATCCACAGCCTCTGAGTCCTGCCGGACGCGAGGCGGAAACGAAGCCTCCAGGCGGCCGGACTCCGAGAAACTCCGCGCCGACGCCGGAAAACCGCCACTCAAAGGAGGGAACGCAGGTGTTCCGAGAACCGTTTTTGGAGCGCAGGAGACGGCAGCACGTGGCTCACGGGCCGATCGCTGGCCAGCGGGCTGGCTGCCGGGGGAACCCGCCACGTTGTAGCATCACATGCGAACAGACCGTTCGATCGACGATCAGCCGAGTTCTTCGAGATCAGCGAGGTCCTTGAGCCGCCCTGCTGCCCGCGTTTACCTCCGTGGGCTTGACCCAGATATCGATGGCGAGGGTGGCCAGCACGTGGCCATGAGCGGCCAATGCATGGGCGCCGATAACGAGGTGCTCAACCCCCTCGTCGCGAAAAGCTTTCAGAATCTCGA
>JBAXUW010000422.1:0-2081 GCA_037129495.1 Planctomycetota bacterium | reverse complement strand
CTCTTCCTTGAGGTGATGTGCTAGAGAAGAAATGGCAGCGGTCGCTCGCCGAGAGGGCACTGTGCTGCACTGCCATCGATTCTAGCAGTGGGAGTATGGCCAAATTTCGTTCCGGCGGAAAGCGCTGCCGCGTCGCCGGGCATCCCGTTTGGCCTTGCTCGGGGCAAAGGATGGTGAGGATTCTGGACGACCACTTGCGCAACCACGGATTTCTCCATTTCGACCGAGCCGGTGAAAGCTCACCGGCCTCTTCACAGTACCCAGTCCCTGCAAAAAAAGATCGTTTTGGGCAAAGGGGCTTTTTGGGGCCAAAGGGTAAACCTATCGGGCAATTGTCCGAAAAAGGTATGTTTTAGGTCCCTCCCCCCGGTGCCTTTATCGCCGGGGGGTTTTCGGCAGCACCCCTCAAGGAAGATTCCATGCAGTCACGGCAGTCACGTTTTCTCCTCCGTCAGACAATGATCCTGATGATGGCCGGAGTGGCGGTGCTGGCGACCACGCAGCTGTCCGAAGCCTGCACGCGGTGTGTCTACCTCGGGCCAGACAACACCGTGATCGTGGCCCGGTCGATGGACTGGGCGGAGGATCCCGGAACGGAGATCTACGTTTTCCCGCGGGGCATGGCCCGCGACGGCGTCGCGGGGCCAAATTCTCTGAAGTGGACGAGCAAATACGGCTCGCTCATCTGCTCGTTCTATGGCATTGCGACCGTCGACGGCATCAACGAGCAGGGGCTCGTCGTCAACACGCTCTACCTCGTCGAATCCGATTACGGCCCCGCTGTCGTTGGCAGGCCAAACATGTCCATCGCCTGTTGGACGCAGTACGTTCTCGACAGCTACGCGTCGGTCGCCGAGGCCGTGACCGCCCTGGCGAAGGAGCCGTTTACAGTGGTCGCGCCACTGCTGCCAAACGGTGTGCCGGGTGTTGGTCACATGGCGATCTCCGACCCGTCTGGCGATTCGGCGATCTTTGAATACCTGAAGGGCAAGCTCGTCATCCACCATGGACGGCAGTATCAGGTGATGACGAATTCCCCCACGTTCGACGAGCAGCTGGCCCTCAATAAATACTGGGAACAGATCGGCGGTCTCTCGTTTCTGCCAGGGACAAACCGGGCAAGCGACCGCTTTGCCCGGGCATCGTTTTTCATCCATGCCCTCCCGCCGATGGCCGACGGGCCCAGGGCAACGGCCTCGGTCTTCAGCGTGATCCGCGGCTCGTCGGTGCCCTTGGGCATCACAACTCCCGGCGCCCCGAATATCGCGAGCACCGTCTGGCGGACCGTCTACGACCAGAAGGCGAAGCGGATGTATTTTGATTCGGCGACGGGCACAACCGTATTTTGGATTCCGCTGGGCAGCCTCGACCTCACCGCAGGGGCACCGGTCAAGAAACTGGCGCTCAAGGGAGGCGAAACCTACAGCGGCGACGCCTCGGGCAGTCTCCAGCCGGAGCAGCCCTTCCCCTTCCTGCCAGCCGTGCCCAAGTAGGACATCGTGACCAATCCTATTTCGTCACAGCAGTTGCCACCGGCGGGGCCATTGGCACTGGGATTTACGGCCTAATATTCCAGGTAACCCGGGAAATCGGGCCACGTTTGGAAGATTGGGGGGGCGACATTGCTTTCCATTCAGCCACCGGCTAGACTCCGATTGTTTATTTTAGTCGATGTTATGCGTTGCGCGGTGGCCGAGAGGCTCTTTCCGCTGCTTCTCTTAAAATTGTCTTTAACTCTGGTGGGCTGCCATTTCTGTCCCTTTCGACGTGACCCCGAAAGCATCTTTGGGTCATCAGTAGGAGTGTTTTTGTAATGGGTAAGAAACTGTACGTCGGCAACCTTGCATACGGCGTGACAAGCGAGGCTCTCGAGCAAATGTTCGTTGAATTTGGAACAGTCGTGAGCGCTCAGGTGATTCAAGACCGTGACACGGGCCGCAGCAAGGGCTTTGGTTTCGTGGAAATGCAGGCCGATGACGCTGCCCAGCGTGCCATCAGCAGCATGAACGACAAGGAGTTTGAGGGTCGTGCCCTCACCGTCAACGAGGCAAGCCCCGTGAGAGCGGTGGTGGCGGCCGTGG
>JBAXUW010000421.1:0-2083 GCA_037129495.1 Planctomycetota bacterium | reverse complement strand
CCATCCATGGCCCCTGCCGGCTGTTTTTATGCGGCCTCGTGCCGCCTTTACGCCCGCCGGGCCATCCATGGCCCCGGCGGGCTTTTTTTGCGCGGCTTCGTGCCGCCTTTACGCCCGCCGGGCCATCCATGGCCCCTGCCGGCTGTTTTTATGCGGCATCTTGCCGCTTTTACGCCAACGCTGCTATCCATCGTGCGGGAGCCGTTGGTGAATTGAGCCTCACCGCCGCGGCTTCTTCTTCGGTGGCGGTCTGCGTGGCGGAGGCGGTGCGCTAAAACGGTGCTTCTCGTCCGGCCCCTCGTCATTCTCGATAGGGCCACGGCCGACGTCCTCCACGATTTCGTAGTGCTGGACATCGAACCACTGCTTGAAGACCTTCAGACTCCGGTCCTTCGGCCACACCTCTTCGTCCGTGTACCAGCCCTCGAGTTCTCGGCAGAAGATTTCATCGCAGATCTTCTTCAGAACCTTCTCGGCGTCCGCAGGGTCCTCGTAGTCCGGCACGAGATAGAGCGTCGGCCCCATCTGATCGAGTGTCACCTCGGGGGCGTCCTCATAGTCGACCGCACGCAACCAGTCGCAGAACGGCTTTTTCGGACGAACGATCACGGCGCTGCGATTGAGCATCGATGCATTCTATGGGCGAGTTGGTGGGAATTCGCGGAATGCTAGCAGAGCCACACGCCGCCTGCCCTCCGCTAGTCTGTACCCTCGCCAACCCAACCGCACTCTACTGGCGGCGTTCTCTTCTCCCCGACAGACCAAGTGGTGTTCGACCGGGCCTGCCATGACGAGGCCGGGGGCTCGAGCCTATTCGCGGGTCTCACGGGCGTATCTCGAGTTAGGACGGGAGACCGCGCTGACATTTCAGATACAGACTGGCCGAGCCCTCACTGCCACGGGCTTCGATCGTGACGCAGTTCAGCCCACCGTGGGCAACAGCCGAGCCAGTTCGACGACCACCTGCTCCCCAGCGTCATCGACCAAGCCGGCACACGAAATGGCTTCGTGCGGCTCAATGCTCACCTCGGTGGCATAGCCACTGCCGGCCGAACGGCTAGCCTCGCCCCAGCCAATCGGCTGGCGAAAAACCCGCGTCCGCCGCGTGGCCGCGTCAATGACCCACGCCTCCGGGATGCCATGCCGGGCATAGAGCGGCATCTTCGTGCCGAGGTCGTACGCTAGGCTGGTATCCGCAACCTCGATCACAAGCAGCACGTCGGTCGGACCCGGATGGGCTGTCATGTAGAAGTCTGCCCGGGGCCGAAGGATCGCGATGTCGGGCTCGGGTTCGCTGGTGTCGTCGAGCCACACTGGGTTTTGGCACCACACGACCGCCGCACCACCGAGCCTTTGGCTGAAATAGGAAGCCAGTCGGGCCACGATCGCCGCGTGCAAGGCTCCGATCGGCGACATGTCGATGATCTCCCCATCGATGAGTTCCACTCGGTCCGCGGCCCTGAGGATGCCCGCCTCACCCATCCGATGAAACGCGTCCACCGAAATACGATGGCGGGCCGGGGCGGCAAAAGGAATCGTGGCCATGGGGGCGACACCTGCGACGAAACCAACTCAGCAAAACTTAGTGAGAGTATACAGACGCACACTACTCTGTCAACCCAGAAATCAAGGCCAGCGTCTCGGCTCGGTCAAGGTCCCGGCCCGCCCTCTGCGCTTCCTTGCCAACTGCCGCAAGTAAGCGGGACATTCCAGCCGCTCGATCGGCCTCCGGAAGATTCATGCCGGCCACGAGGACCACCGCCCGGGCCAGCAACTCGATGCGATCAGCCGAAATCGCGTCGCATTCTGCGTCGCAGCCGGAGTCGACCCTTCGATTTCCCAAATGAAACCGCATTTGTTCGGTTCCTGTCCCCGCCACTTTCTTTACGCCGGCAGGGCCATCCATGGCCCCGGCGGGCTGTTTTTTTGGGTGGCATCTAGCCGCGGGCCTGTTTTGGTAACTGGCTCAAACACCGAAGACCCCGCTGCAACCTGAACGGTGCCCTTGGCAACCGAACACCGTCGGAGTTCGCGCGGCCGGTAGCTGGGCATGCCCAGCTACCGGCCCTGCATGGCTAACAAC
>JBAXUW010000420.1:0-2083 GCA_037129495.1 Planctomycetota bacterium | reverse complement strand
ACGACGTCTCCGACAAGTTCTTTGAGCACAGGCGCCGCCAGCCCGACGTCTGACTCAAGAAGGTCTCGCAACTGCGTGAGGACCGCCGTCACGTCCTTCTCCTTGATCCGTTGCACGGGTGGCCTGCGGTTCAGCCTCTGCTGCTCCGCCAGTTCCACTCGCTTGGCTTTCAGTTCACGTTCCATCTCCGCGACCTTGTCGAAAATCGCATCAAGGCCGCCCGCGTCGCTCACCTTGTCGAGCCTGGCCGTCAGTCGGGCAATCTGTCGTTCTCGATTGGCTATCTCCTGCTCGAGCTTCTTTGTGGCGCCCACCGGCCGCTTGGCTGCGGCGGTAAGGATCGCGTTTACATCCGTTGTCACGACGGCGACGAAGCGTTCACTGAAGAGCTCGGCCGCCACCGCACGGAGCACAGCCTCGTCGATGATTCCGGCGGTCTTGTAGCCCCGATTCTTGCAGCCCTTCATGCCATGGAGGGCATTGTGGCAGACGAAGCTCTGGTACTTGCCCGACGAGCGGCCGAGGATCATCGGCGTGTTGCAGCCGCCGCAGATCGGCCGTATGAGAACCTTCGGGTAGAGGTCGGCTCGATACACCGACTTCCGAAAATCCTTCGCCTTCCTGCCAAACGCCTGGGCCGCCAGGTTCAGCTTTGCGCGGACTGCCGTGGCGAGTTCATCGGACAGAATCCGCATGTGCGGCGATTCACGGGTCAGCCATTGGGACTCAGGTAGTTTTTCGTACCGCACCTTGCCCGTTCTTCGGTCACGGACCTGCTTCGTGGTACGGAACACCTCGCGGCCCACGAGCCGTTCGCGGGCGTAGAGCTTACGGACTCGGTTGTCAGACCACGTCTGCTTGCCGCCGACCTTCTGCTCGTTGAACAGCCTCGCCACATCGATCGGGCTCTTGCCTTCATTCGCGATCATCTCCGCGCCCCGGCGAATCCATTCGGCGGCTTCAGGATCGACCTCGGCCCGCTTCTCGACGGTGTGCTTGTGAGTGAACACCAGGCTGCCGTCGGGATTGGTGACCGGCACCATCCGATACCCGACACCGGGCGGCTGGATGTTGTCACCCCGCCTGAAGGCGTCATCCATTCCACGTTTCACCTTCGACTTGAGCTGGTCGATGAAGACCTCGTTGAACGAGCTCATCATCGGCAGCATGATCTTCGACTGCTGTCCGGAACTGTCAAAGCCGTCGCTGGCGCCGATGATCCGGACGCCCGTGATCTCCGCCAGCTCACCGACCTGCAGCGATTCGATCGTGTTGCGGCTCATCCGGGAAAGGTCGTCGATGAAGAACGACGCCACGCCCGTGTCAACACGGCGTTCGACGAGCATCTTGGCCGCGGTGTAGCCACGACGGCAGGCAAGGGTGCCGCTCACGGCCGCGTCCGCACAGACGTACTGCCACGGGATAAAGATGCCGTCGTGGCGGGCCCGAGTCAGCACGTTGAGGAGCTGCTGGTCGAGCGACCGCGGATTGGAGCCCTCGTCGCTGAACCTGAGATAGGCGATTCCGAGCCCCGCCCACTCTTGTGGCGTACCGTCCCGACGAAACGCTTCTGCGTGCTGTTGTCGGAACCGCCGCTCGAAGTCGTCTGCCATGGGCTCCAGCGTCGCTGGCATCGCGACCGGCACGGCGGGAGTGCCGACCAACGTCGGCCACAGCCGGGCCTGTGCGTCGAGATACGTACGCGCAAGATCAATCAGGCATGCCCGCTCGGGGAGGCCAAAACTATCGCTCCGGACACGGCCCCGGCCGGTCGGGGGCTGGGAGTTTGGGTTGGAGAAATCGTCAAACGAGAAACCACCGGCTTCGCCGGCATTGGAGATAATGTCCATGGGTCGTGTAATCCGCGGGGCGAACAAAGAGTTCGCCAGCCGTTGAAGACACGGGCCGGGAGGGGATCGCGGGACGAGCCTTGTGAGCCGTCATTTGATCGTCCTCCCAGCGGCTCCCGACACCACAAGCCGCAGCACTTCCTCGCCATCGAATTCGATGTATTCGGGGAAAATTGCTAGGGTCGCGATGTCGAAGGGGCCCCGGTTATACATGGCCAGTCGGGGGTCGCCCC
>JBAXUW010000042.1:0-18317 GCA_037129495.1 Planctomycetota bacterium | reverse complement strand
TCATAGCGATGTTGGCGGGCGGATGTCCCGAGCTGTGTCGGCACGCTTCGGCCTGGCCCCCGACGAGGCCGAGATCATTGAGTTTCTTGTGCAGAAGCATCTCGTGATGGCGCATCAGGCGTTTCGCCGCAACACCGACGACGACAGCCTGATCGCCGGGTTTGCCCGTGACGTGGGCTCGCCGGAGGTGCTGCGGATGCTGACTGTCTTGACTGCGGCCGATGTCACCGCTGTCGGGCCGGGGGTCTGGACGCGGTGGAAGGCGGACTTACTCGGCGAACTCTACTTTCGCACGCTTGGCACGCTCGATGGTGAGAGTCCGTCAGTGTCGGGAGAACGCCACCGTCGTGGGCTCGATGCGCTTCTGGTGGGCCGTGACGCGGATGATCCTGTGGTGCGACTCGCCCGGCAACTGCCGCTCTCCGCTCTCCACAACACTGAGCCGAGCCGCATGATCGGCGAACTCGGCCAGTTGGCCCGGCTTGCTGCCGATGGTGTTTTCGTGGCCGTTCGCTGGCAGCCAGCCACGGCCACCTTGTCGCTGACGGTGGCCGCGTGGGAGTCGGTGGCCAGTGGCATCTTTCACCGGCTAACCGGCGCGATCACGAGCCAGAGGCTAGAGATTCTCGTGGCCGATATCCACACGCTCGACAAGGGACTCGTCCTCGACCATTTCGTCGTGCATGATCCCGATTGCACGGGCGAACCGCCGGCGGAGCGGCTGACGGAGATCGCCGACATCCTGCGGGCGGCCCTCAAGGCGGATCATTCGCCGTCGTTCAACCGCCGCTGGAACCCGTTCGCCCCGTTACCGAATCCGGCGGTCGCGCTGGCGGCGCCCCGTGTGCAGTTCGACAACGAAAGCTCCTCCCAGGCTACGATCCTGGAGGTGTTTGCTCACGACTCGGTCGGCCTGCTCTATGCGGTTGCGCGGACGATTTATGAGCAGGGACTATCGGTTCAATCGGCAAAGATTGGCACCTATCTCGACCAGGTGGTGGATGCGTTTCATGTCACCGACATGGCGGGGCGGAAGGTGGTTGATCCAGAGCGGCTGGCCACGATTCGGACTGCGCTGCAGCGCGTCGCGGCGCCCGTCACGGGGCCACAGAAGGGAGTGCCGTGATGATTTGTAACGTTCTCACCGGGAGGCAACACCGCCGTCCGCGCTGGCCTGCCACAGGGATGCGGGGCACTCCGTCTCAGAGAGGAGGGCCCAGAATGGTGATTCGCTGGAGATGCTGAGCGCCTGCAATGTGAAGCTCTTCGGCACCCCACTTGGTGCCACGATTGGGAAGGTTGAGCCGGTCCCCTTCCCCGGCGTTGAGAGCGTTGGAAAACTCAGCTCCACGAGGGTGGATTGCTGTCCCCGTGGGATAGGTTCTTGAAGCTTTCCAAACCTATTTTTACCGCTACCGAGCGGGCGTGAGTCGCTGGTCGACGATCGCGAGATCAAACGCGAGCCCCCAGGCCATCAGATAGCTCTCCCGGCTAGCCTTTTTCCACCCGTATGCCCGACCAGAAATTGTTGCTGTTTGGCCTCTTGTCCGGCCGCCTGACCGGCCTGAAGCAGATCGATCAGCCGCGGCGTCTTGCCGCCCGACAGCAGCTCCTGCAAGGCCCTCAGTCTCGCGGGATCTGGGGCGTCGAGACGCATCTCGCCCACCTCGAGCGGCGCTCTCTCAAAGACCTGGGCGAGCCCTTCGTCGAGCCAGAGCGGCAGCCTCTGCCGGGTCGGACCAGTCAGCTGTAAGTCGGCATACGCAACCCGCAGCGGAGTCGGGCTCTTGTTTGGTTGGCGTTTTACCGGGCCCTCTGGTGTCGGCAAGAGTGCCTCAAGCGACATAAAAACCTGTTCGAGTCGCACGACGGCCTGCCGAGTCAGCCGTGGATTGGCGGTGCTCTCGATCGCGAACCAGGGGCCTGTGTAGCGCCATGGCTCGTCTTCATCGTCGCGGGCGAGTTTCACGGCCGTCTCGGCGGCATGCTGTCGGCCTACCATACGAGGGAGACGCCAGAGCGATCTAGAGGTAGGTGTTGATGACGTTTTCAAAGAGCTCCTGGCGACCGCTCTTGCAGGCTTCGGCCTCGCCCTTGGCGAGCATTTCCGTTTCGAGGGTCTGGAAGCTTTCGGTGCCTGCCTCGATTCGCTTGCCCAGCGGGCCCGACCAACTGGCATACCGCTCGTCGACGAGCTTCTGGATCGCCCCGTCGGCCCGCATCGCGGCGGCGATTTTGAGGCCCCGGGCGAAGGCGTCCATGCCGCCGATGTGGGCATGGAAGAGGTCGACCGGCTCGAAGCTTTCGCGGCGGACCTTGGCGTCGAAGTTCACGCCGCCAGGGGCAAGCCCACCATATTTTAGAATCGAATACATGATCTGCGTCGTGAGATAGATGCTGGTCGGGAACTGGTCGGTGTCCCAGCCCACCAGCGTGTCGCCGGTGTTGGCATCGATGGAGCCCAGGAAGCCTTGCATGCCAGCATATTCCAGCTCGTGTTGCATTTCGTGGCCAGCGAGCGTGGCGTGATTGGTCTCGATATTCATCTTTACATGCTTCTCGAGGCCGTAGGCCCGCAGGAAGTTGATGCAGGTGGCGCAGTCGAAGTCGTATTGATGCTTGGTGGGTTCGCGGGGCTTGGGCTCAAAGTAAAACTGCCCGGTGAAGCCGATCAGCTGTGCGTAGTCGACGGCCATGTGCATGAACCGGGCGAGGTGGTCGACCTCCCGCTTCATGTCGGTATTCCAGAGGCATTGATAGCCTTCGCGTCCGCCCCAGAAGGTATAGCCGGAGCCGCCGAGAGTGTGGGTGACTTCCAGCGCCTTCTTCACCTGTGCGGCCGCATAGGCGAAGACGTCGGCATTGCAGCTTGTGGCGGCGCCGTGCACGTAGCGGGGATTGCTAAAGAGGTTGGCTGTGCCCCAGAGGAGCTTAATGCCAGTTTTGTCCTGATGGGCTTTGAGCGCGAGCGCCACGGCATCGAGGTTTTTATGCGATTCGGCGAGCGACCGGCCTTCGGGCGACACGTCGCGGTCGTGAAAGCAATAAAAATCGACGCCGAGCTTTTCCATGAACTCAAACGCCGCCTTCACTCGCAGGATCGCCGCCTCGAGTTCGTCGCCCCCCTTTTCCCAAGGGCGGATCATCGTCGGCGCCCCAAACGGATCGCTGCCGGTGCCGCGGAACGTGTGCCAGTAAGAGACGGCAAATCGCAGATGGTCACGCATCGACTTCCCCTCGACGACGGCGTCGGGGTCGTAGTGGCGAAAGGCCAGCATGCTCTTCGACGCGGGACCCTCGTAGCGGATCTTGCCGATTCCAGGAAACGCTTCGGACCCTGAATTGTGTGCAGTTGCCATCGAGTGGATGCTCCCAAAGAGATAAAGAGAGAAGAGAAAAGAGAAAAGAGAGATGCTGGAGGGGGAAACGAGTCGCGCCGGCGGGGCGAAGTCGCCGTTATATCGACGGGCGTCCGGTTTGTCGCCCAGTGCGCGTTGGAAAACTAGAAACCAGCGAGGGGCGGCAACGGCGTCCAGCGGTCGAAGGTCGCGGCCTGGCCGCGGTGCGTGCCCGCGTCGTCGACCAGATTCCAGATAAACGCCTGCTCGATCCGGAATCGCTGGCCTGATCGCGAGATGCGGATTCCGGAATAGTCATCGACATATCCGTCACGACGGGTCCGCTCAAGCAGCCGGTCCCGCTCGTCGCGATGCACCGGCTCGGCCGTGAGCCTCGAGGGAGTCTGCACGAAGGTGGCGAAGTCCATCTCCCAGAGTGCCAGCGCCAAAGCGTTGCCGTACTGCAGGATCGGATCGGCTTCCGTGCCGTGGGAGACCACGACAAAGGGGGCAGCAAAGAGCAGCCGGGCCTGTTCGGCCTCGGAAGCGTCGCGGGGGATCAGGTCGCGGCCGAGGAACCGTGCGAAGGATTCGAGCAAGAGCCGCACGTGACCGACCGGTTCGTTGTTTTGCTGGGGGGATTCGGTGGGGGGCACAGGCAACTTGTCCAGCGGTTCACGCTTGCGGGCCTCGGCTGGTTCACCGAGTTTGAGTGTTCAGATCACCCACGGCGGTCGACGGCCCGGGCCAAAATACTCCGGCCCCAGTCGGGGCACCACTCGATGAGCCCCGCCAGCAGTCCGGCCTTTCGCGGCACGACCAGTTCGCTCTGCCGGCGGCGGCAGGCGGCGAGCACCTGCTCGGCGAGCCGATCGGGATCAAGCGGCGCAAGGCTCGTGGTGCCACCGGGTGTATTGGCGGCTGCCGGCAGGCCGGCTCGCGTGATATCGGCGGCGTAGCGGTCGGCCGCCTCGGCCGCACGCGGATCGGCAGCGTCGCGGCGGATCGGGCCGGGCGAGATAAGCAGCACATGGGCCCCGTGTGGGGTCAACTCCAATCGCACGGCATCGACATACGCGGCGAGTGCCGACTTCGCCACGCAGTAGGAGCCCATGAACGGCGTGACGAGCTTGCCCGCGAGGCTGCCGATGTAGACCAGGTGGCCGTGGGCCGCCGCCACGTTGTCGGCAACAGCCTGCGTGATCTCGACAGCGGTCGACACATTGGCTTGAAAAGAGTCGCGGAGTTCTTCCACGCTGGTTTTCAGGATCGCTCCCCTGCCCGATTGGCCCACGCAGAAGAAGAGATCGTCGACGCCGCCGAGAAGCCGTCTTGCCTCGCCGACCACGCGGTTCCCTTCGCCTGGGCGAATGAAATCGGCCGTCGTGCCCAGCATGCGCTGGGGATGCGGCTCCCCAGGCCGCGGCTCGCAGGCCGCCAACGCCTGTTGCACGCCGTCGCTGGCGCGGCCCACGATCAGCACGCGGGCCCCGGCTCGATCAAGATGCCGCGCAAGCGTCAGGCCGAAGCCGGCCGTGCCGCCCGCCACGATCACCCGTCGGTCCTGCCAGTAGCTTGGTCGATGGTTCACCATGCGGAAAATTCTAGCGGAAAAGTCGCGGGAAAAGCTCTAGCGGAAAGATGGCGGTCAGCGAGACGCCAGCAATCTCTCGAGCAGGTCCGTGACGCCGACAGATTCAGCCATCTGCCGCATGGAGACAATATCGAGCGTGTCGCCGAGCAGAGCCACAAGGCGGGAGACGTCGTCCCACTGCCGCTGTGATGAATCGTCGCCGAGGCAAAACCATTCCAATTTGGCGACGATTGAATCCTCGGCTGTTGCCACAGGGATGGCGAGTGTGTCACCCAGGCCGAGTGGCTGAGGCAGCGCTCGCTCCATCGCCATTCGATCAAAGGGTCGCTGCTGGCTCACGAACACGTCGATCTTGGAAGCGGTCGGCAGGTGAATCAGGTGAAAGCATTTCTTCCGCTCAACCGCGTCGCGGGCTGCGGAATCGCGCACGTAGAAGTCGGATCCGAAGGCCGCCACGAACGCCGTCACCTGATCGGCACGGAGGTCGCAGACAAGGTCGACGTCCATCGTCGAGCGGATGAGGCCATGGACGTGCTGGCCACGCTCGCTCCCACGGAATACCGCCCGCCCAGTCGGTGAACTGCCCCTGTCACGGGGGTTCACGCCATCAGCAGGTCGTTCGCATGGCTCACGCGTGTTGCCCCTCTCGCTCTTTCAGCCAGGAACGCACGTGGGTGGCGAGCGTTTGGCGGTAGGCGAGTTCGCTGTACCGCAGTCGGATCTCGGTTTCATCGGCGTCGGGGTGGCGGTTGCGAATCGCTGCCAACGCAAGTCGGCGTCCGCGGTCTGAGAGGCGGGAGTCCGCCTGGAGCCTCTCAAGGGGCGAGAGTCGGCTGATGCACCGCAACACGACTGCTGTTGATTCCGCGTCGGTGTCGTTTGGCTGGGCAGGGGTCTGCATCGCGGTCGCCGTGGACTGCAGTGTGCGGGCACTCCCCTGCGGTGGCCACGGAGCCCGATGTCGCTCCCTGTCCGCTGTTCGGCAGTCCGCAAACGGATGCCGAGATGGTCTGCATTTTCAGCATCGGTTATCCTGAGCCGCCCGCCTCGTCCGCCCCACCCCGCCTCAGGACGCCAGCCATGTCAAACGTCGCCCCGATCGTCCGCACAAAGATTGTTGCCACTGTCGGTCCGGCCTGCCGTGAGGAAGCCGCCCTGCGGAGCCTTGTCGATGCCGGTGTCGATGTCTTTCGTCTCAATATGGCGCACGGTTCGATCGAGGAACATCAGGAAACGCTCGGCCGGGTGCGGCGGGTGGCCGAGGCCGCCGGCCGGCCGATTGGGGTGCTTGTCGATCTGGCCGGCCCTAAGATTCGGCTCGGCGAAATTCCCGGTGGCGCTGTTGAGTGTCTTGAGGGAGCCACGCTTCGGTTTGTCCGCGGCAGCGAGAGTAAGGCAGCCGATGAGTTTACCGTCACGTATGAACGGCTGATCGACGAACTCGCCGTCGGCGATGCGGTGATGCTCGCCGACGGTACGATCACTCTCGTGGTGACGCAGCGCTCTGCCCAGGAGGCCCGCTGCCGCGTTGTGCAGGGCGGGCTCATCCGCAGTCGTCAGGGAGTAAACCTTCCCGGCGTGAAGCTTTCCGTAGCTGCGATGAGCGCCGCCGACTGGCAGCATGCTGAGTGGGCCGCGGCCGTCGGGGCCGACTTTGTGAGCCTGTCGTTTGTGCGGAGCGCTGTGGAAGTGAGGCTGCTGAAGGAGCTGCTGCGGACCCGCGGTTCAAAGGCCCGCGTCGTTGCCAAGATTGAGAAACGGGAAGCGATCGACAACCTCGATTCGATCGTCGAGGCAGCCGACGCGGTGATGGTTGCCCGCGGTGATCTCGGCGTGGAGATCGACGTCGCCAGTATGCCGATGATGCAGAAGCAGATCATCCGTGCCTGCCAGCGGTATCAGAAGCCGGTGATCGTAGCCACGCAGATGCTCGACAGCATGCAGCATTCCAATCGGCCAACGCGGGCCGAGACGACCGACGTGGCCAACGCGATCCTCGACGGCGCCGACGCCTGCATGCTCTCTGGCGAGACGGCGATCGGCGACCATCCGCGGCTCGTGGTGGAGATGATGCGGCGGATTGCCAGCGCCACCGAGAAGCATTACCTGGAGGACCGTCGGCAACTTCTCGACACGGCATTGGGCCGCGGCCGGGCGACTGTTTCGGCGGGAGAGTTTTTGCCGCAGCCAGAATTTCTGGTGGATGGGCTGCACCCGATCACGCAGGCCGTGGTCGACGGCGCCAGCCGCATCGCTGCGGAGCTGGATGCCAAGCTTGTTGTCGTGGCCAGTAAGAGCGGTCTGACGGCGATCGCCCGCTCAAAGCGCCGCGGCGCTGTGCCGACCGTGGGCGTGAGCGACGACCCTGCGACGTTGCGACAGATGTCGCTCTACTGGGGAGTCACGCCGCTCGCCGCGGTCGAGGGGGACGACATCAACACGCTTCTCGAACACGTCACCTCCTGGGGCCTCCGCGAGGGCCGACTCCAACGTGGCGATCGGATTCTGCTGGTGGCAGGTATCGGGTTCGGTACAGGCGGGCACAATATGGCGCTCGTTCACGAAGTCTAAAGTCGAAAGTTTATCGCAATCAGGAGATGATGATGATGAAGAAGTGCGTGCTGGCGTATTCGGGTGGCCTCGACACCTCGGTGATTCTTGGCTGGCTCATCGAGCAAGGCTACGAGGTGATCGCGGTGTATGTCGATCTCGGCCAGCCCTGCGAGGACCGCGAGGCCACGCTCGCCAAGGCGCGGACCTGCGGCGCCGCCAAGGCGCTGATCGTGGATGTCCGCGAGGAGCTCTGTCGCGACTTCGCCTTTCCGGTCATGCAGTGGCAGGCCCGCTACGAGGGTACCTATCTCTTGGGCACGTCAATCGCCCGGCCGCTGATCAGCAAGGTCTGCGTGGAGATCGCCCACGCCGAGGGAGCCACCGTCTATGCCCACGGCGCCACTGGCAAGGGGAACGACCAGTGCCGCTTCCAACTCGCCGCCGAGGCGCTCGATCCGACGATCAAGGTGCTCGCGCCGTGGCGGATTCCAGAATTCCGGGCCCGGTTTCCCGGCCGTAAGGAGTTGATTGAGTTCTGTGAAGAGAAGAACATCCCGGTGAAGGCGTCGAAGGGAAAGCCCTACAGCTCTGATGAGAACTGTCTGCACACCAGCTACGAGGCCGGCCTGCTTGAGGAACTCTCAACCGACGGTTTCAGCCTCGTCGATTTCGGCATGACAGTCTCACCACAGGCCGCGCCAGACACGCCTGAGACTGTGCGGATCGACTTCGAAGCGGGCGTGCCGATCTCTGTCAACGGCCGCAGGTTGCCCGCTCATGAGATGGTGCTCGCGCTCAACGAGATCGGCGGCCGCCATGGCATCGGGCGGACCGACATCGTCGAGAACCGGCTGGTCGGCATGAAGAGTCGCGGCGTCTACGAGGCGCCAGGAATGACGCTGCTCTACGAGGCCCATCGGCTCGTCGAACAACTGACGCTCGACCGCGACCTCGTGCACCTCCGCGACCGACTCTCCCCCGAGGTGGCCGAGATGGTCTATTACGGCTTCTGGTATGTCGCGAAGATGGATGCGCTCCTGGCTTTTATACGCGAGGCGCAGAAGCCGGTCACCGGCACGGTGGAACTGAATCTCTACAAGGGCAACATGCTCGTGAAGAGCCGCGAGAGCAGCCAGAGCCTCTATGATGCGGCGATAGCGTCGATGGAAGGCGGCGGCTCCTCCTACGATCAGACCGATGCGGAGGGCTTCCTGCGGATCCTCGGTCTGCCCTCGCGGGTCCAAGGGCACGTGCGGCCACGGGGGAAATAGCCCCCGCTCGAATCCTCGTTTGAGGAAGAAAAATTTGCAGAAACGGTGTTGAACGCGGGCCGTTAGCATGAGGATGGACCAGTCACACTCGGGCCCGATGTTCTCATGCAGCTAACCCCCCATCTGCTCGCTCGCATCGATGCGCGACGGCCTGCCTCTTGGATCGCTCTGAAAATGGGGGCAACGGCAGGATGGTGGTGCGGCCTGGCTCAACTCGATGCCGCCGTGGCCGCAGGCATGCTCGCCATGCTCTCAGTGGCAGTGGCGGTGGTGGCGGCGACCGGTGAACTACCGCTCGATCTCTGCGGAGCCACCACCAGTGACTACCGCGGGGGCCCCGTCTTTCGGCCGCGTGGACTGGCCTGGGCCTGCGAACGCGCGGCCTGGCCTCTGGTGGGCTTTCTCGTGGGCTTGATGGCGGTCATGCTTGTCGCCGGGGGTGGTCTGGCTTTGCTGCCGACGCTTGCGCTCGGCCTGCTGGGGGCGGTGTTGGCCGCCGTCACCGGGATCACCAGTCGGCAGGCGGGAGCGAAGGCTGCCGATGCCGCAAGCCTCACGCTCGCGATCGCCGCTGCCAGCGTTGCCAGTGGGGCAACTGTCGGGGCTGCCGTCGAATCACGATGTCTGTTTGTGGCCAGTGCTACCGGTATTGTGGCCTGGCTTCTGCTCGGTGGCGTGGCCTGGGGCTGGTCGCGGGCCGCTGCGGCTGCGGCTGAGCCGGGCATGGATCTGGCCCAGCGTGGTGGGCCGGGGAGTGGCGTCGATGTTCTCCATCTTGATGCCCTACCCGCCAGCGGTCCGTTGCGGCAACTGCTGGCCCGGCTGGCAATGGCGATGGCGTTGGTGGCGATGGCCGGCTGGCTCGTGCTTGAGCCCGGCAGGGCCGCTGGCGATGAGCCAGCCGCTGGCATCGGCCCGGCGGACGCGTGGGCCCTGCTCTCGATTGCCTGGTTTGTCGCTCTGGCCGTGCCGCAGGGAATCTTGCAAGATGGCGTGGCTGGGGCTGAAGGCTGGGAGCACCTCTTTCGGACGACGCCCCGCCCGCGTGGCTACTGGCAGAGATCGTGGCTGCGGACCCACGTTCCACACCGCGGCCCCCTGCGGTTTGCAATTGGCGTCGCCCTGTCGCAGGCGGCGATTCTCGGCTGGCCTCCGCTCGTCTGCGCCGTGATTGCGGTCTCCAATCCCGCGCGTTCGTGGCCGCCGGCGGTCATCGTGCTCAGCCTGACCGCGGCGGCGGCCATGGTTACCGTCATCGTCATGCTCGGTGGCCTGGTGAGAGCATCACGGGAAACAATGTTTGCCGTCACACTCGCCGTGATCTTTGGAGCCTGCCTGGTCAGCATGTGGAGTGGTGGCGTTTCGATTTGAATCTGCCAGCGTGAGGCAGTGGACTGAGTCTGACGTCATGAAGTTGACACCGCTTGGCAACGGCCTCCGCTGAACGGCCGGTGCGACCGGTTTATCCAGTCTACCCAGCCGTTGGCGGCGACGTCGGAACCAACGTCACGCTGGCGAACTGGGGAGTTTCCCGCCGCAAAAACGAACTTCACTGGGTAAACTTTGCGGTCTGTGTCGAGTAGAGCGGGGCCACCGCACGATAAAGAAAGAAGATGCGTCGTGCCAGTTGTGTGGCTGGTACTCAATTTTTTAAGGAGTGCTCTTCGTGGACGGAATCAGCAGCCAAAAGCCCTTCAGCTCCTCCCGCGTTGCCACGGCCGTCGTGGCAGTCTCGCTGGTCTGGGGAACGATCCTGCCAGCAGGCATCAGTATGGCAGCCGGTGCATTTCCGCCGAGCGAAAACGTTTTTCCCGCCACGACGCGGGGTTGGGTGAGCATTTCCCATGGTCCGGAATTCCGGCAACGGTTTAACCGCACTCAATATGGACAGCTGCTCAAAGACCCAAGCATGCAACCGTTCATCCAGAACGTCCGCGAGCAGATCGAAGCCTCCAACAGTGGGCGGCTGGGCCGGCTGGGCCTCAAGCTCGATGACCTACTCGAGGTAGCCGGTGGCGAGTATGCCCTGGGGGCCGTTGAGTTACCGACTGGCAAATTAGCGACCGTCGTGCTGGTCGACGCCAGCGGCCGCGACGCCGAGGCCCGCAGTCTGGTCGAAAAAATGAACCGACGAATGGTCGAGCAAAAAGGCATAAAGGTCGCCAACGACGATGGACAGATCACGGTCTACCAACTTCTCGCTCCGCCGCAGAGTGGCGACAGTGGCACTGAGCAGCGGGTGGCCTTCACGCACGCCGGCAACGCCCTTGTCGTCGGCGACGATCCCGCGCTGGTCACTCAGGTGATCGGCACGCTCGGCAAAGGCCGAAGCGACTGCGTCGGCTCGCTGCCCGCCTTCAACGCCATCATGGCCCAGTGCCAGGGGCAGGTGGCGGAAACCACGGCGGCAGTTCGCTGGTATGTCGATCCGTTCCCGCTTGCCACCGCGTATCGGGCCACGAATCCGCCCCGTGAAAAACGGAAGGGGCCGGATTATGTCGCGATCCTCGGCCGGCAGGGCTTCGACGCCCTCAAGGGAGCCGGCGGTGTGCTTGTGTTTGACGATGGTGGCCACGCGATGCGGCATCACACGATGCTCTATGCCCCGCCGCTCTCCGGTCGGCAGCCGTTTGCGACCGATCGCTTCAACCTCGCCGCCCGCATCCTCCAGTTTCCTGATGTCGATGTGATCATTCCACAGCCGTGGGTGCCGCTTGATGTCTCAGGCTGGACGTCGCTCCAGTGGGACCTCCGCAACGCCTTCGTCTCGGTTGAGTCGCTCGTCGACGATGTTGTGGGCGAGAAAGGCGTCTATGAAGACGTGCTCGCATCGGTCAAGGAGGATCCGGACGGCCCGCAGATCGATCTGCAGAAGGATCTCGTCGACTGCCTGGGCAGCCGCGTGACGCTGATCGCCGACCATGCTACGCCGATCACCACAGAAAGTGAACGGCTGGTCATCGTCGTCGAGGCTGTCGATCCCAAGCGGGTCGCCGCCACGGTCGCCAAGAGCATGTCGATCGACCCTGACAGGGTGAAGATCGACGTGCAGGGCTTTGTTGCCTGGGAGCTGATCGACCGGTCAATGGCGATCCCGCAACTGGAGGTAGAATTACCCGGCGGCGCTGTGCCGCATACCGATGATGACGATGCCCAACGCCGCCGCGGAAAGCTTCGTGACCGCGAAGAGAAGCTTCTGCCGCACTCGGTTGTGACAGTGGCCCATGGGCACCTCTTTGTGGCGTCGCATCGCGATATTCTTGAGCGCGTGCTCGCCACGAGTGGGGCCGTCGAAACGCTCGGCTCCGCGACCGACTACACCCGGCTGGCTTCTGAGCTCAGTCGGCTCCTGCCCGGTAAGTCGGCCGCCCGCTCGTTTACCCGAGAGGAAAAGGCGATCCGTCCAGCGTATGAGATGCTGCGGCAGGGCTCGATGCCCAAGTCGAGAAGCCTGGCGGGGCAACTCCTCAACGGCCTGCTGGGTGACGGCAAACCCGGCACGGTGCGGATACAGCGGCTCGACGGCAGCACACTCCCCGACTTTGAGCTGATCCGCCGATATTTTGGGACGGCAGGCTTGGGAATGCAGTCGCTCCCCGAAGGCTGGTATGCCACCGGTGTCTCCCTGCCGAGGAGCCAGCAGGAGCCTGAGGTGGCCCGCCGCCCCGTCACTCCGCCGCAGTAGGCCGCTTCTCCCAGTCAACGACGGCCCAGAAGGGATGCTGGCGATCGGCCCGGAGCCGCAGGTCTTCAAGCAGAAGTCGTTTGTCGGGAACGACCGTGTCTTTCAGCAACCGGCGGCCGTCGAGCGTGACAGTGAGCGGCCGTGAGAAGTCGACGAGTTCTGGTGCAAGCCAGATCCGCACCCGGTCGGCGCCGCAGTGCACTGAGAGATTGCTGGCCGGCACACTGTTGGTGGGCAGCGTCTTCGCTTCGATCGTAAACGGTCGAATCACCGGGGGTGGCGGCCACTGCGACGGGAGCACTATTGTGCGAGCTGGTGGCTGCTCCATCTCCACCCACCAGAAAAACCGGTCCCAGGGCCGCATCGACACGACGTCGATCGTCGGTGGGAAGAAGTTTCTTTGCCGGCGGCTCATCCAGTCGAAAATCCGCATGATCTCGTCCGAGAAGTGCTCGTGGCCCCGGCCGCGATATTCAACATAGGTCGTGTCGAAGCCCTTGAGAAAGTAGCGGTCGAGGTCCATCGTGTTGCGGCCGAAGCAGGCGGAGTCAAGTTCGCCTCCCACGAGGTAGATCGGTAGCGTGCGGGCGTTGTGCCAGTAGTGGTTGACGTATTTGCCTGCGGCCGGAGAGATCGCCACGAGGCCCGCCCAGAGATCAGGATGGGCGAGGCTGATGTCCCACGCCGCGTCGCCCCCCATCGAGTGGCCGGAAAGAAATACCCGATCGGTGTCGATCGAGAAGCGGCGGAGCGACTCCCGCAGGCTGGCCAGCACCGCAGCGTGTTCGCGCGCGGAATAGTCGTAGGCGGTCTGATCCTTGCGGGCCCAGGCCGGGGCGATCACGATTGTGCCGTTGCGGGCAGCCTGTCCCCGTCGCAGGCCGTCGGGCCCCGGCATGCCGGCCCACCATTCGATCTGATTGTGCGGTGTCGACCAGGCCGCATGCAGCGAGACCACGGCGGGGTATTTGCGGAGTGGATCGTATTCAGGGGGCAGTTGCACCAGACAGCGGAAGCTCCCCTCCCCCTCAAGCCCAGGAATTTCCAGTTCGTGCAGGCCGGCCGCGATCTCGGCGGCCGGAGTAAATGGCGGCGGCATCTGCCGGGCAATGGCCGCGACGGTCGGCGGATCAAACGCCTCCTGCTGCTCAAGTTCGGTGAAAATTCGGTCGCGCTGCATGCGATCAGTGGCGCGGAGATAGTCGCCGAGCAATGCCCGCACCCGTACGGCCGAAAAGGCGAGCTTCAGATTGCGGTCGGCCACGGCGGCCCCCTGCAGCCAGCCGTTGATGGCCATTGCGATCGCGCCGTCGGCCGGCATGTCGGGGTCGGTGCCCAGGCGATCGAAGGTTGCCAGCCGGTCGAGCGAGGCGAACGAGAGCCCCGCTCCAATCTCTTCAATGATCGTCGCAGCCGTGCGGCGGTCTTCTTCCTCTGCAAGTTGCTCCGCGCGGCGTCGCAATTCATCAAGCACCCGGCGGGCCGCGTCCTGTCGCTCGCGGTAGCGGTCGCGGGCCTCGCGGACCGCCTCTACCGTTTCGCCCGCGGCGTCATCAGCAGGAAACTTTTCGAGGAGGTCGATCGCGAGTCGATCCTGGCCAACGCGGCCGCGGAGGAGCACCTCGTCGAGCAGTCGCGTGGCGGCGAGGGCGGCGAGGTCCTTTCGCTGCGTGGCCAGTTCGGCGAGGTCCGGAAAATCCCGCAGCACTTCGTCGAGCTCTTCACGGGCGTCTTCGTAGCGCTGGGCCTGCAGGAAGAGCCGCACCACCCGGAGTCGCTCCTCCGCATTGGTGCGATCAAGCTGCTGGTCGATCACGCGCTTCAGCACGTCGCGCGGAATCGATGAGGTGGCGATCCGCATGTCGAGCAGGTTTGAACGCTCAGTCAGAACACCTTCCACACTCGTCCAGTGGGGAGCGATCTGCGTGATCCCCTGCACGATATCGAGCCGACCGCTGATGGTGCCCAGCGACAGAATGCGGCGGCCATATTCGTCGAAGGGCGTCACGCTCAGGATCTGGCCGACGCCGACCACACGGCGGCCGATGTCGGGGATCCGCTGCGGAATCGGAATCCGCTCGCCGCTCTCTTCGCCCCCCGGCTCGGCCTTCACAACTCGGCGTTTGGAGACCATGGTGCGGGTCAGTTCGTCGTCGCACGAGAGGATCGACGTGCCGCCGGACGGCTTGGCTCCACCCTCAGTCTCGGGGGCGATTGCCACGCTTGGCAGGAGCACAAACTTTCCCTGCAGCACGCGGCCATCGACCAGCTCGACCTGATCGGCCCCCACCGGCCGGCCCGCGGCCAATATGACCGCTACTGCCCCAGTCAGCGGCCCCGCCAGCAGCAGGCGAGCAAACAGCCGCGATCGACCGAGCCGCTGCTTCCGATCCATGATGAGCCTTCCGATCGCTTGTTTGAGCGTCTGGTCCGCGACAAGGCCTTTCTGTCAACCTTATGAGCCTTGAGAAGTTTACCGCTGCCGGGTGGCAAGGCCCAACAGCGGGCCTTGCTTGACTGGCTCCGCGCGGCTGGCCGACAATGACTTCTGGCTGTTTTGCACTATGGCGTGACCCGTGTTTTGGAAGTTTCGAGTTTGGAGGGTTGAGGGCTGTCAATGTCAGAGCTACTGTGCGAGAACCTGCGGAAAGTATTTTCATGCGAGATTTAGTGCGACGGTTTCTCATCTGGGGCGTGCTCTTGTCGCTGCTCCTGCCGATGGTGCTGGTTGTCGTGCTGGGGCTGGGCGGTCTGCTCGCTTCGCTTGGTGACCAGGCCGGGGCCACTGTCTGTGGTCGGATAGGGCTCGTCCTTGGCGTGGCTTGGCTCTTAGCGCTGGCCGGCACCGCAACGGCCAGCGGAATTCTGTCACTCGATGGGATGTCATCACGGCCAGATCGTCCCGATACCCCGTCGGCTGGTGATGCCTCCGGAAAGGTGTCGGGGAATGAAAGCTAGCAGAAGAACGCTGCACTGCATTACCACCTGGGTTGCCAGTTGGGTTACCGCGGGATCGGGTGAACACGCATGCCGATAGGCTTTCGCTGCACTGGGTGCCGGGCCCGGCTGCATGTGCCTCACCGCTGGGGCGGCACCACTGTGCCCTGTCCGAAGTGTGGCACCCGGGTGGTTGTGCCCGTCGGCGTGCAGACCGCCGAACCGAGCGCTTTTGAGCGGCCCGACGTGGAGCGGTCGCTGGCGATGCTCGAGGTGTCAGCGGCTGGGGTTTCAGCGGCTAGGTCCCCGGGGGGAATATTTGCCGACGACACCTTCGAACTTCCCTCTGCGGAGGTGATCGACGCGTCGGAGGCGGCAGCAGAGGCGGATCGAAATGGCATCTCACTTTCTCGGCGGGCCGTTTATGCTTATCTGATCGTCGTGCCGGTTGTGGCGGTTGTGGCGTTCCTGCTGGGATCCTGGTGGAGAGCCATCGCCGGCCAATAAAAGTTTTGTCGCTACCATATTTTATCAGTGCTGGTTTTCTCATTGAAGGTTGTCTCCGAACGACGGACGCGAACCCGCTGCTACTTTTGATGTGAGAGAATGTCATGCCCTGCCCCGCATTTCGCCACCAGGCTTCGACAATCCGGCTGGTCGCCACTGTGGCGTGGAGCGTGGCGGTGGTTGTGTCGATCACGGGGGAGCCCGTCGGCAGAGCGGCCGAGCCCGCGGCCGAAGACCAGTCGGCTCAGCTCTCGCCGAAGGAAATCCGCGACCTGCTCAATGCGGCCCAAGAGCTGCTCAGTGAGGGCAAACTTGGCAAGGCAGCCGCCCGCGTGGCGGAGGCGGCGCAGGGGATCGAGCAGATCGCCGAACAGGGGGGCAAGCCGGCTGCCCTTCGTGGCCTCTGGGAAAAGTGCCGGTCGCTCCGCAACGACCTTGAGCTTGAGGGCGCGGATGTCAGCAGCATTCCGCTCACCCCACTCAAAGTCTCTGCCACAAAGCCGGTCGGAAAGCCCGCCGCAGCCACTGCCGCGAGCCCTGCCAAGCCAGTGGCGAAGCCACCCCCGCTGGCTGCGGCAAAGCCTGCGGCCACGTTTACGGGCAAGGTAACGCCGATCCTCGTTCGGCACTGCGGTGGCTGCCACATTGAGGGCCGCAAGGGGGGCTTTCAGATGGTCTCCTATGCGGGTCTGATGAAGACTGGCATGGTGCAGCCGGGTCAGGGGGAATCGAGTCGACTTGTAGAGGCGATTCTCAGCGGCGACATGCCCCGGGGCGGTGGCAAGGTGCCGCCCGAAGATCTGGGAGTGTTGATGAAGTGGATCGATATGGGCGCGCCTTTTGATGGCACCGATCCCAACGCGCCGCTCGGCGCTCTGGCGCGGGAGGCTACGGCTGTTGCGGCCGCGCCCCCCTCCAAGCCGGTCGTGGCGGTGAAGCTGAAGCCGGGCGAGGTATCGTTTGCCGCTGATATTGCTCCGGTGCTGGTGGAGCAGTGTTCGGGCTGCCATGGAGCCACTCAGCCAGAGTCAAACCTCAGCATGGTAACGCTCGAACGTCTGCTTCGTGGCGGTCGTGGTGGCGCGCCGATCGTGTCGGGCCAGGCCGCCGCCAGCCTGCTCGTGAAGAAACTCAAGGGCGGGAGCATAGAGGGGCAGCGGATGCCGCTCGGGAAGCCGCCGCTGGCCGACGACGTGATCGCTACGATCGTGAAGTGGATCGATCAGGGCAGCAAACTCGATCTGCTCACGCCCCAGACGGATCTCGAGACTGTCGCATCGGCCGGCCGCGCCCAGAAGCTTTCCCATCACGAATTACAGCAAGTGCGATTCAAGGCCGGCAGCAGCCTCTGGACGCGGGTGATCACCGACGAGAAGGCGGTGGTCATCCAGCGGGGCGACGTCTTGATCGTCGGTAATCTTATAACTGCGCGGATGGATAAATTGGCTGACGCGGCTGAGGCAGTCGATCGCCGGCTCCGCGACGATGTCTGGGGGCCGCAGACGCCGCTGATCAAGGGAGGCGTTGTCGTCTATGGGTTTGCCAAGGGCTACGATTTGTCGAGCTTCTGGCAGACGGTGCTCTCCGACGAACGGCCCAAGGGAGTAAACGCCGGAGCCGGTGTGTCGGGCGACGTCGTCTATGCCGCGATCGTACCGCCTGCTGCCGATAAAGACGATGCTACGGCCGATGTGCAGGCGCTGCTCACCGAGCAGATGACGGCGGCCGCGCTGTTGGGGAGAGGTGTGCCGGCCTGGTTTGCCCGCGGGGCGGGCCGGGGGCTGGCGATGAAGGCCGAACCGAAGGCACCGCTTGTGTTGGCTTGGCGTCGCGAGTTGCCGATGGCCATGCAGCGGTGCGGATCGCCAGCAGACCTCTTCACAGGCAGTGGCGAGCCGACGGCGATGGCAGTGGTCGGCGGCAGCTTTATCGCCGCGATGATGCCAAACCCAAGCCGCCTTGAGACGCTCGTCAAGCAACTCGACGAGGGCGTCGCCTTTGAGCAGGCATTCGCCACCGTGTTTCGCGGCCAGCCTCAGCCACTCTTTGAGGCCTGGCTGGCTCACGCTGTGGCCAAGGGCCCGAAGCGGTCAGGAAATCCGACCCCGTGAAGGGCAAACTCCTGGCACCTGGGCTGATTGAAATAAAATGATCACCCGCCACCGCGCCAGAGTGAGAGGGGAAACGGTGCCTGGCACACTCCTAACACCTTTTTTCTCTCCACAGGGAATCCGGAGAGCCGGGATCGGCGGTGCAGTGCTAAAAGCTCGGAGCAAAGCAGAAGCAGAGAAGTTAGATCCCACGCAAGAGGGAAGACTGCGTCGCAAGGATGCGACGCTCGCACCAGCAAACAGTGTTTGCCAAGCGAAAATGGCCTGGAGGGCCATGTTTCGCGTGAAGACAGAAGACTGCGTCGCAAGGATGCGACGCGA
>JBAXUW010000419.1:0-2084 GCA_037129495.1 Planctomycetota bacterium | reverse complement strand
TCTACTTCTACTGCGGCGGTTTACGGCTCTACCCATGAAGATCCCGGATGGACCGGTAAAAACCCTAACATCCCGGATGGATCAAGAAATGGGGGGAACGTCACTAGCGGTGTTGTTCCAGCTGCCGCCCCGGTTGACCCGGTTCGAGCCTTATGGATCGCCCACCGGCAAAGTGTCTAACACGCTCTGGCGGAATCGCCAAGTCCTTGCGTCGGCAGCGAAGGTAAAAGCAGTCGCCGCCTCAAGCCTTGACTGCAGGTCCCGCTGACCGATTTCGCATAGCCTATGCAGCCGCATAAGCCAGCGAACTCGACGCTGCCAACGCACGCGGCTGCGACGGGACAGACCGATGTGCGACGAATACACCCGGCAGCCGAGGAAGTCGAAACCGTCTGCCGTTCGCTTCATCGGGGCGGGTTTGAGCTCGAGGCCGAGATTGTGCCGCGACCATTCCGTTGCCATCACCGCGACGCCGGCAACGCTGTCGTGATCGGCTCCCCAGATCACGAGGTCATCCATGTAACGCACATAGCCACGGACTCGCAGCGTCTCCTTGATGTGTCGATCAAGCCATCCGAGATAGAAGTTGGCGAAGTGCTGTGAGCAGAGGCTACCGATTGGCAGTCCACGGCCGATTCCACGGCGAAAAGCCTGGATGATATTTGTGAAAAGCAAAAGTAAGCGTGGGTCCTTGAAGCGACACGCAAGCCTGCCGGTAAGCCTCTCGTGCGGAATGCTATCGAAACAGCTTCGGACATCAAGGTGTACGCACCAGGGAAACCGACGAGAAAACCCAGCGGCCCGGATCACAGCCGCCTCACGACCCCGGCCCGGCCGGCAGGCGTACGTGTCGGCGATGAGCCATCGTTCGAACACAGGCTCGCAGACCGCCACGATGGCGTGGTGCAGAACCCGTTCCTCGAAGCATGGGGCGGTGATCACCCGCCGCTTTGGATCATGGATCACGAACTGTCGAAATCGGCCGTGCGGGAACGTGGCGTCGGCGGCGGAGGCGGACATCGAGGCCAGATGGGTATCCAGATCGGCCTCGAACATACGCACGCAACTACGGCACCGCTTGCCGCGGGCGGCTCGGAGGAATGCTTCCCGGAGCGTTTCCACGGCAACGACAGCATCAAAAAGCTGACCGTGTCTATGCACCGGGTGGTTCCGCAGGAAGTTTTGAAAGAGTTGCTACGGCGGCCAAGAGCTGCATTCCGTATTTTTCGATACGAGCGGCCCCGATTCCTTCAACAGCCTCAAGGTCGGCTTTCGACTGACATCGCGTTTGTACGACGCGTGCGAGCTGTTCATTTGTGAAGACTGCGTAGACGGGGACGGCCTCGGCGGTAGCGATTTCTTTACGAAGGTCCCGAAGCCGGGAGAATCCAAGAAATTCGTCGGGGCTGAGCACCTGCTTGTAATCGATACGATTGCGGCCACTTGAGATGATGTCACGGCCGCCGGGGCGAACGCCCGCGGCGATTACGTCGACGCAGATCGCCCAGAAAGAGCGTGCCCCGAGATCAACGAAACGTCGCTCGACTACCAGCACCCGATGCTGGGCCAAGAAAGCGTTCAGCTCCAACTGCGGTATGGCCGGAGCCGAGACCGGTATTATGAAAAAATGAAGAGCCACGAAAACGCTCACTCGATTCAAAAATAAAAATCGTTGGCCTCGCTACGCTCGGCGAGGACCTCCTGCGTCAAAGGCCAGTCAACCCCGCTCCGCTTCGGCCCCTCCGGTCGCTCGCATCCGCTCGCTCCCTCCGAGCCTCGCTCCGCTCACTTGCCCGCCTCCGGCGACTCGGCTCCAGACGGACTCAGGGCAAGACGGAAGCCAAGGTTGCCGTAGCGGAGCGACGGGTTGTACCCGCGGCGGCCCGCCGACCGGCAGAACCCAGCGGAGTGGCCCCAGCCGCCGCCCCGGTTGACCCGGTCCGAGCCAGATGAAGGACCCTGCGGATTTGTCACTTCGCCATCGGCATAGGTTCCGTACCGGTCGCTGCACAACTCCCAGACATTTCCATGCATGTCATGTAGCCCCCATGCGTTTGGTTTCTTTTGGCCCACAGGATGCGTCT
>JBAXUW010000418.1:0-2096 GCA_037129495.1 Planctomycetota bacterium | reverse complement strand
TGGGATTCCACGAGAGCAAGTCGGCGGCGGCCTCGGTGTCGAGGAAGCCGCGTCGGGAGATGGCGGGCCGAAGGGCGATCGCTCGGCATGACACCGCGGGAACTCGATTCCTATGCCGACGCCTTCGAGCATCCGCAGCGAGAGGCGGCGCGGCGGGAGTTGTGATGTGGTCTAGTCGTGAAAAGGGGACGGCCATTAAAAGCGGACGCCGCTCTTTTCCGTTCCCGGCCTCTATCCCACGGCTCACGCCGGGGACTTTTATGGGAACGTGGACGAAAAGAGCTGCGTCCCCTTGTTGGACTCACTCGGCGTTGAGATTCCTGAGAATCTTGCGAGCCAACGGTTCCTTGACTTCAGCATGGCGAGGCAGGGCTTCCATGACGCCCGTCTTCGGGTTCATCCAAAGGGAGTGGGCACGGCCCTCTCTCTTCAGGTAGCAGCCGGCGACTCGTAAACGGCGTTCCAGATCCCGCCGATTCATTCGACGGATACAGTCGCTTGAATGGCGTCGGCAGGCAAGCCGCGAAGCATGTCCTCCCGGCGATCTTCGAGGATCAATTCAATCGCCGCCTTGAGGCTTTCCTTGGCCTGTTCAACAGTATCTCCCTGGCCGTTCGCGCCGGGAATCTCAGGGCACATCGCCCAATAGCCGCCTTCCGGGGCTGCTTCGATGATTGCGGTGAACTCGGCTTTCACAATGTCCCTCGTGAATGTCATAGGCGTGCTGAAGCGGCGAACGACGTACCAATGTTATACCGTTCAAAAGGGGACGCAGCTCTTTTCCGTTCTATCCCTCGTTGGACGAAAAGAGCTGCGTCCCCTTTTTGACTCTTTTTGGCCCCTCATTCTCTTCCGCCGTTGAGAGCGTCGGTCTCGCTCAGCTTGAATCTGACACTCACCACCGAGTTCTTTTCTGGGCCGGGAGCGTATTTGATGTAAGTCGTGGCGACGATCGTGCCGTCGGCGAGAAGTTCGACACCGGGGTAGCCGGTATCGCCGTTGTCGGCGTGATGATGCAGAAGCTTGATCTTGTACTGTCCCGGTCGGCCGGCACGTATGTCCGCGTAGGTGCCGACCCACGCAACGAAGTGTCCCCAGGTGGAACTGCCGTTGGTCATGTCGCGGAAGGCGATGACCAAACGGCCGTCCTCGGTCCGCACGCCATGATGCCGGTCGCCCCCCAGGCCACGCGGCGCATCGACGGGTTTGCTCCAGGTCGCGCCCTCGTCACGGCTGAACATCACGAGGCTGCTGCCCCATTTGCGAGAATGCGAGTGAGGCAGGTCGGGCCGGTCGGCGGGCCGGGGCAGATAGGTGTTCTCTCGCATCAGACAGCAAAGCTCGTCGCCATCGGGCGAACGAAACACGAACGGCTCGCACGGGTTCTTGCCGGCGATCTCCGCCACGATCCGCGGCTCGGACCAGGTCAGGCCGGCGTCGGCCGTGATCGACTGGAGCGTCACGAGTGGGTGCCCCTCACCCCCGCGAGGCGGGCCGCGGTGATAGAGCCCGAGGTATCGACCGTCGTCGAGACGGACGATGCTACTAAACGCCATCACACAGGGGAAGTTGAGCGGTGGCATTTCCCTCCAGGATGTGCCGCCATCTTCGCTCAGGATGCGTGGCATCCCGACGGTGCCGGTTGGCGTGCCGACGCGGGCGGAGAAGACCCAGAGGCGTTCCTGCCCCGTTGGATCGACCATTCGGTAGATGCTCGGGCAGTTTTGGTGTTTTGCAAAGCCCTTTGGCAGCTGATCGTCGATTCGCGTCCAGGAGATTCCGCCATCCTCGCTGCGGGCCATCGGACCGGCAGGCCCGCCATGGCCAACGCACCAGACCGCGAAGATCGTCTTGCCGTCGGGCATCAGCAGCGTGGTCGGATGGCCTTGGTAGTGTTTCGTGCCCGCGGCGATGACCACCTGCCGTTCCTTCTGCCCCGAGATATCGACCACCGGCAGGTCGGGCATGTCCTCAGCAAGAGGCGCACGAGCGATCGCGGTCAGCGCAATAAGCGCGGTCAGGCAGAGCAACGATGCAATCAACAGTCGCATGAACAATCCTCCGTGTCATCGAGCCGTTCAAAGGAAACGCAGCCA
>JBAXUW010000417.1:0-2104 GCA_037129495.1 Planctomycetota bacterium | reverse complement strand
ACCTTCAACCCCGGAGGCAGAAACAGCAAGTCGGCGGCGCCGTCCGGCTTCAGTGATTCGATCAGCGGCCCCAGCTCTGCAATGGACTGGACGCGGGCGTTGGCGATGTCGAGAGTCAACTCGCGCGAGTCGATGAAGCGGTCGAAGTGCCGCGCAGCGATGGCGGTGAAAGTCTCGAGTTCTCCCTGGTGTTCGAGAGAGGCTGGTTCCACCTCCGCATAGAGTGGTGTCCCGCCCGCCCAGAGCACCGATCCTGACTCCATCAGATCCCCTTCGCAGCCCTGTGTGTCGGACCAGACGAAGGCGATTTCGGAAGGCTGAATTCCGTGCTCGCGGGCGATCTCGTCGAACGGTTGAGCCAGGACCTCCTCAAAGCCCTGTCCGGTACTCGTGCCGAAGCGGTCGATCAGATTGCATCCATGGTCCTCGGAGACCAACACCATGCGCACGCGGCCGGACTGCCGCATGATTGCCCTTGTGGCGATCGTGAAGCGGCCGCTCAAGCCGTTGCTCTCCACATTGCGACGCAGAAAAAGAAGATTCGAAGACGACGGCTCGATCGCGAGAATGCGGCAGGGAAGGGTGAGAGCCATGGGAATACAGGTGGTGCCGATATTCGCTCCGGCATCGACGACCACGTCGCGGCCTGGCCGCAGCAGCCCCTGCCGGAGAATCCACGCCGCCGCCGCATCCACTTGAGGCCCTTGAAAATGGCCATCTCGGAAGAGCCCCAACGTGACACCGGCGGACAGCGGCGCGGTCCAGTGCCGCCCCGCCGAACGAAAACTGACTTGCTCGACTTCCTCAAGCGCTAACGCCCGCCACAGCAGTTCCCGACGGCTCGCCGGACTCAACCACGCCACGAAACGATAAGCCAGGTCCCAACGAAAATACAGACTGATCGAAGTGCACAGGGCGACAAAGCGGCTCATGAACTTCGCTCCAGGAAACCGTGAACCTGTTCGACGATCTGTTTCTGAAATGTCTTAGGTGCGAACTGTTCGGCCCGCGTGGAGACCTTGGCCCGGAGTTCGTCCTGCAGGGCAGGGTTGCGCATCACGTCCAGGATCTTCGTGGCCGCGTCTTCGGGGGTATCGAAGCACAGTCGAGGATCGTGGCCCACGATCTCCACCTGTCCGCCACTGTCGTGAACGAAGGGCAGGGCACCCGAACTCGCGATCTCTGCCGGAGCCATGCCGAAATGCTCCTCGAACTTGGCGTGAATCCCATACCGGTTGCGACTGAGTAGTTCTCCCAGAGCCACCCGTGAAAGGTTCCAGTGCAAATGTACCCACCCGTTCGCCTCACGGACTTTGCGTTCGACAAGATGGACGATCTTCGCTTCCACCCACCGCGGATCCTGATGGCAGCACAAATGCAACTGCACGGCCGGCCACTGACGATGCACCTGGGCCATGGTGTCGATGATCCAGTCGAAGCGTTTGCCCCTTTCGAGTTGCCCGATACTCACGAAGCCGTCGGCCCGCGTCTCCCAGGCCGCCTCGGGAAACCGGCCGAGAGCCGGAGGATAGACCACCGTGCTTTCGATGTCGAGAAGTGCGGAGATGCGCCTCGCCGTCCAATGGGAGTTGGTGAGAGTGAGATTTCGCCGCGAGCGTTCCACATCGTAACCGGAGATCGCCATCCAGGGATCGGTTCGGCCCGCCAGCAGCGCGCCGGCTAAACGGAGGGGGGCGGCATCGCCGGGCAGCCAACGACGCCAAGGCCGATCGCCGAAGTAGGGATAGTGGAGGTACTGAATACCCGGAGCTCCCACATCGGCTTCCATGTCGCAGCAGGCGAACGCGACATCGAACTCCGGAGCGATCCGCTTGGCGCATCGCAATAGATAGTTCACCTCATGAAATGCGCCCTCACCGGGAATGCGACGCACGAGCCACCGTTCAAAAGAAGAGGGTCGAACTGTTTTCCAAGTAAGTCCGCTCAAATTGGAACCAAACCAGGCGTCGACGGCGGGCAAGTCTGGAGGCACAGTACAAAGGTGAGTGAGGTCGAACTCGCGAGCCAGTGCTTCCAGAATCAGCGTTGAGACTCCCCGTCCACCGCCACCGGTGCGCACGTCGCCACTGACATAGAGGACCCG
>JBAXUW010000416.1:0-2114 GCA_037129495.1 Planctomycetota bacterium | reverse complement strand
CTTCGACGGGAATGCCCTCCAGCCCTCCCTGCCGTCGTTCGGGCCTCCTGGCTGCCCTGGGGCTCGAGCCTACTCGCGGGTCTGGCGGGCGTATCAGGAGTTCATCCGTCCGTGACCGTGACCGTGACCGGCATCGTCGCGGGTCACGGCAGTGTTCACACCGGCGGGATGGCCGGGTACTGCGCAGTCGGGCTGATGGTGCCCCGCACACCCAACCGATACGCCCGGGCCACCAAGGCGTTGTACTCGGCCTCGGGGATGACCTGCTGACGGGTCAGGATGGATCCCGAAGTTCCGTTCGGGCCGCCGACGATCGACCAACTGTAGTCAGGGGCATAGTCCAGGATCCAGTAGTTGCCTGGCTCATCCCTGGTGGGATCGCCCAAGAAGTCTACGTAAAGGCGCGTGTTGGCGGCGTTGACCGGGACCGCTGACCCGGTGGTGCTCCTCGCCGGGCCGCTTTGCCCGTAGGTGCTGTAAGTCTCCACCGTGATGGTGCCGCCTGACTGGGGCGTGTAGTTCGCCGTGGTGTTGACCAGCCCGGACGAGGAGGGCTGCTTGACTCTGCCCTGTTCGTACCAGCGGCCTGCGTACTGAGGGATATCAACGGGTGGCGGCGCGGGCAGCGTGGTGACCCCCGTCTCGCCCATCACGATCGGCTGGTTGGCGACAAACGTGCCGTAGTTGGGATTGCCGTAGAGGCCGTAGCGGGGATCTGTCGGCCCGTTCCCGTCGTACATGTCGTTGATCCAGCCGGTGGCGAGCGTGACCATGGCGTCGAGGCTGCTGCCATCGTCAAACTGCACGCCAATGAACTGGTCGGGGTACAGGGCCGCGAGCTGCTCCGTGGTGCGGCCCCAGTTGTTCGCGGCCTGCGGCGGCGAGGCGATCTGGTAGACCGGAATGTCCAAGGATTCGAGCTTGGCGACCGATGGAGCGAACCGGCTCGGGCTGGCCACGCCGTCAAACATCACCACTCCCAGCAGGTTCGTGGCGGCGCCGTTGTCGACGGTGCTTGCGGCCACCTCGGCGGCGAACCCGCCGCCCAGACGCTGGCCGGCAAACAGGATCTTCTCGGGGAGCACCCCCTGATAGCCGGCGGCGGCCGCGCTGACGACAATCGCTCCACGATCGCCGAGCATCATGTCGGCGATCGCCTGCTGCATGGCTGCACTGCCAAGGAAGGCCCCAGGCTGGGTCGGGATCTCGAACGAACTGATCGCCGGAGTGACGACGATGCTGTTGGTCTGCCCGGCGATCTGGGCGGCGAGTGCCGCGAAGGCCACCGCGTCGCCGATCTCGCCCTGCTGGAGCCAGACGACGCCGTTGGCCAAGACTTGGCCGTCGGCCTGGGTCGGGAAGTACCAATCCGCTGATGTTACGAAGCCCCTGGTGCCAAACGGGATGGCCAGCGCCGAGGTGCCGGTTTTCACACCGGTCACGCCGTTACTGAGCGGCGGCTCGACGTACGCAGTTACTCCGTTGACGCCGGTGTTGACCGCGGGCCCCGGCTCAAACCCGGTCAGCCCGCCGATGGCGGCCAGGTCCGCACCGAGACTCCACTCCGCCGCCGACCATATGTTTGCGACCGGGCTGGGGAGTGCGGTCGCCGCGGCATTGCCCAAGAGGATCGGCTGATTCGCCGCAGCATAGAGGCCATATTGGGGCGCATCCGACGTGGCGCCCACGTACAGGTCGTTGATCCAGCCGGCGGTCAGCATGCGGGCGGCCCCTACGGGGCGATCCCCGCTGGTGCTCACACTCTCGGTTGGGCGATCCCCGCCGGTGAGCACCACGCCGCAAAACCGGTCGGGACTGGTCGCCACGAGCGCGTTCGTGGTAGCGCCGTAGGCGTTCCAGAGCTGCGCGGGCGCCGCAACCTGATAGACAGGGACGTCATGTGAATCCAGTTCGGCCACCTGCACCGCGAAACTGCCGCTGCCGTCGAACGCGCCGGGCGAGACGCCGTCGTACATGATCACGCCAAGGAGGTTGGCAGATGCCGGATTCTGCGCGGCGTAGTCGGCCGCGACCGCTGTCACAAAGCCGCCGCCCGCGGAATGACCGGCGAGCACGAACGTCCCGGTAAGTTCGCCGGCAGCCCCGGCATAGCC
>JBAXUW010000415.1:0-2124 GCA_037129495.1 Planctomycetota bacterium | reverse complement strand
GGCCTACGTCTGCGACGCGTGCACCGACTGCGGCACGGGGAGTTGCTGCGACGAACACTGCGAGCCAGAGTGACAGAGCTGGTGGTCGCGCCTGACAATCTGGTGAAACGCAAAGAACCAAAAAGGGGCAGGTGCCCGTCCCTGCCGCAGCGCAAGCTCAGCGACGAGTCAGGCTGGTTAAGCGGAAAGACTTTAGCGACAATTGACCTGCCACCCTTCAACGGCACCACTTCCAGAGAGAGAATCTGGGGGTGGAGCACACCCAAGGAGGCAACTAATGCCACGCGGAAAGAAGGAACAGGCGGAACAGATCATCCCCACCCACCGAGAGGTCGGGCACAAGTCGCCGCCGATAGCGATCCTCGTCAATGGCCCGAGCTCCTCGGGCAAGACGACCTTCTGTCGCGCCTTGCATGAGCGACTGACGCACCTCGCCGATGGCAACCACGAAACGGCATTCGCCCGTGTCGCGTTTGACGACGTCGTCCTCTTGATGTCAGACCAGCTCTACCCGATTAGTTTTGTAAAACTTCAAGGCGGAGATCTCTCGCGGCTGGTGTCTCGTGCACCCCAAGACGGCCGGGCTGGCTGGGAATATGTCGATGAGAGCAGCGGCGCTGGAAAACATGGAGGGAGCCCTCGCCTCCGACTGGTCCTGAACCCTCACGGCCATCGGCTGCTCTGGGGAGTTCACAGGAGCTGGGGCGTGCATCTCGAGCTCGGCACAAACCTGATCATCGACCACTTCCTTCAGGATGCGGATTGGGCTGAGGATGTGCTTCAGGTTTTGCAGAGAACCGGTGCGACGGTCTTCTGCGTTGGCGTCTATTGCTTGTTGGAGGAATTGGAGCGGCGGGAATCCTCGCGAGGCGATGGCGGGGTCGAGGGCAGGCCGCTCGGACTTGCCCGCAGAAGTGACGAGCTCTGCCACTCCCACCAACTCGACTACCAGGTGACGGTTTTGACAGATCGACAGTCGACGGCCGAGTCTGTCGATAGCGTGGTGGCGGCACTGCAGGACGCTGGAGTTCTGCATCCCGGAGGCCCGGCTGGCCGCTTTGAAACCGCATCATGAAGGAGCACACACCACCGTTTTATGCTCACCCCTCACCTCGGAGATGCCATGCCTTCGTTTCAGCCATCCCACCGGTCGCTTAAGCCGGACTCAGGGAAGGTCTGCGCCGACGGTGAAAAACTGCTCACCTAGCGGCAGCTGGGCGAGAGCTTTGAAGTCACGGCGCAGCCCGACGTGCCGTGAACGGCCTCAGCGTTGCTTCGTCAACCGTCCAACGTTTGTGGAAGTGCCGTTGACCTGGCTATCCTTGTGATCGTCTGCCCGTGCTATGCTTGCGGAAGTGCCGTTGACCAAGTTCATCTCCGGTGCATCGGATCGTTCGGTCATCCGGTTGCCTGTGGGGATAGCCCGGCTTGCCACTACGTTCGGCCGCCGATGAGACGATTCGATGATTCATCCCGAATCCAAGGACCGCGAAACGATCTCGTTCGGCGACGCCTCCCGCGACATCTGGGACATCGTAGTCGTTGGGGCTGGAGTGTCCGGATCCATCGCCGCCAGGGAGGCAGCCCGTCTGGGCAGCAAGGTTCTCCTCGTGGAGAAGGCGACGCTCCCGCGTCGGAAAGTCTGTGGGTGTTTTTTGAATGCCAACGCCGTGGCGAGCCTGGCGCAGTTGGATCTGACCCCCTTGCTCGTCGCCAGCGGCGCCCCTGCGGTTCGCGGCGTTTTCGTTGCCGCGGGCAGGCATCAGGCATATCTCCCCCTCCCAACAGGGGCGGCCCTGTCGCGGTACTGGCTGGATGAGCATCTGTCTCTCGAGGCAATGGCCGCGGGCGCGTCCCTCCTGCTGCGCACCGAAGCGCACCTGGCTGGCGTGGACAGCGACTGTTGCCGGTTGAGGCTGACTCGCGGTGACGAGGAAGCCGAGATTCGGTCCCGGATCGTCGTCGCGGCGGATGGTTTGGCCGGCAGGTTGGCGCGGGAGACAAAAGGCTGCCAACAGTTCATCAACCCGCATTCGCGCGTCGGCGTGTCTGCAGCGACGTCCGTCGTGCCCGAGGCGTACCAACCCGGCACGATTCAGATGGTGGTGGGCCGCGAAGGTTATA
>JBAXUW010000414.1:0-2139 GCA_037129495.1 Planctomycetota bacterium | reverse complement strand
GCTCCACCCCCAGATTCTCTCTCTGGAACTGGTGCCGTTGAAGAGGGGCAGGTCAACTTCGGTAACGGCGACCTGACGATTGACTTCGACAACGGCGGATTTGGCAACAGCGACGTCTGGCAACTGTTCAGCGGGCTCAGCGTTACCGGCAACTTCGCTCAGGTGAAAGCGATCGGCTCCTACGGTGCCCTGACCTTTCACTGGCAGGGTGATGGGAGCGGCGAATGGAAGGCCACCGGCGGCTCGCTGGCCGCCGGCCAGAGCATGTCGTTCTACGTGGATAATTCCAACGCATTCGCCGGGAAGTTTACTGCGGGACAACTGGTGATCGTACCCGAGCCCTCGACGATGGTGTTTGCCGGCATCGGGCTGACCGTGCTGGGCTGGCGGCAGTGGAGGCGGCGTCGATCCCGCGTCCTTGGCAGCTGACTATTCGCTGGCCTCCTCGTGGCGGAGAATGTCTCGCTCCCCGTCGAGATGCTCCGTGAAGACGACCAATTCATGAGAGCCCTGAGGTTCTAGCCTCTTGTGGCAGCAAGTTTTCAACGTGCTGAATCCGACACGATGGAATCGTGTCGCCATGGGTGAAGGAAAGCGGGCTTGGAGCCCCAGTGCGGAATCATCTGGGAAATCTTGGGTTGACCGAGGTATCCTGATCCCTTGGTTCGAGTCCAAGGCGAGGCCCTGCGATGCGGCTCCGATGGAGGCCGTGTGTGAAACATCGCTGCCGGCGGCATGGATGGTCCGGGAAGACTTGCATGAAGAAGGCATTGATCGTCGGCGTGTTGGGGCAGGATGGCGGCTACCTCGGCAGGCTGCTGCTTGAGAAAGGGTACGAGGTCCACGGCACGTCCCGGGATCCGGCACGGGCAGCCTTCTCCGGGCTCAGGTCGCTTGGCGTTGCAGACCGGGTCGTCATCCATGCGATGACGCCGACTGACTTCAGCAGCGTGTTATCGCTCCTACGGCACGTCGAGGCTGACGAGATCTACAATCTGTCGGGGCAGTCCTCCGTCGGACTGTCGTTTCGACAGCCGCTTGAGACCTTCGACAGCATCACGATCGCGACGATGCACATACTCGAATGCATCCGTGTGCTTGAGAAGCCGGTGCGGTTCTACAGTGCCGGATCGAGCGAGGTGTTTGGCAACACGCCCACCCCGGCCGATGAATCGACGCCGTTCCGGCCCCGCAGTCCCTACGCCACGGCCAAAGCGGCCGCCCAGAACGCCGTCACCAACTATCGCGAGGCCTACAGTCTCCACGCGAGCACCGGGATCCTGTTCAACCACGAGTCGCCGTTTCGCCCGGAGCGGTTTGTGACGAGCAAGGTCGTGCATGCGGCCAGGCGCATCGCCGCCGGCTCGCGGGAGCGGCTATCGCTCGGCAACCTGGAGGTTCGGCGTGACTGGGGCTGGGCGCCGGAATACGTGGATGCCATGTGGAGGATCGTGCAGCACGAACAGGCCGACGACTTCGTGATCGCCACTGGCCGCAGCCACTCGCTGCGGGAGTTCGTGGAGCGAGCGTTTGCCTGCGTGAATCTCGATGCTCGCGACCATGTGGACGAGCATGCGGAAACAGCCCGTCCCTCGGAACTCGCCGTGAGCGCCGCCAATCCCGCGAAGGCCCATGCCGCCCTGGGCTGGAGGGCGAGGTATGATCTCGACATGGTCGTGCGGGCGCTGATGCAGCCTGGCGACACGGCCTGAAATGCGTGCGAGTCGCTCAACCAATACACCTCAACCATGCCGCGAACTTCAGGCTACTGACATGCAACGTGATTCTGAACGATCGTCAGCGGCAGTTCCGGCTCTTCAACGGAGCGGCCTCGATCTGGTGCGTGCCGCCGCCCTGGCGTTTGAGTCAACGCCCTCCCAGTACAGGAAATAGTCTTCCCGCATCAGTCTGATCCCCGCGACGACCCCACTGCCGGATCGACGGTGGTGTCGTTGTTGAGCAGCCAGACGAACTCCGCACCCGCTTCAAGGGCGGCCCGCCAAACGCTTGGCCAGCCGCCATGCCCGCGTTACCTTGGAAGTGCGAAACCGGAGCAGCCGACTCCGCTGGGCCTTCAGTGATGGCGTCGATGGCCTCGCCGCTGGCACTCGTTCGGCTTGTTCCTTGTGGCGACAAGAT
>JBAXUW010000413.1:0-2150 GCA_037129495.1 Planctomycetota bacterium | reverse complement strand
CTGTGACCTCTACGGTGTGAACGTAGCGCTCTAACCAACTGAGCTAGCTGCCCGACACGACATGCACGTGAGAAACCAGAATCTCAAATCCTACACTTCCGCGCGACGTCCGCAAACGGGGAATCATGGCAGACACGGCCGCCGCACCGAGATTGTCGTAGATCACGTCCTGCTCTGCACGCCCTCACTCGACAGGCGGGTCAAACCGAGGCGATTGAGCGGTCGTCGCGCCGCTTCCCTCGTCGTCAAACCGACGGGTCGGCCGGGCCGGCTGAGCATCGCGGCCCTCCAGATGAGACGACACATCGAGATCGCGAGAAATCGTCGTCCACTGCCGGCGCAATTCGGCAATGCTCTGCCCCACCGAACGCCCCACCTCGGGCAGCCGCTTGCCGTAAAGCATGACGGCAATCGCGCCAATCAAAACAACTTCAACCGGACCGAGGCCAAACATTGCGGCGGGCTTTCAGCAGTTAGCGGTGGCTCTCGGCCCGGCTTGAATCATGGCTGCGATCTCCATGCGCGGGGGACGAGGAGTGCGGATCTTCTTCGATTCCCTGCACACCACGTTTAAACTCCACGATGCCCTCGCCGAGCGAACGCATCACCTTTGGCAGCCGCGACCCAAACAGCAGCAGGATCACGCCAGCCACGATCAGCAGTTCGACCGTTCCGAGACCCATAAATGCAAGCAACAATGACACGGAATGGCTCTCCTAGCAAAGTAAATTTCTACCAATCTAAGTTTAACCCCTGAGATGGGTGGGTCAAATTCCTGTTTTGCGAAAGTGGCCGGACAAGCCGCAAATGCCGCTCAAGCGCGATCACCGCTGCAAATCGATGGGCACTCGGGCGATCGCTGTCGGCTGACGGTGGAGCGGTAGATACCGGTAATAGACCTCCAGCGTCAGCGCGGCCAAGCTGGTGGAATAGACGCGGCCACCATGGTCGCCCCAGACCGGATCGGGATCCCAGCTGCCGCTCGAGTCGCTCGAATCCCGCCGCTGGAGCGGCAGCAGCGCCGCCTGAAGCTGCTGGTTCCACTTCTCCCACTGCGGGCCGCCAGCATGAAACGAGGCCAAGCTTGCGTAATACCAGGCATAGGCATTGGGGTTGCGGGCATCCGGCGGCGCTTTGGCGAGCAGATCAACCGCCTCAGCCACAGCCGGGTGGTCGACAGGCATCCCCAGAAACAGCCGGCAGGCGAGGGCCTCGGCCGTCATCGCAGCAGTCGGTCGCTCGCCTGACCGATAAGCGGCAAGCCCACCGGCCCGACCCGACGAGACACTCTGGAGAAATGCTCCAGCCCGGGCCTCCGCCGGCTCAAGGCCGGTCAGCCCTGCCTGTCGGGCACTCGCCAGCAGCATCACCTGCCAGCCAAGCTGACTTGTATCGCCCTTGTCACCGGCCGCATACCGCCAGCCGCCCGTGGCCGGGCTCTGCATCGAGAGCGTGTAGCCGACCGCCTTTTCCAGCGGCGACCGCAGCGCCGAGTCCCCGGTCATCGCAGAGCATTCCGCCACGGCGATGGCCGCCATTCCATGGCAATAGAGCGCGGCAAAAAACTCAGCGTCGCCGGCGAGCGAGCCATCCGGCCGCTGATGATCGGTCAGAAAGCAGATGCCACGGGCCACGGTCTCGGCATAGGGGCCTGACCTGTGTGTGTTGCCCGCTCCCAAGAATGCCAGCAGCGCCAGGCCTGTTACTCCATGATCGCTGCGACCACCGGCTCCCTGGCGATGCTGCCCCTGCCCAGCGCGATGCACACCGCCGCCGTGGCGAACGGCATTCCACCGGCCATCGCTCAACTGAGCCGCCGCCAGCCACGAGAGCGCCGCCTGCACCGCCTGCTCGGTCTCCTGAGAGCCGCCTCGGGCCGCGGCCGCGGCGGCGCGATGGCCTTCGGCGCGGTCGGCATAGACCGCTGGATACCGAGCGGCTGGATACCGAGCAGGGCTCGGCCCGGCGACGACCGCTGCATCCGCTGCCGGCGGGGCAGGGGAGCTGTCTGTGTCAGCGAGCGACTCAAGCGCTGCGGCCGTGGCGTCTGCGAGATCGGCTCGCTCCGGCATCTCTGCATCGGCCACCTCCAGCAGCGGCACATGATCGGCCGGCGGAAGAACGATCTCAGGAACGGCTGAGGCAACGGC
>JBAXUW010000412.1:0-2155 GCA_037129495.1 Planctomycetota bacterium | reverse complement strand
AACCCCGGTTTTCGAGCTGAGAACCCGACGTCCTGGGCCACTAGACGATGGGGGCATGTACTGGGCAAACCTGCTGACGTTCTAGCACTGTCGGAAAGGGTGTCAAGCAGACTTGAGCCGCTCCACCCGCAGCTGGATTTATCGGCACCGGCCTGCCCCTTACTGGCCCCTTACTGGCCCCTTACTGGCCCCTTACTGGCCCGATTCTGGCCCCTTACGGCCGCGGCCGAGCGAGCTCCGACCGCCGCACCCGCAGCCGGCCGATCGCAAAACCCACCGCCGCTGCCGCCGCCGCTGCACCCCCCACCAGCCAGGCCCGCCGCGTGGCCCCCTGACGGCCTGCCACCCGCTCGACCTGCTCTCGATCCGCCACCGCTTGCAGTCGCTGCGTCGCATCGAGCAGCCGGCCCGTCCGCGCCTGGGCCCGGCCTGTAAACGTCACTGCCGCGGCCCGTGGCATCCCCGGCACAGATGCCAGAGTCGCTTGCCAGTCGCCCGCCGAGCCGTCCCACGCCAGCGGGAGCCTGCCGTGCCGAGAGCTCGACGAGATCGCCATCTCCACCGCTTCGACGGCCTGGAGGAGTTGCGTGGGCGATTCGCATCTATCTTCAGGCCGCTTCGACAGCAACTGCTCGACGATCTGCCCTAGCCCCGCTGGCAGTTCCGGTCGAAACGCGGCCAGCGGCATGAGCTGCTCATGCTGGTGCGCCATGGCCACCGCCAGCGATGTCGCGCCGTTGAAGGGCGGCCGGCCGGCGAGGAGGTGATAGGCTGTCGCGCCGAGTGAGTAGAGATCGCTTCGCACATCGACCGGCTTGCCTGCGGCCTGTTCCGGGCTCATGTAGAGCGGCGTGCCGAGCGTCATGCCGTGCTGCGTGAGTTCCAAATCGTCTTCGAGCACCCGCGCGAGGCCGAAGTCGGCCACCTTCACCTCGCCAGCTGGTGTCACGAGTAGATTTTCCGGTTTGATGTCGCGATGCACGATCCCGGCCTGCGCGGATTTCGCAAGCGCCGAGCCAACCTGCGACAACACACTTAATGTCTGCAACGCGTCGAGCGGGCCGCGGGCCAAGAGCCAGGCCTTCAGCGACGGGCCCGCCACATACTCCTCGGCGAGGAAGTGGACCCCGTCGATGCAGGCCACCTCGTGGATCTGCACGATGTTGCCATGCACGAGCGCTGCGGCGGCCCGGGCCTCCTGCGCAAACCGCTCCACAGCCCCCGGATGCCGCAGCGTCTCGGGCCGCAACACCTTCACCGCCACCTGCCGCGAAAGTGACTGCTGCTCAGCCAGGTAGACGTTGGCCATCGCGCCGCTTCCCAGTTGACGCAGGAGCCGGTATCCTCCGAGGTTTCGCCCGGAGAGATTGTCTTGCTGGGTGGCGGCGGCTGGCTTGGGGCGCGACATGCCTCTAGAGTATCCGGCCGGCTGAATAAAACCCGCAAACCGTCTCGTCTGAGTTCCTTCGCAGACCCACTTCCCCACAGGACAAGCCCATGCCGAAGCCTTCCGCTACCGAGCTCCAGAAAGCCGCTCAGGCCGTCGATCTCGCCGGCTTCGACCACGAGGTCACGCTCGACACCACCGCTGGCCCGATCCGGCTCACGCTTGATGCCGCCAGCGCGCCCGGTCACGTCCGCAACATGGTCGCCTTGGCCGAGAGTGGTTTTTACGACGGCGGCTGCTTCCATCGCATCATCAAGGGCTTCATGATTCAGGGCGGCTGTCCGGAGGGCACCGGCACCGGTGGCCCGGGCTACAATATTTCGGCCGAGTTCAACCAGACGCCGCACGAGCCGGGCGTCTTGTCGATGGCCCGCACGAGCGATCCCAACTCCGCTGGTAGCCAATTCTTTATCTGCCTGGAGAAGGTGACGCACCTCGACAACCAATACACCGCCTTCGGTCGCACGACCGATGCGGCGAGCCTGGCGAACGTGAGGGCGATCGGCATGGTACGGACCGGCGGCGGCGACAGGCCGGTAGAGCCGGTAACGATCAAGAAGGTGACGGTCACCAAGAAGGCAAAGTAGCGGGGTAAACACGGAGCAGGGTTTGCCAGTGGGTGCCCGCGTGGCGTTCTACCTGCAGAGGACAAGAAGGCGAAGGACTGCGTCGCATGGATGCGACGGAAAGCACCAGCCGGCGGAGGCC